>JANOAF010000315.1:0-19082 GCA_031411015.1 Opitutaceae bacterium | reverse complement strand
CCAACGAATGCGGGTTGCTCGGATGAAGAGCACGCCAAGATGGCCACCAAAACAATCCGCTTCTTCTAGGTAATACGCTGAGAGCACTCCGCACATAATACTTTCCCGGGCCGCTCTCGCCAACGACGAGACGGCCCTTTTTTTGCTCTACGCCAGCCCTCAAGCTCCGGCGCCCGACATTTTCCCAACCAATTTCTGACTTCGACGACATGAACCACAGCACCAGCGATAGTCTTCATCCCAGCGCCGAGCCCGTCCGTTCCCTTGGCCTGCCGCCCAAGCAGGGGCTCTACGATCCGTGGTTCGAGCACGAGGCCTGCGGCGTTGGCTTCGTCGTCGATATGCACGGCCGCAAGTCGCACAAGATCGTCGCCGACGGTCTGCAGATTCTCCGCAACCTCGATCACCGCGGCGCTTCGGGTGCGGAAATCAACACGGGCGACGGCGCCGGCATCCTCATTCAGATGCCGCACAAGTTTTTCGCCGATGCGTGCAAGGGCCCGACCTCACGCCTCACGCTGCCTGAAGCCGGCCAATACGGCGTCGGTCTCGTTTTCCTCCCGCGCAACCCGACGGTGCGCCGCAAGGTCGAGGAAAAATTCGAGCAGGTCGTGCAGTCTGAGGGTCAGGTTTTTCTCGGCTGGCGCACGGTGCCGACGAACAGTGCATCGCTCGGCGATACCGCGCTCTCCTGCGAGCCGTTCATGCGCCAGGCCTTCATCGGCCGCAGCGCCGATCTGACCGATGACCTCGCGTTTGAGCGGAAGCTCTACGTCATCCGCAAGCGCGCCTACACCGAGATTCGCACCTCTACGATCTCCGGCGCGGAATACTGGTATGTCGCGTCGCTCTCGATGCGGACGCTCGTTTACAAGGGCATGCTCACGACCGATCAGGTCGACCACTATTTCCCTGATCTGAAGCACCCGCTGATGGAGTCGGCGATGGCGCTCGTCCACTCGCGCTTTTCGACGAACACCTTTCCCAGCTGGGAACGCGCGCACCCCTACCGCTACCTCGCGCACAACGGCGAAATCAACACGCTCCGCGGCAACATCAATTGGATGCACGCGCGTGAGGCGCTCTTCGACAGCCCGATCTTCGGCGACGATATCAAAAAAATTCTCCCGATCATCAACCCCAACGGGTCCGACTCGTCGATGTTCGACAACACGCTCGAACTCCTCGTCCTCGCCGGCCGCCCGCTCGCGCACGCGATGATGATGATGATTCCCGAACCGTGGTCCAACCACGAGTCGATGGACGACGATCGCCGCGCCTTCTACCAATATCACTCCTGCCTCATGGAGCCGTGGGACGGCCCCGCCTCGATCGGTTTCACCGATGGCAAGCAGATCGGCGCCATCCTTGATCGTAACGGCCTGCGCCCCTCGCGCTACTATGTGACGAAGGACGGCATGGTCATCATGGCCTCCGAGGCTGGCGTGCTCGACATCCCCACGGATCAAATCGTGCAAAAGGGCCGCCTTCAGCCCGGCCGCATGTTCCTCGTCGACACCGAGCAGGGCCGCATCATCGAGGACGAAGAAATCAAGCGCGACATCTCGCGGGCGCAGCCCTACCGCGAGTGGCTCAACCAACACCTCGTGCACCTCAGCGATTTGCCCGATGCACCGACGGTCGAGCTCCCCGATCACGCGACGCTGCTCCAGCGGCAGATCGCGTTTGGCTACACGTTTGAAGACGAGCGCATCATCATTTCGCCGATGGCGAAGGATGGCGTCGAAGCGATCGGCTCGATGGGGAACGACGCCGCGCTCGCGGTGCTCTCCAACAAGCCGCGCATGCTCTATGATTATTTCAAGCAGCTCTTCGCCCAAGTCACCAACCCGCCGATCGACTCGATCCGCGAGGAGATCGTGACCTCGGCCGAGACGCGCCTCGGCTCTGAGGGCAACTTGCTCAACCCGCAGCCGACCGCTTGTCGCCGCGTCGAGCTGAAGTGGCCCGTGCTCACCAATGAGGAATTCGCGAAAATCCGCCGCACCAATCTCCCCGGCCTCCGCGTCGGCGTGCTGCCGATTCTCTTCCGCGTCGCCCGCGGCGAGCGGGGCCTCGCGAAGTCGATGGAAGAACTCTCCATCATGGCCCGCCGCATGATTGAGGAGGACGAGATTAACGTGATCGTGCTCAGCGATCGCGGCGTCACGCGCGACTCCGCGCCCATTCCCGCGTTGCTCGCGGTTTCCGGCCTGCATCACTATTTGATCCGCGAGGGTCTCCGCACGCGCGTCTCGCTCGTGATCGAGACGGGCGAAGCCCGCGAAGTGCATCACTTCGCCCTCCTGATCGGCTTCGGTGCCTCGGTTATCAATCCTTACGTCGCGTTCGAAACCATCGACGACATGATCCGCGAGGGTCTCCTCACCGGCATCGACCACAAGAAGGCCTGCGCGAATTTCGTGAAGGCGGGCTCCAAGGGCGTGATCAAAGTCATGTCCAAAATGGGCATCTCCGCGATCCAGAGCTATCGCGGCGCGCAGGTGTTTGAAGCGCTCGGTCTCCGGCAGGACGTCGTGGATCACTACTTCACGTGGACGCCCTCCCGCGTCGGCGGCATCGGCCTCGATGTCATCGCCCAGGAGGTTCTCCTCCGCCATCGCGCCGCGTATCCTGAGCGGCCGGTCGATGATCACGTGCTGCCCACGGGCGGACTTTACCAGTGGCGGGCGAGCGGCGAATCCCACCTGTTCACCCCCGAGTCGGTTCATGCGCTGCAAAAAGCCGTCCGCCAAAACAGCAAAGCTTCCTACCACAACTACGCCAAGCTGGTGAACGACCAGTCGAAGAATCTCTGCACGCTCCGCAGCCTGCTTGAGTTCAAGAGCGGCAATGCGCCGATCCCGATCGAGGAAGTGGAGTCTGCCGCCCAGCTCATGAAGCGCTTCAAGACGGGCGCCATGTCCTACGGCTCCATCTCGAGCGAGGCGCATGAGACGCTCGCGATCGCGATGAACCGCATCGGCGGCAAGTCCAACACCGGTGAAGGCGGCGAAGATCCCGCGCGCTTCACGTGGACGAACGAGCAGGGCGACTCGAAGAATTCCGCGATTAAGCAGGTCGCGTCGGGCCGCTTCGGGGTCACGAGCGAATACCTCCAAAGCGCGAAGGAAATCCAAATCAAAATGGCGCAGGGCGCGAAGCCCGGTGAAGGCGGCCAGTTGCCCGGCTCCAAGGTTTACCCGTGGGTCGCCAAGACCCGCGGCACGACCGCGGGCGTCGGCCTCATCTCGCCCCCGCCGCACCACGACATCTACTCGATCGAAGATCTCGCCGAGCTGATTCACGATTTGAAGAACAGTAACAAGGACGCGCGCATCTCTGTGAAGCTCGTTTCCGAAGTCGGCGTCGGCACCGTCGCCGCCGGCGTCGCGAAGGCGCACGCTGATGTCGTCCTCATCTCCGGTTACGACGGCGGCACTGGCGCTTCGCCGCAGACTTCGCTGCAGCACGCGGGTCTCCCGTGGGAACTCGGTCTCGCCGAGACGCACCAGACGCTCGTCCTCAATAATCTTCGCTCGCGCATCGCGGTTGAGACCGACGGCCAGCTCAAGACCGGCCGCGATGTGATCATCGCTGCGCTGCTGGGGGCCGAAGAGTTTGGTTTCGCCACCGCTCCGCTTGTCGCCACCGGCTGCATCATGATGCGCGTGTGCCATCTCAACACGTGTCCCGCGGGCGTCGCCACACAGGATCCCCAGCTCCGCGCGAAATTCGCGGGCAAACCCGAACACGTGGTGAACTTCATGAAGTTCATCGCCGAGGATATGCGCGAGATCATGGCGTCGCTCGGCTTCCGCACGATCGAGGAAATGATTGGCCGCACCGATCGCCTCGAAGCGAGGAAAGCGGTCGACCATTGGAAAGCCAAGGGGCTCGATTTCTCCAAGATCCTCTACCAGCCGGACGTCGGTCCCGAGGTGGGTCGCTTCTGCTCGATCAAGCAGGACCACGGCATCGCCCGTTCGATGGACATCACCACGCTCCTCGATCTCGCCAAGCCGGCGATCGAGCGTGGCGAGAAGGTCGTCGCCGAACTTCCGATTCGCAACGTCAACCGCGTCACCGGCACGATTACGTCCGGTGAAATCACGAAAAAATACGGCGCGAAGGGACTTCCCGAGGACACGATTAAGTTCAAGTTCACGGGCTCCGCGGGCCAGAGCTTCGGCGCGTTTGTGACGCACGGCATGACGCTTTCAATCGAGGGCGATGCCAATGACTACTTCGGCAAGGGCCTCTCGGGCGGCAAACTCATCATCTATCCGCCGGCGAACGCCACGTTCAAGGCCGAGGAAAACATGATCATCGGTAACGTCGCGCTCTATGGAGCGAGCGCCGGCGAGGTCTACATCCGTGGTATGGCGGGAGAGCGTTTCGGCGTCCGCAATTCCGGCGTGACCGCGGTCGTCGAGGCCATCGGTGACAACGGCTGCGAATACATGACGGGCGGCTACGTCGTCGTGCTCGGCCGCGCGGGCCGCAACTTCGGCGCGGGCATGTCGGGCGGCATCGGCTACGTGCTCGATGAAGCGGGCGATTTCGCGAAACGCGTCAACGTCCAGATGGTTGGCATCGAGAAACTCGAGACGGCCAAGGAAATCGCGTCGGTGCGCGCGATGATCCAAAAGCACTTCGACTACACCAAGAGCGAACGCGCCAAGACAATCCTCGCGAACTGGGAGAAATTTGTGCCCAAGTTCGTCAAGGTCATGCCCAAGGACTACAAGCGCATGCTCGCCTGTATCGAGCGCGCCCAGGCCCAAGGCCTCACCGGCGACGAAGCCATCATGGCCGCCTTCGAGGAAAACGCCCGCGACACCTCCCGCGTCGGCGGCAACTGAGACCCTCAAACCATCACCACAAATATAAACACTAATCTGCGGCAATGATTGGGAATGAAAACAACGCGGCCTGCATTCCGCCTCATTCCCCTTCGTTAGTGCGCGTTAGTGGTTAGCTCCGACTCCCTCGACTCTTCTCCCATGGGCAAACCTACCGGCTTCATCGAATACCTCCGCGAGCTTCCCGTCGATCGCACGCCAACCGAGCGCGTGAAAGACTGGAAAGAGTTCCACCACCACATGGAGGAGAAGAAACTCCGCACGCAGGGCGCGCGCTGCATGGATTGCGGCATCCCGTTCTGCCACTCGGGCAAATTGATCAGCGGCATGGCGAGTGGCTGCCCGATCAACAACCTCATCCCCGAGTGGAACGATCTCGTTTACCGCGGGCTTTGGAAAGAGGCGCTCGATCGCCTGCACAAGACGAATAATTTCCCCGAATTCACCGGCCGCGTGTGCCCGGCGCCGTGCGAAGGATCGTGCGTCCTCGGCATCAATGCACCGCCCGTCACGATCAAAAATATCGAGGCCGCGATTACCGACCGGGGGTGGGACGAGGGCTGGGTCATTCCCGAGGCCCCGAAGGTTCGGACCGGGAAAAAAATCGCGGTGATCGGCTCCGGCCCCGCCGGTCTCTCGGCCGCGGCGCAGCTCAATCGCGCGGGCCACACCGTGACCGTCTTCGAGCGCGCCGATCGTCCGGGCGGTCTGCTCATGTATGGCATTCCGAACATGAAGCTCGACAAGAAGGAAGTCGTGCTGCGCCGCATCAAGCTGATGGAGCAGGAGGGCATCAAGTTCATCTGTAACGCCAACGTCGGCGACAATGTGGAGCCGCAGATTTTCCTGAAGGAATACGACGCCACTGTCATTTGCACCGGTGCCACCCAGCCGCGCGATCTTCCGATCGAGGGGCGCAACTTGAAGGGCGTGCACTTTGCGATGGAGTTTCTCACAGAGAACACCAAGGCCGTGCTCAACGGGGGCGCCGAGCACTGCCCGATCAACGCCAAGGGCAAAGACGTCGTCGTCATCGGCGGCGGCGATACCGGCACCGACTGCGTCGGCACCTCGATGCGCCACGGCTGCAAGAGCCTTGTGCAGATCGAAATCCTGCCGAAGCCGCCGCTGGATCGCGCCGCCGACAATCCGTGGCCCGAATGGCCGAAGACCTACAAGATGGATTACGGTCAGGAGGAAGCCGCGGCGAAATTCGGCGCCGATCCGCGCGTGTATCTTACGACGGTGAAGAAGTTCATCGGCGACGCATCGGGCAACGTGAAGGAACTCGTGACCGTCGAAATCAAGTGGGAGAAAAACGAGAAGGGTCAGTTCATCCCGAAGGAACAGCCCGGCACGGAGAAGACACGCCCCGCGCAGCTCGTGCTGCTGGCGATGGGATTCCTCGGGCCCGAACAGGCGCTGCTGAAAGAGATCAACCTCGAGACCGACGCGCGCTCGAACATCAAAGCCGAGCACGAAAAATACACGACGAGCCTCAAGGGTGTCTTCGCCGCCGGCGATTGCCGCCGTGGCCAGAGCCTCGTGGTGTGGGCGATCAACGAGGGCCGCGGCGCCGCGCGCGAGTGCGACCGCTACCTGATGGGATATACCGATCTGCCGTAAGGCGGGCTTCGAAGAGGGCCTCTCAGTAGAGTAGATATTTTTTCCGTTCCGCACGGAATTTCTCCTCTGAGGCGCGCCATGATTCGACGATCGCGGCGGCGGACCCGCCGGACTGCAACGCGAGGCGCGTGGCGTCCGTGCCGTTGACCTTGTCGAACATGTCGAAGGTCTTCTTCGCTTTCACGGCTTCGTCGAAGAGGTCGCGCCCCGCGACTTGTTTCAGCGCCTCCAGCGCATGGAAGTTGATCGCGGTGAGCGGGGCGGTGGCGGGCGCCGTGAAGTGGAGTTGCACGCCGCCGACAATCTCGTCCTTGAAGGTGGAGTAGTAAGGTTTGTAGGTGAGGGGACGGAAGACGACGCCGGGCAGATGCCGGGCGTTGAGGTTCGCCGCCAGCGCGTGGGGATCGACCTTGGGCGCGGCGACGGTTTGAAACGGCAGTGTGTAGCCAACCCCGATACTCACGCCGCCGATCTCGCCGAGCATGCCGGTCGCCACCTGAAAGAGCGGCGAGTCCCCGTGCGGGATGTGCGGCGAGGCTGGCACCCACGGGAGGCCGGTATCACGCCACACCATCGTGCGCGACCAACCGCGCATGGGAACGATCGTGAGTTTGCACGGTTTTTTGATCCAACCGCGGTCGTTGATCATGCGCGCGAGTTCGCCGCAGGTGAGGCCATAGACATACGGCACGTTCCACTGGCTGACGAAGGAACGAAACTTTTCCTCCACGAGCGGGCCCTCGATGCGCTCCCCGCCGAGGGGATTCGGGCGATCGAGCACGATGAACTCAATGCCGGCTTCGCCGCACGCTTCCATCGCGAGCCCCATCGTGCTGATAAACGTATAGGAACGGCTGCCGGTGTCCTGCAGATCGTAGATGAGCGCGTCGAGGCCAGTGAGCATCGCGGGCGTCGGCTTGCGCGTCGCACCATAAAGCGAATGCACGGGCAGCCCAGTGCGCAGGTCCGTGCGGCTCTCAACCTTGTCGCCGGCGGGCACGTCGCCGTAGATGCCATGCTCGGGGCCGAAGAGCGCGACGAGCTTCACGCCGGGTGCAGCGCGCACCACCTCAATGGTGGTTTCGAGGCGGCGATTCACGCCGGAAGGATTGGTGATAAGGCCGACGGGCTTGCCGGCCAGTTCCTTAAAGCCCCCGGCCGCGAGCACCTCGTTGCCGAGTTGCACCGGAGCGGTCGCGGCAAACAACGCAACCGAGAGCGTCAGGGCGAGCCAGACAACGAGTTTTCTCATGAGCAGAAACCTGCGCGCTCCGGGTCAAGGTGCCAGATGAAATCCCGTTCCGAGCTACCCGATCGCGATTGAGCTGGCGTTGACGTTGCGTTCCGCTCTGCGCCTTCGCCCCCGCCATGAGAAAACTATTTCCCCGCTCCGTTCTCGCCCTGCTCAGCCTCGGCGCCCTTGCCTTCACGAGCTGCCACACCGGGCCCGGAAAACCCCTGAAGCGCAAGGGCGACGAGATTGTGGTGGCCGGACAGCTGTTTCACACGGGCACACGCATCGTCACCTGGATGGATCCGCGCGGTTACGACGGCTATCGCACCGAGCGCCGCTTCAGCCCGGAGGAGGAAAGCAGCTTTGAGAAAACGAAGGAGACGGTGAAGGACATCCGCCAACCCAACCGCTACAACACGCGCCGCGACGGCCTCTCACCCGATGAAATCCAGCGCGTGCGCGGCGGCGGCTGGGACCTGCCTCTACTCCAGCGCACCGTCGATCAGTTTGTCATGCACTACGACGTCGCGGGCGTGAGCAAGCAGTGTTTCAAAATCCTGCACGATCTCCGTGGCCTGAGCGTCCACTTCATGATCGATATCGACGGGACGATTTACCAGACCATCGACCTCAAGGAGCGCGCGTGGCACGCGACGACCTCCAACGGCCGCTCCATCGGCATCGAGATCGCGAACATGGGCGCCTATCCGCCCGGCGCGCACAAGGCCCTCGACGAATGGTATCCCCGCGACGCGCAGGGGCCGTATCTCAAGGTGCCCGCCCGCTTTGGGGATCCCATGATCTTCACCAAGGATTTCATCGGCCGGCCGACGCGCGCCGAGTTGGTGCGCGGCAACGTCCAGGGCACCGAGCTGCTGCAATACGACCTCACGCCGGAGCAATATGCGGCGCTCACGAAACTCACCGCCGCGCTCTGCAAGGTGTTTCCCAAAATCAACTGCGACTACCCGCGCGACGAAGCCGGAAATCTCGTCACCAAAAAACTGCCCGACGCAGATCTAAAAAAATACCAAGGCGTGCTCGGGCACTTCCACGTGCAGACCAATAAAACCGATCCCGGCCCAGCCTTCGACTGGGACCGCATCGTCGGCGGCGCGCGGGATTTGTTGGGCTTGCCCCCCGTGAAGCCCGGCGCGCCCAAGGCGATACTCGTGCCGTGGAGCGTGGCACCCGCGCCCACGGCGCAGTAAGAGGAGCGCGCTCGCGCCAACGTTAAAGCGAAGTCGTCTTCGCGGGCTCTGATGCTAGGTTCGAGCCCAAGCGCTGCCGCTCCGCGATTTTGGCGAATGGATAATAGACGGCCATCGCGATCCCAATCGAGACGACGCCCCACACTGCGGCACGCCAATCTCCACCGGTCACAAGGTAATGTCCGATAATTGGCGGCGTGGTCCACGGGACGTTGACGAATGGTTTTTGGATCAACTGCCAGTCCATCAGTAAATAGGTGCCGGCGGTGAGCAGCAGCGCGTTGAGCACATACGGCAGCATGAAGATCGGGTTCAGCACGATCGGGATGCCAAAGAAAATCGGCTCGTTGATCTGGAAAATCTGCGTGGGCAGCGAAAGCCGGCTGACCTTGCGGAAGCCCGGTTCCTTGGAATTCAAAAGGACGAGCGCCAACGCAATCGTCGCGCCGGTGCCGCCGACGTTGACGAATGTCGTGAAGAAACCGTTGGCCGTTACGAACGGCAGGGGCTGGCCCGCCGTCGTCGCCGCCACATTGGCCGCGAGGAATTGCAGGAAAATCGGCGCGACGATCGCATCGAGCGCGTTGTCGCCGTTGATGCCCACCGACCAAAGCAGAGTGACCGCGAACGCATACACGAGAATTCCGGGCAGGGTGTTTAGCGCAAAGACCAACGGCTTGAATGCGGCTTGCACGAGTTGATCGATGTCGACGCCGAGCACGAATCGAATCACCCAAAATACCACCACGAGAAACACCAGCGGTGTCAGCGAGAGAAACGATTCATACACGATGGCGGGCACACTCGCCGGAAGTTTGATGACCAGATTTCGATCGGTGAAAAATTTCTGCACCCGCACCGTGATCAGGGCCACGAGGATGGCGGTAAAGAGTCCCTTGGATCCGAGGCTGTCCATAGACAGGGTGAGGTCCGACAGCTTAATTGCCATCATCAGAAAAACCGTCGTCGCCATCGCGGCACTGACGATCGCCTCCTGCTTCAGTCGCTTGCCCAAGTCGTAGCCGATCGCGAAACACGCAAAGGCCGCGAGCAATCCAAACGTAGCCGTCACCGGCACCTGCAACAATTGGAGATAGGGGGCGACGAGCTTGTCCCATCCGGCGACGGGCAAGAACGCCACGATCATAAACAGCCCGCCAATGATCGTTAGAGGCACGACCGCCACCATGCCGGCACGAATCGCCGACAAATAGGTGTTCTCGCTCAACGCGGTGAGGACCGGAACGAAGCGGCGGCTTAGGAAACCGTCCGGAGAATTCATGTGGGCAGTCGGTTCAATGCCGCGCGGTGCGCATGGATTTTTTCAAACGCGCGCGCGATGTCATCTATGTCGGAGAGCCGCCCGAGCATGAGATTTTGCTCCAGCCAGACGCCTTGCTCCCGACAAATCAGATCGCTGTTCGGACACCGCACTCGGGTGTAATCGAGACGCGCCTTGGCCTGGGGCAGGTAGGGACCAAAGGCTTTATTTTTAAACATCGGCTGCTGCGGCAGGGAGAAACCGTAACCCGCCGAACAAGGAATACCCTCCGCCCGCAGTGCCTTGAGCACCGCGGCGCGGGGTGCGCCAAATTTCGCCGCCTCAAGCCGCAGCATGAACAGGTGATAGCTGTGGCGCGTGCAATCGGCCGGACGCTGCTGCGGAAGCAGGCCGGGGATTTCCGCGAGACGAGCGGCGAGATGGCGGCCGTTGCGATCACGCGTCTCGGTCTGCCCTTCGAGGCGATCGAACTGCGCGTTAAGAATCGCGCCCTGAAATTCTCCCAGGCGGTGATTACTTGAGATGATGTGATGCTCATACCACAGCCCGCCCGGCACGCGGCCGCACGTGTGCATCGAGCGACACGTTTCTGCCAGCTCGTCGTCGTTCGTCGTGATGATGCCGCCTTCACCCGACGTCAGGTTCTTACTGGATTGAAACGAAAATGAACCCAGGTGGCCGATGGAGCCCACGGGCTTCTTTTTGAAACTCGCGCCGTGCGCATGCGCCGCATCCTCGATCACGATTAGTTTGTGCTTCTTCGCGATCGCCATGAGGCGCGTCATGTTCGCGGGCTGCCCCGCGAAATGCACCGGGATGATCGCACGCGTGCGCGGCGTGATGGCGGCTTCGACCGCCGCGGGATCAAGGTTGAAGGTGTTCAGATCGATGTCGGCAAAGACGGGAATCATGTTCGCCTCCACGACTACCGAGGCTGTCGCAAAAAAAGTGTAGGGCGGGACAATCACCTCATCCTCGGCTTTGAGCCCCGCCGCGATCAGGGCAATTCGCAGGGATACGGAACCGTTGACAACGGCGATGCCGTGCTCGCAGCCGTGCATGGCCGCGAAACGCCGCTCAAACTCCTCGACTTCCGGGCCGTGCAGGCGCCCCCATTTTCCGCTGCGCAGCGTGCGGAGCAGGCGATTCTCTTCAGGTTTCCCGAAAATCGGCCACGACGTGAATGGTCGAGTGCGCACGGGTTTGCCGCCCAGCAAGGCGAGTGTTTCAGGCATGAGAGGAAAAATCTTTGGCGAGGTAAATACACCCGTCGTGCATCGGGCCCACGCGGGTCAATTCATGGAAACCGAGGCGCTGATAAAATCCGAGCGCCGCCAGGTTATGCGTGCTGACGCCGAGATGCGCACCGGGCGAACCGCGGCGGCGCAAGTTGTCCATCACCTGCTCCAACATGCGCCGGCCAATACCCCGTCCCTGTGCGCGCGGCAGCAAATCGATGTGGAGGTGTGAGGGATATTTCGCGTAAGGCTCCGGGATAAAGTATTCGGGGTGATGGTAGAGGTGATAAACCTGTTGCACCCGCGTCCACGGCGCCGGATCACCGCTTGGCGCCGGGAAACGCGCCCGCAAGCCGGGCAGCCATTCGTGCTCGTAGCGCGCGAAAAATCCCCGCGAATCCAGCGCGCTGAGCGCATAGCCACATACACCCTCACCGTCTTCGAGGATCAGACCAAGCTCGGGGGCGAATTTCAGATAAGGTCCGACATAGATCCGGCCGAGCGCATCGGGGTCTTCGCGGTAGAAAGGCTCGCCGTCTTTTCCACTGTCGCCGGTCTTGAGACACACGTGATACGCGCCGGCTTCATCGCCGAGACGCACGGGACGAATCGCAAAGTCGTTCATGGCAGTGGTGCGAATGATCCGTCCGACCGCGACACGAGCAGCCGTTGCAGGCGCGGGATGAAGCCGCCGCGATACGTGCCGGGCAGATGAAAATCCGAGGCGACGTTCCGCTCGGGCGACGCGAGGTAGCGGTCGATCAGGTCGAGTTCTTCGCGCAGCTCCCAGACGCGCCGGCTCAACGCGTAGAAGAGCGGTCGATCGCGCAGCTCAGTCAGACGCGCACAAAATTCCCGGAGCCGTGTAACTTGGGCTCGCACGATTTCGGATGGCTTTGCCGAAAGCGCCTCACGCACGTGCTGAAAAAGCGCTTCCGCCTCCGCGCCGTCCTCGTGCGGCAGATAGAAGCAATCGCCGAACAAAACAAATTCCTCCCACGCCAATGGCACTCCCACGGTGGCGAAACTCGGCCACCATTCGCGCAAGGCCGCGAGGTAGGCGTCGCGCGCATTCCAGGGTAAGTTCACGGGCGAATTTACAAACTTCGCGAGCGTGCGCACGGGCACAAAATTCAGGGGGAATTCGCAGTTGGGATTCAGGAGTAGCCCACGGACCTCGCCGCGCAATTCAGGAGCTCGTCCCGCATAGGGCCCGCAGAAAAACCGGCGGCCATCGTAATCATTCGCCTGCAGATTATCCCAAATGAGCGGTTGGCGGCGCAGCGTTGCCGCCAGCTCGCGAATGGGTGCGACGGCAATTTCACGCGAAATAATCTCCGGCCCCGTCCAAAACACCTCGATCTCCGGCATTAGTTCGCGGCCCATCGTAGCGAGGTAGTCCGTTCCGCCGAGACCGCGCTCGGCCATGCGTCCGCAGTAGGGCGTCGGGCAAAACGCCAATTGCGCGACGGCGTTGCGCTCACGAAGCCAGCGAAAAAGCTCATTCGTCACCGCACACTGCGACGCGGCGAGTGAGCCGGTATCGCAATGATCGGGAATGTCGTCCAAGAGCAGCGCGAAGTGTTCGCAGCCGAGCGCGAGCAGTTGGTCGAATTTCGCCCGAAGCAGATTCACTTCGAACACGTCTCCATAGCGAAGATCGAGGCCGGGGCTGAGCGCGTAGATGAACCGCAAGCCGTGTTCCCGCGCCGCATGGATGAGCGCGCCAAGATTCTCCGCCTCGGCGGCAGTGTAGGTTTCGCGCCACAGTGCGCGGTGCTTGAGATCGTCCTTCGGCGCGTAGACGTAGGTGTTGAGCCCCCAGTCGCGCATCCGCCCGAACAACTGAAGGCGCTCTGCCTGCGACCACGGCGGCCCATAGAAGCCCTCGATTACGCCAGAGAGAAAATCTTTCATCAGCGCACCCGTTACTCGCCGACGATGAATTTGTGATAGCGCCCGAGCCAGTAGGGCAGGAGGAACGCCGCGCCGTCATCCTCGCTGCGGCCGCCGCGGCCACCATCGACGATGAAGGGATTGGCGTTCCAACGCATCACGGGCCGTTCGTCAGGCGGCAGCAGCGTGATCGCCTCGCGTTTGCCAAATCGATCCGCCGTGGAACTCCATGTGATGTCGGCGCGATGGGAGTTTTTCACTTCCCAGTGAATCATATCGAGGGGCGTGCGGTAGAGCGTCCACACCGCGCCGGGTAGATCAACGGAGGCCTCAGGCCGGCCGGTGAGATAAATGAACGTCCACAGCGGCGAGAGTTCACGCGCCATGTTTTGCCACCAGTCGTCCAGCGCGCGGCGGTAATTCGCGAGCATCGCCGGATCTTTTTCGTAGCGAAAGACGCAGTAGAACGGGAGCATCGCGAGCTCCTCGTCGGAGTAGTTCATCTCTTTGCGCACCTCGTTCAGGCGCAGCATCAGCCCGACGTAGCCGAGATCGTGCGCGACTTTCTGATATTCCTTTTCGTAGCGCACCTCACCCGTGAGGTGCGCGGCGGTTTTGAGAAAGCTGAGCAACTCCAGACTGTTCAGCGCCGAGTCCTCAGGGTCCTCGGCGAAATCTTTGAGTGACCACTTGCCCCACTTCGTTTGCTTGCCGTCGACATCCACGAGCGTGTAGCCGTGAGCGATGATATGGTCCATGATGCGCCGCGTCGTGGCCACGATCCGGTTCTTGAGGTCGGCGTCGGGCAGAAGGTCATAGGCGATGCTGAAGGCGAAAAAATGGCCGGCGATTTCATCGGAGCTCGTGTCGCCTTTCCAATAAATCTGCCCGTCCGACGTCCAGTGCCACTCGCCATCGGTGGGCGGACGGTCGCCCTTGCGGATGTAGGAGCGCGCCGGAAATCCGCGGCGACCAGCGACCTCTTCGAGAAACAGCATCGCCTCGATCGCCTTGCGGGCTTTCGCGAGCGCGTCAGGAGATTTGGTTTCGGCGTAGCGGAAACATTCAGCCGCGGCGTAGATCGCGGTCCAGAGCCCGTTGTTGTCGTTGTCGACTTTCAGGTTGGTCGTGAGATCGCCGGGGGTCGTGAGATGCGAATCGCCCAGGAGCCCGTAGCGGTCGTGGCGCGGGTTCACGATGCCCTCAAAGTGCTCGGCCTTCTGGGCGAGTGTCATCGGGCGCAGTTCAAGGTGCGAAACGCCCGTGCGCGTGCGCACCCACACGCCGCCCGCGGTGTCGGGCGCGAGTTTTTTCACGTCGTCATCCGGCAGGTAGCGGAGGCCGCCAAAATATTGGCGGCGGTCGCGCTCAGGAGCGGAGTCGTCGACGCGCATCAACCCCTGCGCCGTGCCGAGCCACATCGCACCATCGGATGCGCGGGCGCTGGCGGTAACGCCGCCCACCGGGAGGGGCGTCGCCTCGGCGCGCAGCGCGGCGGGCACGGCCGGATCGTCGAGTTTGAAAAACGTGCGGAATTTCTGCGGGTAGGGCACGAGCGCCACGGGCTCGCGGGCTGCGACGCTAGCGACGACCAGTCCGCCGAAGAAAACCAGACCGACCCGTCTCAACCGAGAACGAATTTCGCGCGCAGCCGGACGGGGCGATGGGATGCAGTTCGAGGTAATGGCTCAAGGTTGAGCGCCGCACCATGCGCGCCGCAAGTCTGCCGGCGGCGCCGGCCAAAATTACGACGTTGGTCGCAAGCGCGGGCCGACTGAAAAAATTCCGGCCGAAACACGGCGCCCTTGGGCCGCGTTCCCGATCCTCACGGGTGCATCTGCCGGTTGGCGGTAGGCCAGCGAGCTGCCTACCGATTCAGGTGCGAGCCCCCGCCAACTCGGAGATGCGCCCGATCCTCACAGTGTTTTGTGCGAGCCGTCGCACAAGGCGCCCGCCTTGGAATGCTTGCAGCCGCAAAAATAAACCGTCTCCGCTTTATCGGCCTTGAACATCGTGGGCGAAAAACCGGTGCCCTTGTGCGAGCCATCGCAGAACGGCTGGTTCGTGCTCAGACCGCACGCGCACCACGCGTAGCTTTTGCCGGCTTCAACGTTGACGGGGTAGGGAGACTTTTGGGCGATGGTGGGGGAGTTCATAGGGAAAGCGGACCTTGAAGTGAGCCGACGAGAGCGAGGCACGCGAGCTTCTAACCGGAGAGCACCCAAACGGCTGGCGCACACGCCGCCCGACTATTTCGAAGCGGCCCCATGAAACTGCAGTGCGCTTAGCCGGCGGTAGAGGCCGTCGGGCAGTGCGCTGAGTTCGTCATGCGTGCCGAGCTCGACGACGCGGCCCTCGTCAATGACGGCGATGCGGTTCGCGCCGCGGATCGTGGCGAGTCGGTGCGCGACGACGAAGGTCGTGCGGCCGCGCATGAGCACATCGAGCGCTTCCTGCACGAGGCGCTCGCTCTCGCTGTCGAGGGAACTGGTCGCTTCGTCGAGGATGAGGATCGCGGGGTTCTTTAAAATCGCGCGGGCGATGGCGACGCGTTGGCGCTGGCCGCCGGAAAGCTTGATGCCGCGGTCGCCGACGATCGTGGCGTAACCCTCGGGGAAGCGCTCGATGAATTCGGCGGCATTGGCGAGGCGCGCGGCTGCACGGATCTCGGCGTCTGTGGCGCCGGGTTTGCCGTAACGAATATTCTCCGCGACCGAGCCGCCGAAGAGCAGCACGTCCTGCGGCACGAGCGCCATCTGGCTGCGCAGCGCGTGGAGGTCGTAGTCGCGGGCGTCGCGGCCATCGATGAGCACGCGGCCGTTTTCCGGATCGTAGAAGCGCAGGAGCAGTGCGGTGAGCGTGGATTTACCGGCTCCGCTCGGACCGACGAGTGCGATGACTTCGCCGGGGGCGGCGGCGAGCGTGATGTCGCGCAGCACGAGCGTCTCAGGCCGTGATGGATAACGAAAGCTGACACCGGAAAACTGGACTTCACCGCGCAGCCGCTCCGGGACCGGCGAAGGGGACGAGGCCGCGCCGGAGTGTGGCGTTGTCACCACGGTCAGTTCGGTCGGCTCCCGGAGGAGTTCGCGGACGCGTTGGGTGGCGCCGACGGTTTTCTGCACCTGGCTGAAAAGCTCTGCGGCGTGGCCCATCGCCCCGGCGATGAAGGTCGTGTAGAGCACGAAACGCGTGAGTTCGCCGGCGGTGATCTGGCCTGATTGCAGGAGGCGGGCACCGAACCACAGCACGATCACGATGCCGCCGAAGAGCGCCGAGAGCATGAAGGCGACGAAACCACCGCGCCAACGGGCGGTGCGGTAGGCGGCGGCGAGGACGGCGGCGTTGGCGGTTTGATAGCGGCCGATCTCGAAGGCTTCGTTGGCGAAGGCCTTCACGCTCGCGATGCCCTGCAGCGTTTCCTCGACGATCGTGCCGGTCTCGGCGAGGCGGTCCTGGGTCTCGCGCGCGAGCGTCCGCAGGCGCCGCCCGAAGATCACCGCAGCCGCGATCAGGAGCGGGAGCGTGCCGAGCATGACGAGCGTGAGTTTGCCCGAGGTAAACGAAATGAGCGCGATGCCGCCGACGAGCATGACGGAGTGGCGGCAGAGTTGCGGGAGCGCGTCGATGAGCGCGCCCTCGATCTGCGCGATGTCGGTGGAGACGCGGCTCGCAAGTTCGCCGACGCGACGCTGCGCAAAGAACGTCATCGGGAGGCCGATGATGCGGCCGTAGGTTTCGGCGCGCAGATCGGCGAGGGCGGACTGACCGACACGGCTGAAGGAGAGCGCGCTGCCGAAACCGGCCACAGCCTGGAGTGTGATCGTGACGACGAGGACGAGCGCGACCTGGTTGAGCGTGAGTAGACCGAAGCCGGGCAGCGTGGCACCGCCGGGATGCAGCGCGGCATCAATCAGGCCGCCCGCGAGGAGGGGAAAGCAAAGTCCCATGGCGCTGACGACGGCGAGGCAGGCGAGGCCAATGAAAAATCGCCGACGGTAGGGCGCGATGTAGCGGAAGAGCCGGAGCGTCTCGCCCAACGACTCGCGCGTGAGCTTCGCCTTGGGCAGGCGGTCCAAATTATCATCCTTCGAGCGGTGGCGTGCCATGGCGGGGACAGTCGGTCAACGAGGCCAATAATCAAGCGGCCGAAAACACGGCCGGCTAACTACCACGAAAAAGCCCGACCTGAAATCAGGTCGGGCGTCGAAGTGAAAAACGCGCGCGACAGGCGCGCCTCAATTACATTTCCAACTGCGGGCGGCCCTTCTCGGGCCAGTCGATATGATAGAACTTGCCGCGGGGTTTGTCGGTGCGCTCGTAGGTGTGCGCGCCGAAGAAGTCGCGTTGACCCTGGAGCAGGTTCGCCGGGAGGCGGGCGCTGCGGTAGCTGTCGTAGTAGGCGAGGGCCGAGCTGAACGTCGGGGCTGGCACGCCGCACTCGGCGGCGAGGGCGACGACCTTGCGCCAGTTTTCCTGCGCCTTCTTGACGGTCTTGTTGAAGTAGGAATCGAGGAGGAGATTCGCGAGTTTCGGGTCGCGGGCGTAGGCCTCGGTGATTTTCTGGAGGAAGACCGCGCGGATGATGCAGCCGCCCCGCCAGATCTGCGCGATCTCGGCGAAGTTGAGCGTCCACTTGTATTCCTTCTGCGCCTCCCGCATGAGCTGGAAGCCCTGCGCGTAGGAGCAAATCTTCGAGCAATAGAGGGCGTCGTGGATGGCGGCGATGAGCGCCTTCTTGGAGCCTTTGTATTTCTTCGAGGGGCCTTTGAGAATCTTCGAGGCGGCGACGCGCTCTTCCTTCACGGCGCTGATGCAGCGGGCGAAGACCGACTCGGCGATCGTCGGAGCGGGAACGCCCATGTCGAGGGCGTTGACGGACGTCCACTTGCCGGTGCCTTTCTGACCGGCGGTGTCGAGGACGATGTCGACGAAGGGTTTCTTCGTCATCGGGTCCTTCTGCTTGAGAATGTCCGCGGTGATTTCGATGAGGAAAGAACCGAGCATGCCTTGATTCCACTCGGTGAAGATCGCGCCCATCTCGGGAGCCTTCATCTTGAGGAGACCCTGCATGAGCGCGTAGGCCTCACAGATCATCTGCATATCGCCATACTCGATCCCGTTGTGAACCATCTTCACGTAGTGGCCCGCACCGTTTTCGCCGATGTAGGTGGAGCAGGGCACGCCGCCCTGAATCGGTTTGCCAGGTGCGGCACCCGTAAGCGGCACGCCGGTCTTGGCATCGACCTTCGCGGCGATGGCATTCCACACGGGCTCAAGTTCCTTGTAGGCGGCGGGATCGCCACCGGGCATGAGAGCCGGGCCGAAGCGCGCGCCTTCTTCGCCACCGGACACGCCGGAGCCGATGAAGCGGAGACCTTTTTCCTTCAGCGCCTTTTCGCGGCGGATCGTGTCGGTCCAGAGCGCGTTGCCGCCATCGATGATGATGTCGTTTTTCTCAAAGAGCGGCACGAGGCTGTCGATCACGGCGTCGGTCGCCTTGCCGGCTTGGACGAGGATCACGACCTTGCGCGGCTTCGCGAGAGACTGCACGAATTCCTCGAGGGTCTTGGCCCCGAAGACGCCACCGGGCGTGGACGGATTTTCGGCGACGAACTTTTCGGTCTTCTCGGTCGTGCGGTTGTAAACCGAGATACGGAAGCCGTGATCGGCGATGTTGAGGGCGAGGTTCTGACCCATGACGGCGAGGCCGATGAGTCCGATGTCGGA
>JANOAF010000314.1:0-4989 GCA_031411015.1 Opitutaceae bacterium | reverse complement strand
CCCGCAGCAGTGCAGGCAACCCGAAGCGGGGTGAGGGCACCCCGCCTACATCAAAAAAACTCACACGAGCTTCGGCACCTCGAAGCCCTTGCGATACTCGCGCGTGAGGTAGCGGTTTGCCGCGGCGTCCTTGAATTGCTCCGTCTTCGGATCGAATTCGAGCGAGCGCTTTTCGCGGAACGCGGCGTTGGCGATGTGGATGTGCGCTGCGGAGTGATGGGCCTCGAGCGGCTGCATCGGCAGGTCGGACGGCTTGCGCGAGCGGATCGCGGCGAACCAGCGCTGCCACTTGTCGGCTTTTTGTTCCTTCGGCGCATCGGCGGGAATCGGGATCTGTTCGCGCTCACCGCCTTTGTTTTCCTTGTAGGAGAAAAAGCCCTTGCTGCGGACGTAAAATCCCTTCGTGCCGAAGAAACTGTTGCCGCAGTTGCCGCCATTCGCCTCTTCGAACGAACCGAGGCTGCGCACCTCAAACGTCATGATCGTGCCGTCGGCATAGGAGAAGGTCGTCGCCTGGGTGCTGGGCGTCTGGCCGTCGTCGCCGTAACCGAAGCGGCCGCCGGCGCTGTGCACGCGCACGGGCATCCCGCGGTTGTGGCCCCAGCAGGCAATGTCCATTTCATGCACGCCCTGGTTGCCGATCTCGCCGTTGCCGTAGAGCCAATTGTAGTGCCAGTCGTAGTGCACCCACATGCCGGGCTGTGCCTTCGCGAAATTGCCCGCCTTGATCTGAAAGGCCTGTTCCGGCGCGGGGCCTTGCCAGAGATTCCAGTCGATGTTCGCCGGCGTGGAGCCGGGGGCGGCTTTGCCGATGGAGCCGCGGTTGCCGTTTTTGTAGACGTAGCCGCGCGACTCGACGATGTCGCCGATGAAGCCGTCGTGCATCAGCTTCATGTCGCGGATGAGCGTGCCGTTGCAGCGACTCTGCGTGCCGTGCTGGACGATGCGTTTGAATTTCTCGGCGGCGGCGACGAGCTGCCGGCCCTCGTAGATATTGTGAGAAAACGGTTTTTCGACGTAGACATCCTTCCCCGCCTGACAGCCCCAGATCGCCGCGAGCGAGTGCCAGTGGTTCGGCATCGCGATCGTGATGGCGTCGATTTCCTTGTCCTGCATCGCCTCGCGCACGTCGCGATAAAGCTTGGGTGCCTTGCCCTGCGCGGCTTTCACGGTGGCGGCGCCCTTCGCCAGCACGTTGGAATCCACGTCACAGAGCGCGACGTATTCCGCATCGGTCTTCATCGCGAGGATGTCCTTGATGTGGGATCCGCCCTGACCGTTAAAGCCGAGGGTGCAGACGCGGATGCGGTTGTTGGCGCCGATGACGGTGCCCTGGGCTTTCATGCCGGCGACGATGACGGCGGCGGCGGTGGAGCCGAGAAAAGTGCGGCGGGTGAGGGGAGTGCTCATGGGGTGGATTGGTTTTGGGTATGGCGGTGAAGGAGCTTTTCGCAACAGGACGTAACTTGGGGAGATTGACGACGAAGCGGCAGCAGCGTTGCGCAATTCATGAGTCCTAAGCGAGTCCGCATCGGCGGGACTCGCTCGGAGCGGGCATGGGGCGACAGTTTCACAGCGATCCGCGGAGACCGAAGTCGAAGCGGCGGCTCGTGCGGCTCACCGTCTGCGGCTGGTTGCGCCGGGCTTGGAATTGAATCGGCGACCCCTCGAAGAGGTTCGAGATGTTCATGAAGAGGCTGAACCGTTTGCTAAGCCGATAGCTTGAGGTGATGTCGATCGTGGTGCTGGCTTCGGTATAGCGCCAAGCTTCCTTGGTTCGCTCATCCCAAGCGGACAACCGCTCGGCCTGATGCTGCGCCAGCACGCGGCACGACAGATTTTTTCCGGAATACGAGATGCCCGCATTGATCATCCGCGGGACGAAGCCAGGGATGTCGCTCGTGACCGAGCCGTCGGGCGTCGAGTAGTTGCCCTCGGTTTGGAGCAGCGTGAGGTTCGCGAAGACGCCGAAGCGCTTCATCCAGCCAGGCAGAAACGTCAGTTGCTGCCGGTAGTCGAACTCCACGCCCCTGATCCAAGCCCACGCGACATTGCCGGTCGTAATCATCGTCCATCCATCATAGGCGCGATTGAATCCATCGTCGGGCCCGATCGTTCGGGTGACGCTGAAGATGAGATCGTCGATCGTCTTCCGAAAAACGTTCACGCCAAAGATGCCGCCGGATCTAAAATAATACTCCGCGCCCAGATCGTAGTTCTTCGAGTATTGGGGCTTCAGGTTGGTATTGCTCAGCGTGATGGTGCGGGTCGCGGGATCGATCACTTCCTCGGGCAGGATGTTCTTCCACGGCGGGCGGCCGATGCCGGTCGTGAAGGCACCGCGCAAGACGAGGCTGTCGAACGGTTCATACTTCGCGTGGAAATGGGGAAACACGTTGCGGTAACTTCCGTAGCGGGTCTCCCTGCCCACCCATTCGTTGACAGTGCCCGAGATTCCGGGAGTGCGGTTGCGCACGGTGGCCGTGCCCTTGGCCCGCGTCCACTCCTCGCGGAAGCCGGGCATGAGCGTGAATTTTCCGAGCTGGGCCGAGGCCATCGCGTAGGCGCCCGTGATGCGCTCGCCGGCGTGGCCGTTGTGCTCGTTCTGTTTCTGCGCGTAGATCAGCAAATCCTCGCGCCACAGATTCGGCTGCTTGACGAGGCTGTCGCGCACACGGCGGATGTTCGGGATGAACGATGAAGGATAAAGGCCGAAGGGATTAATCGACTCGCCGATCAAATCCGCGTTTTTGCCGAGGTAACTGTATTGATGCTCGCCGCGGTCGATGTCGCGCACGACCTCGCGGTAGCGCACGCCGGTCTTGAGCGTGATCGGGATTTGCGTGCGGAGAAAGCGTTCGAGGTCGAGGCCGAGCCCCGTCTGCTCCTCGATCTGGCGCGCGTCGAGCTGCTGCATCAGGTTTACTGTGCCCACGGCATCGACATTCGTCGGCGACGTGCCGCCGGTGAAGGTCACCTCCGGATGCAGGAAGTCCTTGGTGCGATCGATGCGAACGTTCGAGCCGGTGACGTCGAATTGGTAGGTGCCGAGGCCGTCGGGCCACTCGCGGCGCTTGGCGTTGCCCCAGGAATACGTGGCGCTGACCTCGATGCGGGTGTCCGGGAGCCCCGTGTAGCGGCCGCCGAAGTTGGCCGAGTAGGTCTTGCGAATCTGATCCTGGCCGCGGTTGTCGTAGCGGAGCTGACGCACGTGCAGGAAGTCGGTGATTTTTTCCGTGAAGGTGTTCAACGCACCGCCCTCGCCGCGCCCGGTGGGAAACGCGATGATGTTCCCGTTGGCGTCGCGCAACGGCACGGCGCCGGTGACGTTGCCCTGGCCCGCGAGCACGCGGTCCGGGGCATACCAAAACCCGCTCACGGAATCGAAAACCAAGGCGTGGTTGCGATTGGTGATCCGCCAGTCGGCCGTGTCGGCGTGCGAATAGCGTCCCTGATACATGAGGCCGAGCTGGGTCACCAGCGTGTCGCGGGGTTTGAAATCGAATTTCACACCCAGGCCCGTCCGATCCTCGTATTTCAGCTCCTGGGCCGCGCGAAAACTGCTCACGGGCATTTGTTTTCCTGCGACCAAGCCGGGAATCAGATCAGTGAAATAGTCGGTGACGATCTGCTCGACGTTTGACCAGCGGCGATTGTGGTTGAACGAAAGCGAGTAGCCGAACCGGCGGCTCTCGCCCAAAATATCGCTGTGCTCGAGGCTCGCGAGGTAGCCCATTTTCTGGACTTCGTAACTGGGGCTGGCGATCCCGCCGACCGAGTAAGTCGTGCGCCGGCCTTTGCGATCGAGCGCGCTCTTGGTGATCAGGTTGATCGTGCCGCCGACGGCGTCGGCATCCATGTCGGGCCGCGGCGACTTCGTGACCTCGATGCGCTCGATCATGTCTCCGGGGATCTGGTTGATGTCGACGGTGCGGGTTGTGCCGGAGGCCGTGGAGTCGCTCGGCGTGGCGATCGCGCCGCCGTCGACCCGCACGAGGTTGAACTCGCCGGAGATTCCGCGGACGCCCGTGCCGCCTGTCATGCCTGCGAGCCGGCTGATGCTGAGGCTGCCATCGGCCATCTCGCCAAAAGTTTTCGAGGAGACGACATCGACGATGTTGGTCGCCTGCCGCCGCAGCATGAGCTCCTCGGCCTCGCCGCGGCGGAAGTTCACGGCAAACGCGGCCATCTCGACGGCCCCCGAGATCATTTCCACCCGCACATCCGAATCCCGACCGGCGCTCGTCTGCACGGGCCGCGACACGGAATCGAATCCGGTGTAGGAGACGACAATCAGATGATCACCAGCCGGCACGGCCCGCAGCGTGAAAGTGCCGCCGCGCTCCGTATGGACGGACAGCGAGGTTCCGCCGAGTGCGACGCGGGCGTTCTCCAGCGGATCGCCGGTAGCCTGATCCATGACGCGACCGGTGATCGTGCCCGTCGCGGGGTGCGCCGCGGTGATGGTCCGGTCCGGGGTGGTGGAGTTTTGAGCGCTGAGTGCGGGCGCGAGGGTCAGAGCGAGCGCGCAGGTCGCGAGCGCAGCCAGTCTTGGGGTTTTCATTTGAGGGCGCGTCAGGGGCGACGCGGTAGGGGCGCTAACGTTGTCGGGGCAACAAAGGGTCGGGCACCAAGCTGTTGAGGTAGCGCTCAAGATTTGTGTAGCCGTCGGGCAGGACCAACGAACCGTCTGCGGGGTTGCGCGGATTGAGGCCGTGGGCGAGTTCCCATACATCCGGCATGCCGTCGTGATCAGTGTCCACGGGCGCGGGGAGCGAACGCAGCTCCGGCCAGCCGCCGACATCGCGCTGCGAGTCGATGATGCCCTTGCCGCCGCCCTTGTAGCTGGCGCCAAACTTCGCCGTGCCCGTGCGGACTTCCTCGACGATCCGCGCATCGACCGCATCGCGCGCTAGGGAAGCGCCCGCGTGCGCGAGCACGAGTTCATACGCCGCCGCGGCGGCGTGCGTGGTCACGGGCGCGACGACG
>JANOAF010000313.1:0-32712 GCA_031411015.1 Opitutaceae bacterium | reverse complement strand
GGCGAGGTGACCATCACCGTCGCCCAGCGGCCCAACGCGGTGATGATTCAGCGGCGCGGGTTGTTTGATGCCAACAAGGTGTTCGTCGTTAAAGACGGCGTCGTGCAGAAGCGCGAGGTCGAGGTGGGTTTTGTGGCGCTGAACATCGTGGAAATCCGCAAGGGCATCGAGGTCGGCGACCAAGTCATCGTGGACCGGTTGGAGGAATTTCGCGATGGGCAGCGCGTGCGGGTTGAAGTGGAAAAGTGAGTGGCGGCGCGTGCTGTTTTCCCCTGATGTCGCCCAATCTTCGCATTGCCTACCGGTTTCTCACCGCGAAGAAGCGGGCCATGCTAATGAGTCTGGCCTGCACGATTCTCGGCGTGGGGCTTTTCATCGTTACGCAAGCGACGACGCGCGGCTTCGAGGAGTTCTTCACCAAGACGCTGCTCGGTATCCACGGTGCGTTGCGGATTGAGGACAAGATGCAGGACACGATGCGCAGCTTGCAGGCCGCGGGCTCAAGCGACGCCTATTTTGTGCAGCGCGAAGGCGTAAAATTGATCGAGGGCATCGAGGAACCGCAGTTGATTGCCGAGGCCGTGCGTGGTTTCCCCAACGTCCGCGCGGTGTCCGCGGTTGTCCGGGGCAACGTGCAGGTCACGAGCTCGTTCAAGACCGAGGATGCCCAGATCTTCGGCATCAACCTCGAGGATCACATCCGCGTCTCCGATCTCGCGCAGCAAATTACTAACGGCACGCTCGCCGATTTTCGCGATTCAGCTGGCGGCGCACTTATGGGCCGGGTGCTCGCGGATCGGTTGCAGCTCGGCGTCGGCGACTCGTTTGCGCTCATGGCGCGCGGCCAGTCGCGGCGCGTGCGGGTGGCGGCAATTTTCGAAACCGGCTACCGGGAAGCGGACAAAACCAACATCTACCTGCACCAGCCCGAGGCGCGCTCGCTGCTGAAGAAACCCGCAGGGGCGTCGTTTTTGCAGGTCATGCTCCATGATTCAGCGCGGGCACCGCTGGACGCGGCACGCATGAAGCAGGTGCTCGGGCACGACGTGAAGCCGTGGCAGGAGCGGGAAAAAACGTGGCTCGCGGTCTTCCTCGCGCTGCGGATTTCGACGGGCATCACCGTCACAATTTTCACGCTCATCGCGAGCCTCGCGATGTTCAACACCCTCGCGATGATCGTCCTCGAGAAGACCAAGGACATCGCGATCCTGCGCTCGATGGGCTACGAGCGCAGCGACATCACGCAGATCTTTCTCTGGCAGGCCGGCATCGTGCTCGCCATCGGCGCGGTCGTCGGCGCGGGCTTGGGCGTGGGTGTGACCTGGCTCGTTTCGCAAGTGCCGCTGCCGGTCAACGGCATCTTCAAAACCGACACGTTCATCGTCGCGTGGAGCGGCATGCCGTTCTTCATCGCCCAAGCCATCGCGACGGCGCTCGTCATGGTGATGGTGGCCAGCCTCGTGCCGGCGCGGCGCGCGGCGCGACTGGAGCCGGGCGACATCGTGAGAGGCACGGCGCAATGAGCACGGTCCAAACTAATCCCGGAGAACTCGCGGTGCGCTGCACCAACCTCCACCGCTATCTCGGGCAAGGCGAGGGCAGGGTGCATGTGTTGAAGGGGGTTTCTTTCGAAGCGCGACGCGGGCAGGTCTATGCGATTGTCGGGCCGTCGGGGTGCGGGAAGAGCACGTTGCTCTACCTGCTCGGACTCCTCGACCAGCCCGACGAGGGTCAAATCGAAATCAAGGGAGCGGCGATGTCGAACAGCGACGACTTCGCCCGCACCCGGGCACGGGGAGAGCACATCGGATTCGTGTTTCAGTTTCACTTTCTGATGTTGGAGTTTACCGCGCTGGAGAACGTGATGATGCCGATGCGCAAACTCGGCCGCCTCGCGCCCGAAGCGATGAAAGCCCGCGCGCATGCGCTGCTCGATTCCGTCGGTCTCGGGGCCAAGACGCATCGCCTCGGCACGCAGCTCTCAGGCGGCGAGCAACAGCGCGTCGCGGTTGCTCGCGCCCTGGCGAATCAGCCCACGATCCTGCTCGCGGACGAGCCGACGGGAAATCTCGACGTGAAAAACTCCGCGCTCGTCTTTGATTTGCTCACGCGCCTCGCCAAGGAACAGGGCCAGGCCGTCGTGCTCGTGACGCACAACCCCGAGATCGCCCAGCGCTGCGATTTCACCCGGCCGATGCGCGATGGGTTGTTCGTTTAGGTTTTTTGGCGCGGATCGCGTCTGATCGGATGATAAGCGCGGACGAATCTGTCATGCGGGCGCGCTAATTCTCGCTCGGTGCCACACTCTTGCCGAAATTTTGGTTTACATCGGAAAGGGCGCTCCCTTGTTTCGGTCGCGATTCCCGTCCACTTCATCCACTTCCCGTGACCCACAACCCAACGCGAAAGAAATTCTTCGCCAAGCTGCTCGGAGTGGTTGCGGCTGCCAGCGTGGCACCGAAAGTGTTTGCGGGTTCGGTTTCTGCGTCGGAAACGAAGCCCGTGTCGGGTAAAGCCGGGGCCTCGCGTCGTTTTGAACTGCGCCCGGATAAGCGCGCCGTGGCCCGGCGCGACGGGTTTTGAGCCGCTGAGCCCCGGAATACCTTTCGTCCATGTCGAAACTTTTCCCGAAGTCGGCCAACAAGCTTCCCCTCCAGATTATTATTTATCTGGTGCTGCTCGTTGGTATCGCGACGGCGGGCGTCACCTATTATATGACGCCGAAATACTCGCGCGTGGGCTACGCGCCGGTGCAGCCGGTGCCGTTCAGCCATGCCAAGCATGTGGGCGAGGTCGGCCTCGATTGCCGTTACTGTCATTCCAACGTTGAGAAGTCGGGACATTCCAACGTGCCGACGGCGCAGACGTGTATGAACTGCCACAGCATCATCAAGCCGACGAGCCCGCTCTTGGCGCCGGTGCGTGAGAGCTACGCGAACGGCACGCCGGTGCCGTGGGTCTGGATTCATCAGACACCCGACTACGCTTATTTCAACCACTCCATTCACGTGAACCGTGGCATCTCCTGCGTCGAGTGTCACGGCAAGGTGAACGAGATGGACACCGTGGTCCACTCACAGTCCCTCAGTATGGCGTTTTGCATCGAGTGCCATCGCGACCCCGCAGCCCGGATGCGCAATCCGAAGGATGTTTTTAACCTCGATTCCAAACGTCTCGCCGACCAAGGCGAAGCCGGTTTGAAGGCCGCCGCTGCCTTCAAGCACGACTGGAAATTGATGCCCCCGCAGAGCTGCTCCGGCTGCCATCGATGAAACGTAAATTTGATCATCCCGCTCCGTCCGAACGTGAGCAGCTCACCGGTCCGAAATACTGGCGCAGCCTAGACGAACTCGCGGGCACGCCCGGATTCAAGGCGCAAGTGGAGCGCGAATTTCCTGAGGGTGCAGACACGCTCGATGGTGTTGATCGCCGGCACTTCATGAAGATTATGGCGGCCTCGTTTGCGCTCGGTGGCGCAGGCTTGGCGGGCTGCCGTCGTCCGGAAAAATTTATTCTGCCCTACGGCAAGTCCGTTGAGGGCGTGATTCCCGGCCTACCGTCGTATTACGCGACCGCGCTGCCGGTGCGTAAATGGGCCGTGCCGTTGCTGGCGGAAACGCATCAGGGCCGTCCGACCAAGCTTGAGGGGAATCCTTCTTATCTTCCGCACGGTGGGGCCGCGTCGTTGACGGCGCAGGCTTCGATTCTCGACCTCTACGATCCGGATCGCGCGACCGCGCACACGAAGGGTGGGGTGGTCCTATCCCGTGAGCAGGTCGATCAAGTGCTCGCGACCATCGGCCAGACTTTCGGTGGCACGCAGGGCGCGGGGCTCGCGTTTCTCGCCGAGGAATCATCCTCGCCGACCCGCCGGCGCCTCGTGACGGCCCTGCGCGCGAAATTCCCGCGCGCGATCTGGTCGGAATACGAACCTGTCACCGACACGCCTCCGGTCGCGGCGGCGCAGGCGGCATTTGGCGCGGCCGTGCGGCCGGTCTACAATTTCAAGCAGGCCAAGCGCGTCGTCTCGATCGATGCGGATTTTCTCCAAGCCGAAGCCGGAAGCCTGCTTTATGCGCGCGCTTTCTCCGAGGGCCGTCGGGTCACGAAGAAAAGCGATCCGATGAATCGACTGTATGTGGTGGAGAGCGGTCTCTCCCTCACGGGTAGCATGGCGGATCACCGGCTGCGGATTGCGACGAGTCATGCGCTGGCGTTCACTGCGAAGCTGGCCGCAGCAGTTTACCCGCAATCGGCCGAGGTGCTCGCGCCCTACGCGCAAGGTGTCTATATCTCGCAGGCGTGGATCGATGCCTGTGCGGCTGATCTCATGGAGTTTCGTGGTTCGTCGCTGGTCGTGGCCGGCGCGCACTTGCCTGCGGAAGTCCACGCGCTCGTTTACGGTATCAACTCCGCGATCGAGGCGATTGGCGCGACCGTCAATTTTGTCGCTGAAGAATCCACCGCTGGAGTTTCTTCGCTTTCTACGCTCGCGACCGCCGTCAAGGCCGGTTCGATTAAAACCCTCGTCGTGCTGGGGGGCAATCCCGCCTACAACGCCCCCGCCGATCTTGAGTGGTCGGCGTTGCAGAAATCAGTCGGCGAAGTCGTGCGCGTCGGCTATTACGCGGATGAGACCTCGGCGTTGGCTGCGACGCACATCGTGCGCGCTCACTATCTCGAATCGTGGGGCGACGCCCGCACGATTGATGGCACAGTGGTGCCGGTGCAGCCGATGATTTTGCCGCTGTTCGGTGGCCTGACCGATATCGAAGTTCTCGCGCGCATCCTCGGAGAAACGAATCCCGATGCCTACGCGCTCGTCGTGACGACCCTCACCGCACTTGCTGGCGGGGGCGCGAATACCGAAAAGGTGATGGCACGTTTTCTCCACGACGGTGTGCTCGCGGGCTCCGCCGCGAAGCCGGTCGCGGTGCGGTTCAACGCAAATTCCGCGCGGCAGTCGTTGAGTGCGGCTAAGTCTGCGGTGACGTTCAGCGCGAAGAATCTCGAGGTGCGTTTCGTGTGCGACCACAAGATGGACGACGGACGCTTTGCCAACAATGGCTGGCTCCAGGAGTGCCCCGACCCGATCACGAAGATTTCTTGGGACAACGCGATCCTGGTCAGCCCGAAGCTGGCGAAGGAACTGGGGATCTACAAACCGAACGCGGGCATTCAGGTGGCGCGCCAGGAAGAAGCTGATTTTACGATGGGCAAGGAGAATGCCCGCGTGTTCGAGCTCTCGGTCGGCGGGCGCAAGATTCGCGGTCCAGTGCATGTGCAGCCGGGTCTCTCCAACTACTCGGTGATCGTGCCTCTCGGTTATGGCCGCACGGTGACGGGGCGCGTCGGCAAGGGTGCCGGTTTCAGTGCCTATCCGCTGCGCACGTCGGACGCGATGCACGTCGTTACGGGCGCGACGCTTACTGACACCAATACCCGCGTGTTGCTCGCGAACACGCAGGAGCATTGGTCGATGGAAGGTCGCGATATCGTGCGCGAGGCGAACTACGAGGGCGCCAATAGCTACCAAGAAAATCCCGGCTACGTTAACACCATCGGCATGGAGTCGCATGCGCCGAGCAACCTCGGTCCGGTGGGCGAAAAGATGTCGCCGCAGCAGCGCTCCACGCAGATTCCGCGCGGCAATTCGCTTTATTCCACTCCGAAGTTCGACGGCCACCACCAGTGGGGCATGTCGATCGACCTCAATACCTGCATCGGATGCAACGCCTGTGTCGTTGCGTGTCAGGCCGAGAACAACATTCCGATCGTCGGCAAGGATCAGGTAATGCGCGGTCGTGAGATGCACTGGATCCGCATTGATCGCTACTATTCGAGTGGCGACATCGACGGCGAGGCCTTTGGCGGCGAAGGCAACAAAACGCTCCCGGAGGAACCGCAGATTTCCTTGCAGCCGATGACGTGCGTCCACTGCGAGCTCGCTCCGTGCGAGACCGTGTGCCCCGTCAACGCCACGGTGCACGACGACGAGGGCCTCAACACGATGGCCTATAACCGGTGCATCGGCACCCGTTATTGCGCGAACAACTGTCCCTACAAGGTCCGGCGCTTTAATTTCTTCGATTGGAACGAGCGCAAACTCGATCAGCTCTATCTCAGTCAGCTCGGCGACTCCGGCATGCCCGAGCTCGTCAAGATGGGCAAGAACCCCGAGGTCACCGTCCGTATGCGCGGCGTGATGGAGAAATGCACCTATTGCGTGCAGCGCATTCAAAACGGCAAGATTCAGCACAAGGTGAAGATGGCTCAGGCCGGCAAGCCCGAGGAAGTTCGCGTGCCTGATGGCACGATCAAGACGGCCTGCCAGCAAACCTGCCCCGTCGACGCGATTGTGTTTGGCGATATCCTCGACGAAAAGAGCGCGGTCAGTGTCGCGAAGAAACGTGAGCAGGATTACGCGGTGCTCGGTTATCTTAACGTGCGTCCGCGCACGACGTATTCCGGCAAGCTGCGGAATCCAAATCCGAAGATGCCCGACTACCAGCCGCTGCCGATGAGCCGGATCGAATACGACAGGAAGAACGTGCCGCAGACGCACGCCCACGGTTCCTCCGCGGGTGCGCACGGGGCCCACGGCAGCGAGAAGCCGGCCGAAAAGAAAGGCGCGCACTAAGATGAAGACGTGCCGCACAAACTGTAGCACGGGCAGCCTGCCCGTGCCGAAGCGGGCCGGCTGCCCGCGCTACGCTGCCAGATTCAGCGCCAACCTCGGAGGACTCCGCTAATGGCCCACTCCCCCGATCATGCGGCCGAGGTGCCAGCCATCCTGCGCGAAGTGAAACCCGCGGTGCTGCCGCGCGCCGTCCTCGTTGAAAACAACCGTAGCTTCTCCTGGATCACCGAGAAAATCTGCGGGATCATCGAGGGCAAGACACCGACGTGGTGGTGGGTGTGCTTCGTCCTCGCCTGCTTCGTCGCATCGTTCACGGTCGCGGGCCTGACCTACCTCGTCGCCACCGGCGTCGGCGTGTGGGGTCACGCGAATCCCGTCAACTGGGCGTGGGACATCGTCAACTTCGTCTTCTGGATCGGTATCGGCCACGCCGGCACCCTCATCTCCGCGATTCTCTGTTTGCTCCGCCAGAAATGGCGCACGTCGATCAACCGCGCCGCCGAGGCCATGACGATCTTCGCGGTCGTCTGCGCCGCCATTTTTCCGGTCTTCCACGTCGGCCGCATCTGGTATGCGTGGTTCCTGTTCCCGATTCCGAACTCGAATATCATCTGGCAAAATTTCCGCTCGCCGTTGGAGTGGGATGTGTTCGCCGTCTCGACCTACGGCACAGTGTCGGTGCTTTTCTGGTATGTCGGTCTCATCCCCGACCTCGCGGTGCTGCGCGATCGGTTTTTCTCGGCAGGAAATAAGTTCCGCTCGTTCCTCTATGGCATCTTCGCGTTGGGCTGGCGCGGGTCGAACCGCCACTGGAGCAACTACGAGATGGCCTACCTGATTCTCGCCGGCGTTTCGACGCCGCTCGTCCTCTCGGTGCACACCATCGTTTCCTTCGACTTCGCGGTGTCGCTGATCCCGGGCTGGCACACGACGATCTTTCCACCGTATTTCGTGGCCGGTGCCATCTTCTCCGGCTTCGGGATGGTGATGACGCTTATGCTCCCGCTGCGCGCGATCTACGGGCTGAAGGATTTGATCACGCAGTATCACATCGACTGCATGTGCAAGATCACGTTGGCGACCGGCACCATCGTCGGCTACGCCTACGGGATGGAGTTCTTCATCGCGTGGTATAGCGGGAACCCGTATGAGGGCTTCGCGTTTATCAACCGCGCCTTCGGCCACTACTCCTGGGCTTACTGGATTATGATCTCGTGCAACGTGATCACGCCGCAGTTCTTCTGGTTCAAGGCGGTCCGCAATAACACCGCACTGGTCTGGATCCTCTCGATCTTCGTCAACGTCGGTATGTGGTTTGAGCGCTTCGTCATCATTGTGACCTCACTGGCCCGCGACTTCCTGCCGTCGAGCTGGGGTTACTATTCCCCGAGTATCGTGGAAATCTTCACCTTCTTCGGGACGTTCGGCGTTTTCTCGGTCCTCTTCCTTCTTTTCATCCGTTTCCTCCCCATCATGCCGATGGCCGAGTTGAAGGCGGTCACGCCCCAAGCTGATGTCCACGGCGGAACCGGCGCGGAGGGCAAACACTGATTCCGACCATGGCTGCCCAACCACATGGCCTGATCGCCACCTTTGAAACGACGCCCGATCTCTACCACGCGGCGGAGCAGGTCCGCGACGCGGGCTACCGCCACTGGGACTGCATCACGCCGTTTCCTGTCCACGGCCTCGACAAGGCGATGGGCTTGAAGCGCTCCATCGTGCCACGCATCTCACTCGCGGGCGGCATTGCGGGATTCTGCACGGGCATGAGCATGATCTGGTGGACGGGAGCGGTGGACTACCCGCTCATCGTCGGCGGGAAGCCAATGTTCAGCCCGATGTTCGCCTTTCCTGTGAGCTACGAGCTCACGATTCTCTTCACCGCCTTCGCGACCATCATTGGCATGCTCGTCGTGAACGGACTGCCCCGGCACTATCACCCGGTGCTCAAATACGACCACATCCGCCGCGGCATGGACGACACGTTTTTCATCGTGATCGAGTCGCGCGATCCCCGGTTCAATCTCGCCAACACCAAGGCCCTGCTTGAGAAGGCCGGTGGCAAGGCCATCACGGAGCTGGAGCCCTGAGCCATGCGGAACGTCTATCTCACCACCCTCTTCGTCTGTGTGCTCTTGGTTTCAATCCTCGGGTTCCGCGGAGCGAAGTTCACGTCGCCGCCGCTGGATATTTTCCCGGAATGGGCATTTCCCAGTATGGAAAACCAGCCCAAGCACCGTCCCCAGTCGGAGAGTAAATTCTTCGCCGACGGCCGATCGGATCGCGTCCCGCCGACGCGCACGGTTGCGCGTGGGATGCTGCGTGAGGACGAACATCTTTATCTCGGCAAGACGACCGCCGGGGCATTCGCGGCCGGTTTGCCGGCCAAGGTATCGGTTGACCAGAAGTTCATCGAGCGCGGCCAGGATCGTTATCAAATCTACTGCCTTCCGTGTCATGGCGCGACGGGCGACGGCAACGGTATGACGAAGCGTTACGGCATGGGCGCGACGCCGACCTACCACGACGTCCGCCTGCGGACGATGCCTGACGGCGAAATCTTCAACACTATCACCGCCGGCAAGAATACCATGCTCGGCTACGCCGACAAACTCACGCCCGAGGATCGCTGGGCGGTGGTGGTTTACGTGCGGGCGCTCCAGCGTGCTCAACAGGGCGTGGCGGCGGATGTCACCGATGCTGCTGCCAAATCTACTCTCGGCCTCCCATGAGTTCCACTGCTGCCTCCGTTTCTGCCGCGGCCGCACCGGCCGACTCCACCGCTCCCTCGGCGGCGAAGAACGCCCTCGTCATTGGCATTGTCGGCCTTCTGCTAACGGGCGTCGGGGTGCTTGTCTCCGGTGCTGACAAAGCCGCGATGTCTTACCTCGTGGGACTCACTTTCTGGACCGCCATCGCGATCGGGATGCTTCTGATGGTGTTGATTCATCACATCGTCGATGCCTCGTGGTCGGTCGTGATTCGCCGGCAGTTCGAGCACGGGTTCTCGGCTTTCAAGTGGCTCATGCTCCTTTTCATCCCGCTCGCCATCACGCCGTTCATCGGCCACGGCGATCTGATTTGGCCGTGGATGAATCCGGAGCATGTGATCCACGGCGGCCATACCGTCGGGCACGATCCGCTTTACATTAAAAAATCGGGCTTCCTGAACACCAATATGTTTCTGGGCGTCACTTTCGTTTCCTTTCTCCTCTGGATGTGGGTCTCGGCGCGGCTCCGGAAAGCTTCCTTCTCCCAGGATGTGGACGGTGACGTGAAGTGGACCTACATGAATCGCAAGACCGCGGCGTTCGGTCTCCCGATTGCGGCGTTCTCGCTCACGGCCATCGCTATCTTCTGGGTGAAGTCGCTCGAGTATCACTGGTTCTCCACGATGTATGGCGTGTGGTTCTTCGCGAACTGCGCGCGTGGCGCGCTGGCCATCGGCATCCTCATCATGATCTGGTTGTGGAATCGCGGTGATTACAAGGGTGTGCTCAACACGAATCACTTTCACTCGATCGGCATGCTGTCGTTCGCATTCACGGTGTTCTGGGCTTACGTGACCTTCTCGCAGTATTTCCTGATCTGGAACGCCAACGTGCCCGAGGAAACGTTCTGGTATAATCTCCGCGAGCTGAACCACGACGGCTCCACCAACCAATGGTGGTATGTCGGGCTCGTGCTGCTCTTCGGCCATTTCTTTGTGCCGTTTTTCTACCTGTTGTCCTACAAAAACAAGATCGTGCATGCGCGGATCAAGCTCATCGCCTACTGGATTCTCGCCACGATCCTCGTCGACATGTGCTATAATATTTTGCCGGCGCTTAAGGACTCGCACGAAGACTCGCTGCCCTTCCTTTCGCTGCACTTGGTTTGGGTTCTGACCTCCGTGGTCGGAGTCGGTGGCGTCTGTGTCTGGGCCTACCTCAACAGCCTGCCGACCTCTAAGCTCATCCCGATTTGCGATCCGCGCATCGGCGAAAGCCTCACGCACCATGAGTGACGCGCCCACCGCACCGGCCCGCCCGGTCTCGCTCTTCACGATTGTGTTTCTGTTCGCGCTCTTCGCGACCTTCCTGCTCGCGATCCGGTGGTTCTACGAACCCGCCACGGTCTCCCCGCAAAACGCCGCGGCGGAAAACCTGACCAAGGAACTTGAGTGGCGCGCCTCCGCCTCCGATCGCCGCAAGGTTTTGACGGCGCAGCGCGAAGTCGACGCGAAGCAGGCGACCGCCTACGCTTGGATCGATCAGAAGGCCGGTGTGGTGCAACTGCCGATCGCGCGGGCGATGGAGCTGACCGCACAGAAATACGGCGCAAAGAAATAACGTCTGCCGCAATAATTTTCTCCTGAGATGACCAACGCTTCGACCAACGCCGCCTCGGCAGAAGTCACTGCCATCGACACCCAGGCCCGCGGCCCGCTGCTGCTCTTGCTGGGTTCGGGGCTGATGTGGCTCGTCGTGAGTGGCATCCTCGCGCTCATCACTTCGATTCAGCAACACTCGCCGGGGTTTCTCGCCGATTGCTCGTTCCTTACACACGGTCGCGCGCAGGCGCTGCGTGAGACGGTCTTTGTCTATGGCTGGGCGGCGAATGTCGGCCTCGGTGTCGCACTCTGGGTCCTCGGTCGGCTGGGTGGCTCGCCGTTGCGCGCGACCAACTGGACCATAGTCGGGACAATTTTCTGGAATCTAGGCATCTCAGCCGGGCTCGTGGGCATCGCCACGGGAGACATGACCTCCTTCTCGTTGCTGCAATTGCCGCGCTACGTGCAACCGCTGTTGGTGTTCGCCTACGGCTCGATTTCGATTGCGGGCGTGCTGGCATGGTCGGGCCGGCGCAATGCCGGGATGTTTGCCGCGCAGTGGTATGCGCTGGCCGCGCTGTTCCTCTTTCCTTGGCTGCTGATCGGCGCGCAGGCCGTGCTCCTCTGGATGCCGGTGCGTGGCGTGGTGCAGGCGATTAGCGCCGGTTGGTTCACGCAGGGCGCGTGGTCGATGTGGTTGGTGCCGTTGGCGCTCGCGGGTGCCTATTATGTCGTGCCGAAGGCCTCTGGCCGGCTCTTGCCCACCTACGAATCGGCACCGTTGGCGTTCTGGACTTTGATTTTCGTTGGTGCTTGGACAGGTGGGCGACATCTCATCGGCGGTCCCGTGCCTGCTTGGGTGGCGACGATGGCGGTCGTGGCCAATGCACTACTCCTATTCCACTACCTTGTCGTTTGGCTGAACTTCCGTCCGGCTTGGAGCGCAGACGGTTCCGCAGTAAAGTTTATCCGATTTGGCACGGTGGCCTATGTGCTCGCGGGCGTGATTGATTTGTTTGTGTCATTCCGAGGCATTGCGGTGCGCAGTCAGTTCACGTTTCTCGCCACTTCGTTGGAGCAGTTGGCCATCTATGGCGGGCTTTCGATGATGTTTTTTGGGGCGCTGACTTTCATGGTCCCGCGCCTGACCGGCGCGCCTTGGGCCTCGGCGGCACTCGCGTCGGGCCATCGCGTTCTGATCATGGCCGGCGTTTCAGTTTCGGTGCTGGTTCTGGCCTATGCCGGGTGGGCGCAGGGTGGCGCGCTGCTCGCTAAGGATGCCGCACTAGGGGATATTTTCCAGAGTTTGCGCGGCCCGCTGCTGGCCAACACTGCGGCGCAGGCTACGCTGCTCGCGGCCAACCTTATCTTGCTCGTGAATTTCTCCCGGACGGTCTGCGCGAGCCTGTGCGGCACGTCGCCCACTCAATCTATCTTCCGCGCGCCGGCGAAAATGGAGGCGCACGCGTCATGAAAAACGGTCCGTTCCTCTTCTTCGGTCTTCTCGCCGCGATTGCGATTTCGTTTGGCGGCATCGTCCTCGGTTCACACGCCCAGCTCGGCCGGCTGGCGCCCTATTACGACGACGTTGAGAGCGCTTCTTTTCCGCAGCGCACCAGTGGCCTCGCGGCGCGTGGACAACTCGTCTACAACGATCTCGGTTGTGCCGCGTGCCATACCCAACAGGTGCGCCGCCCCGACTACGGCAGCGATCAGGCGCGAGGCTGGGGGACCCGGCAAAGTGTGGCCCGCGACTACATCCATCAATCCCGCCCGCAGCTTGGTGCCTTGCGGCTTGGTCCGGATTTGACGAATCTTGCGGCGCGCAAGCCCACGGCGCCGACTGAGGATTCCTTGGTGGCCTTCTTGCATAACGGCTCGGCGACCCATCCGTCTTACAAATTCCTTTTCGAAAGCCGGCCGATTTCCGGGGAACCTTCCGCTCGCGCATTTAAGGTCGCTGGTGGTCAGCAGATCGTCCCGACAGAGCGGGCTCAGACTTTGGTCGCCTATTTGCTGAGCTTAAACACCAGCTACGATTATCCTGAGGCGCGCCCTGTCGCGTCGGCCACGACGGCTGAGGAGCATAAGAAATGAGCACTCCGTCCCAACCCGATCCCCGCGTGGACCAACCCGCGATGACCGACGAGACCCTGCTCTCCGTCCACGAGAAGATGCTCGGCCAGCAGCCCGACGAGAAGGCCCGTTATCGCCTCCTTCCGCTCAACCTCCTCTTCATTTTCAGCGGCCTGATTTTCTTCGGTGGCACTTACCTCGGTCGTTACGCCGGTAATTTTAGCCCGAAGATCTTTAACGAGAACGCTCATCCTCCCAAGGCCGGTGATGCCGCTGCCTCGGCTCCCGCCGTCGACCCGTTGGTCCTCGGCAAATCGGTTTATGCGACCGTTTGTGCCACCTGCCACCAGCCGACGGGGCTCGGCCTCCCTCCGGCTTTCCCTCCGCTGGCGGGTTCCGAGTGGGTGGCTGGCTCTGAGGATCGCCTCATTCGCATCGCACTCCACGGGCTCATTGGTCCGGTGAAGGTTAAGGGCGTCGAATATGTCGGCGCGATGCCCGCGGCCGGTCCCGGCAGTGGTTTCAACCTCAGCCCCGAGAAACTCGCCGCCGTGCTCACCTATGTGCGCCAGGAATTCGGCAATGGCGCGGCCCCCGTCTCCACCGCCAAAGTCGCGGAAGTCCGCTCTGCGACCGGCAATCACGCGCCGTGGACCGCGGCGGAGTTGGAGAAGATTCCCTAAGCCTACGCAGCGGCTGGCATTTTGTTAATCACTGCCGCGACTTCGGTCGCGGCTTTTTTATGAAGCGTCGGCCGAGCGTGCGGCTTTCGCTCACTCGCCCAGTCTCTTTCCGGTGACCAAGTAACCCTGCACGTAGTCGCGCACGGCATCGGCGAGTGGCGTCATGGCCCGCTCGTAGCCCGTGCCGCGCAGCTTCGCGATGTTGGCTTGGGTAAAATACTGGTATTTGCCGCGCAGCACTTCCGGCATATCGACGAAATCGATTTCGGGGGTGCGTCCGAGTGCGGCGAAAATCGCGCGCGTGAGCGTGACCCACGTGTTCGCCTCGCCACTGCCCAAGTTGTAGAGCCCGCCGGCCGCCATCGCCTTCTCGGCAAAATGCAGCGTCATCTCAACCGCATCCTTCACGTAGAGAAAGTCGCGCATCTGCTCGCCATCCTTGAATTCCGGCTTGTGGCTCTTGAAGAGCTGCACGCGACCCGTCGCCAGGATCTGCTGGTAGGCTTTGTTCACGAGCGAACGCATGTCGCCTTTGTGATCCTCGTTGGGGCCGAAAACGTTGAAATACTTCACGCCGACGATTCGCGCCAGCCAACCCGTGCGCTGCGCATGCAGATCGAAGAGGTGCTTCGAGTAGCCATACATGTTGAGCGGTCGCAGCGGCGCGATGTCTGGCTCGCGATCGTCCATGCCTTGCGCGCCGTCGCCGTAGGTTGCGGCCGACGAGGCGTAGATGAAGCGTGCGCCCTGTGCAAGCGACCACGCGGCGAGCTCCTTCGTGGCCTCATAGTTGTTATCCGCGAGGTAGGCGGCGTTTTTCTCTGTCGTCGCCGAGCAGGCACCGAGGTGAAACACCGCGGAAAATTTGCCGTGGCTCGGTGCGTTTGCGCAGAGTCGCCGACGAAACTCACCCGCGTCGAGATAGTCCGCGAATTTCAGCGGCACCAAATTTTTCCACTTCTCGTCGGTGCCGAGGAAATCCGTGACCACGATGTCGGTGTGCCCGCGCTGGTTGAGCGCCCAGATCAACGCGCTGCCGATGAAGCCGGCGCCACCGGTGACGAGAATGCGGCCGTCGAGGGGGTTCATGAGTAAATCACTAATGGGCACTAATGCTGGGGAATGAAAAGGAATTCCTAATCCCCGGCGCTCCCATCTTTTGGTGAAAATGAGTGCTTAATTTTCTTTCGAGAGTTCCTTCGACCGCGCCGTGGCAGCGAGCACGGTCTCGCGAATCAGGCCGCGAAAGTCACCGGCCTTCATCCGTTGCAGTCCGGCGAACGTCGTCCCGTTGGGCGAAGTCACCTGATCACGGAGAATCTCCGGCTCGATATTTTTGCGCGCGAGCAGCCGCGCTGAACCGAGCAGCGTTTCGACCGCGAGCTTCTCCGCCGCGGCCCGGGTGAGCCCCGCCGCCACGCCGGCATCGCGCAGTGCGGCGGCGAATTCAAAGACATAAGCCGGCCCGCTACCGCTCAACCCCGTGACCGCATCGAGATCATTTTCCGGCACTTCCACCGACTGGCCGAGGGCGTCGAGCAATGTCTTGAGGATGGCGTGGTCCGCTTGTGCGAGTGGGTCACGTGAACACCACGCGGTGATGCCCGCACCGATCTGGCCGGGCGTGTTCGGCATGGTTCGAACGACGTTGCGCGCCTTGGGAAATACGCGCGTTAGGCTTGAGAGCCGCTTCCCGGCAAGAATCGAGACGACTAGTTTTCCCTCGGTCCACACCGCAAAGCGCGGATCGGCGTCGGCGAGATGCTGCGGTTTGAAGGCGACGAGCAACGTGTCGAAATCCGCCGTGAGCTGTTCCAGCGTGGCCGCGGCGGCGATGCCGGTGCGTGCCGCGAGCGTGGCCGCCGTGCTGTCCGCTCCGCCGTAGCAAATAAGGTCGGCCTTCGCCGCCGGCTGCTGGCCGAGCAGGCCTTCGACAAACGCCGAGGCCATGTTACCAGCGCCGAGAAATGCGATTTTGGGCATGAATGAATGGGAGCGGCCTCTGGCCGCGCAGGCAAGGCTCGCGCAAAACACTTACCCAGCCGCGGCCGAAATTATTCCGCCGAACGTTTCCGGCGTTCCAGCGGGTGCAGGAGCACCGCAATCGCTCCCTGATTGGCGCCGTCGACCATCGAAACTTCGCCGCCCAGCGAGCGCAAGGCATGGCGGGCTACGGTCAGCCCCATGCCGACGCCGACAGTGTTCTTGGTGCTGACGAACGGTTCGAACATCTTGTCGCGGATCTCCTCGTTGATCCCCCGACCGTGATCGATGATGCGAATCTCGATTTCCTTGCCCCCGTCGGTGTTGTCGACGAGCTGGGTGCGCATCGTGATCGGCCGGGGATCGGTGCGCTTGTTGTCGTAGGACTCCCACGCATTCATCAGCACTTTCGCGATAACTTCCTCCACGATCTCGAAATTGGTCTCAAGCATCTGCTCGCCGAGCGGGTTGTCGATCGTGACGGGCGCGGTGATCTTGTAGTCGTTGTGAAACCGCACGACGCCACCTTCAAGCACGCGGCGTAGGCTCGCGCGGATGGAAGGCGGGTGAGATTTCACCACGACCGTGCTGAGTTGTTTGATGATGATCACGATCCGGTTCACCGCGTCCTCGACGTGCTGGACATTTTTTTTCACCTGCTCCGGCCGGTCGTGATAGGCCTTCACCAAATCGAGGTAACCGATGACGACGCCCAGCAGATTGTTCAGATTGTGCGCGATGCCCTGTGTGACCGCTCCTATGGTCGCGGCCTTGCGCGATTCCTCCAGCCGGCGCGTGAGGTCGAGCAACTGGCGGTTGATCGCCACAAAACGCAGCTGCGTTTGCACCCGCGCCAGCGTCTCATCGAGATCGATGGGCTTCGTGATGTAGTCGACCGCGCCGACATTGAGCCCCTCGATTTTGCTCTCCTTGCCGGTGCGTGCGGTGATGAAAATAACCGGAACTCCCCGAGTTTCTTCACTCGCCTGCTATCGCTGGCAGACCTCGATGCCGTCCATGTCGGGCATCATCACATCGAGCAAAATCAGATCCGGTTTCGATTTCTTGACCGCTGCGAGCGCCTCCGCGCCACTGAAGGCGGTGGTGATTTGAATGCCTTCGCGCTCCAACTTGCGCTTCAGGAGCTGGACGTTGATGGGTTGGTCATCGACGACCAGAATGGACGGAGCAGACATTGAACGAACGTAGGTTGGGTGCGGGTTTCCGACAGGCAATAACGGTTTGAATCGAACGCGGTCAAACGGGGATTCGCCGGACGGAGGATTTACCGTTTTCTGCCATGTGGGTTTCCGACCCGGGTAAGCGCGGGCGAATGGCGATTGCGCCGCTCGCACCGAGGAGATGGCGCGGCTAGCGGCAGCCTGCGCCCAACGGCAGTCCTATGCGCGGAGGCGGTAGGCCTTAACCGTATTCTTCATCAACATCGCGACCGTCATCGGACCGACGCCGCCAGGGACGGGCGTAATCTTCGCGCAGAGTGGTGCAACGGTTTCGAACTGAACGTCGCCGGCGAGTCTGTAGCCGTTTTTCTTGGTGGCATCAGCGACGCGATTGATGCCGACATCGATTACGACTGCGCCGGGTTTCACCATGTCGGCGGTGACAAATTCGGCGCGTCCGATCGCGGCGATGAGGACATCAGCCTGGCGGGTGAGGGCGGGGAGGTTTGCGGTGGCGGAGTGACAGATGGTGACGGTGGCGTTGGCGCCGGCTTTTTTTTGCAGCGCGAGCAACGCGATCGGTTTGCCGACGATCAGTGAGCGGCCGAGCACGACCACGTGCTTGCCCTTCAGATCCACCCCACTGCGCGCGAGCAGCTCCATGATGCCGGCGGGCGTGCACGCGACAAATCCCGTCTCATCTTCCTGCGCTACCTTGCCGAGATTGATGGTGTTGAAGCCGTCGACATCCTTGTCGGGCGCGACGCGGCGAAACACCGCGACTTCATCGATATGTTTCGGCAATGGCGATTGGACGAGGATGCCATCGACCGTTGAATCGGCGTTAAGCTGATCAAGCAGCGCAAAGAGTTCGGTCTGCGAAATCGTGATCGGTGGGAGGATGATTCGGCTCGTGATGCCGATCTCGGCGGCGGTCTTCTCCTTTTTCTTCACGTAGGAAACCGACGCGGGATCCTCGCCGACGCGAACGAGCGCGATGCACGGTTTGCGGCCGGTGAACGTGGCAACTTCGGCCTTCAACTCGGCGATGATGGCGGCGGCGATGTGGTTTCCGTCGATGAGGTCCATGGAAAATGGAGAGCTGCAAGTAGCGGGTAGCGAGTAGATGGCCGAACACGCGCGCCGCGTGATGCTCACTACTCGCTACGGACTACCCGCTACTTCAATTGCAGCGTCTCGATCGTGATGACGATTTCCTTGCCGTCGGGTGCGTTCTTCGCGGTGCCGAAGACAACGACGGCGCGGTCGACGTAGTTTTCGATTTGCTCGGTGAGGAGCAGTTTCGAGATGTCGAGGTAGGCGTAGCGTTTGCCCGCATCGTCGTTCAGCGCGTAGTCGTAGGGGCGGCGCGGCGCGAGTGGACGGCGCGTGGAAACAAACTTGCCGGCGAACTGCCGCGGCAGTGCACTGCTGTCGCCGCTGCCAGTGGTCAGTGAAGGTGCCGCTTGGCCGGGGCCGGCCGGGGAATTCGTCGGGGAGGTCGGCGCAACGGATGCGGTGGGCGCAGAGCCCGCGGGGTTCGTCGCAATCGCGGGCAGGCTCGCGCCGCTGCCAGCGACGCGGATGTAGCCGACGAGATTTTTCTCGAGCGAGATCTGGGTCCATTTGCCGTGCAGGCCGGTGAGCGAGGTCTTGTCCGCCTTGTCGGAGATCGCGAGGACACCGGCTTCGGCCTTCGGCGCGAGGCGGATGCTCACGCCGGGTTTCACATCGAGACCCTTCGTGAGGTCTTTGTTTTCCACGTAGCCCTCGAACGGTCCCGGCAAATCGATCGCGAGCCAGCCGTCGGGTGCGGTGGTGTTGGTGGCGGCGACAGGCTCGGTGCCCGCCTTCAGGAACGTGAGCGCGGGCGACGCGGGATCGGGTTTGGTATGGACCGCGGTGGTCACGGTGAGCGGCGCAGCGGCGAGACTGGCGAGGGCGCCCAAGGCGAGCGCGGCGGTGCGGAGGAATTTAGTCGGCATGGGCGGAAGAAGGGCGAGCGGCGGAGGAGGCTTCGAAGTTGGCGCGCGGCGTGGGCGGATTTATGAAAAGTGAGTCGATGGTTTTGGTAGAAAGAACTTTGCCGGCCCGCAACGGGATTCCCTTTAACTGCAGCGAGCCGATTTGGTAGCGGCGGAGGCGCTTTACGTCGAATCCGAGTGTCATGAAGACTTGGCGGATTTCGCGCTTCTTGCCGTGGTGCATGTGCACGTCGAGATTCGTCGAGGCCTCGGATGCACCGGCGTTGATGAGCGCGGCGCGCTCGACCTTGTGTTTTTCGCCCTCGATGACGACGCCGCGCACGAGCTGCCCGAGGCGCGAAGCGGGAAATGGTTTTTTGAGAATCACATGGTAGCGTTTCACGACCACGTTGGACGGATGCATGAGCTTGTTAGCCAAATCGCCGTCGGTTGTCAGAATCACGAGGCCCTCGCTGTCGAGGTCCAGGCGGCCGGCGCAGAAGAAACGGAACTTGGCAAACTCACGTGGCAACAGTTCGAAGACCGTTGCGGCATGGTGCGGGTCGTCGTTGGAGCAGACGAGCCCGCGCGGCTTGTTGACCGCGACGGTGATGCGCGGTTGCGCGGTGGTGCGCACGGATTTGCCGCTCACGGTCACCTTGTCGACCCCGGGCGTGACCTTCTGGCCGGGCTTGGCAGGGGCGCTGTTGACCCACACCTCGCCCTGCGCGATCAGCATCTCGGCGTTGCGACGCGAACACAGCCCGGCATCGGCGATGAATTTTTGCAGACGAATGGGCTCAGCGGATGCCATTCGGTTACTGGGCGGCAAATTGCCCGCTGCTGCAAGCTTGGCGGTGAGAAGGTCCGCGTTGAGGTTCAGCGCAACGGCGCTGCAGGGCGCGAGAAAGGCCGACGGCACGCAGCCCGCGGAATGAAGTGAAACCGGCTTGCCTGCCCCCTCGGCGATCGGCTTCATGCGCCGACTCCCATGTCCGCCTCGACTCCCGGCCCGGTTTCTGAGTTTTCCAAGGATCGTCCGTTTCCGGCAAAGTTGTCCGAGAACCGGCTGCTTAATCAACCGGGCTCGGCCAAGGAGACGCGGCACTTTGTGGTCGATTTGGGGGGAAGCGGAATGCGCTATAAGGCGGGCGATTCGCTCGGCGTGTTTCCGGCGAATCGGCCGGAAGAGGTCGACGAGATTTTGCAGCGGCTCGGGGCGACGGGACAAGAAGCGGTTTCGCCTGCGGCGCTGAAACTCGCCGCGCCCGCGGCGTTGCGCAGTGTCCTTACTGAAAGACTCGCGCTCTCCAAACCGACGCGCAAGGCGGTGGAAGTGATCGCAGCGAAGGCTGCACATCCGGACGAGCAGGCAAAACTCGCGAGTCTGCTCGTGCCCGAGGCAAAGGAGGTGCTCATGGATTATCTGGAGAAACGTGAGTTTGTGGACCTACTTTCGGAATTTCCGAGCGCGCGATTCGCGCCGCAGGAATTCGTCGATCTGCTGCGGAAATTGATGCCGCGGCTCTACTCCATCGCTTCGTCGTCGCAGGTGCATCCGACCGAGGTTCATCTCACCGTCGCCGTCGTGCGTTACGAGACGAACAGCCGCCAGCGCGTGGGTGTGTGCTCAAGTTTTCTCGCGGATCGGGCGCAGCTGGGCGCGACCCCGGTGCCGGTGTTTGTCTCGGACTCGCATTTCGGGCCACCGGCTGAGGGATCGAGGGATTGCATCATGATCGGGCCGGGCACGGGCATCGCGCCGTTTCGCGCGTTTCTGCAGGAGCGCGTGGCGACGGGCGCGACGGGGCGCAACTGGCTCTTCTTCGGTGATCAGAAACGAGCGACGGATTTTCTCTACGAGGAAGAGTGGCAGGTTTATCGCGCGAGCGGCCGACTCGCGCGGCTCGACACCGCGTTTTCGCGCGACCAGTTGCTCAAGGTTTACGTGCAGGATCGGATGCGGGAAAATGCCGCCGAACTTTGGGCGTGGATTAAGGGCGGCGCGCATTTCTACGTCTGCGGGGATGCGAAGCGGATGGCCAAGGATGTCGATGTCGCACTGCACGAGATCATCGTCGAGCAGGGGGCCATGTCGCTCGAACAGGCGACGGACTTCGTGAAACAGTTGAAGAAAGATAAGCGTTATCAGCGCGACGTATATTGATCGAAAGTAGCGAGTAGCGGGTAGTGAGTAGCGAGCATGACGGAGTGAATTTTCTACTCGCTACTCGCTACTCGCTACTCGCTACTTTCCTCCCCCTCATGCTCACGTTTACTAACCGAACTGCGCTCGTCACGGGCGCCGGCCGAGGCATCGGCAAGGCCATTGCGGAAACCTTGGCGCGCCACGGCGTCACGGTCATCTGCGTCTCGAAGTCCGCCGATTCCTGCGGTGCCACCGCTGCTGCCATCATCGCGTCGGGCGGCAAGGCCAAGGCGCTCGCGGTCGATGTCGCCGACGGCGCGGCCATCGCGAAGGCGTCCGAGGAACTCCTCAAGGAATTTCCCACGATCGACATCTTGGTTAACAACGCCGGCATCACGCGCGACGGCCTGCTGTTCCGCATGAGCGAAACCGACTGGACCGACGTGCTGACGACCAACCTCACGAGCTGTTTTCATTGGACCAAGCTCATCGGACGTCCGATGACGCGCGCCCGCTGGGGCCGCATCGTGAACATGGCTTCCGTGAGTGGCGTGATGGGCAATGCCGGCCAAGCCAACTATTCGGCGGCCAAGGCCGGCATGATCGGGCTGACCAAGTCTCTGGCCCGCGAGTTCGCCAGTCGGAGCGTGACGGTCAACGCCGTGGCACCCGGCTTTATCAAGACCGATATGACGAGCGATTTCGTGAACAACGCTGAGGTCTCGGCGAAGGTGCTCGAGGCGGTGCCACTCAAACGTTTCGGCGAAGCCGCCGATATTGCCAATCTTACCGCCTACCTTTGCTCAGAAGAGGCCGGCTATATCACCGGACAAGTTTTTAACGTTGACGGTGGAATGGCGATGTGAACCCTCCGCTGAACTGCGCCCGCTCTCAATTTTTGTAAAATGGCCGACCAAAAAACAATCGAACAACGCGTCAAGGAGATCATCGTCAATCAGCTCAACGTGAACGAAGAGCAGATTACGCCGACGGCTTCTTTCTTGGACGATCTTGGCGCTGATTCCCTCGATACCGTCGAGTTGATCATGGCTTTTGAAGAGGAGTTCAAGGACGAGATTAAGGGTGAAATCCCGGAATCCGATGCCGAGAAACTTCAGACCGTCGGCCAAGTGATCGAATACATTAAGGGTAAGGCGGGCGCCTCCTGAAGGTAGCGGCCGAATAATTTCTGGCGTTCTGCCAATTTCCCTCGTGCGGAAATTTCTGGCAGAACGCCTTTTTGTTTTCTGAGACTGGAAGGCTCGACCATGAAAACCTCTTCGTCTTCGCGCCGTGTGGTTGTGACTGGGCTCGGGGCCATCACCGCGCTGGGGCATGACGTGGAATCATTTTGGGCCGGCTTGATCGCGGGCCGTTGCGGGGTGGGCCGTGTGTCACTGTTCGATCCGAAGGATTTTTCGAGCCAGATCGGAGCCGAGGTCCGCGATTGGGAGGCGGCGCAGCACATGGATCCCAAGGAGGCGCGGCGCAACGATCGCTACACGCACTTCGGGTTTGTCGCGGCAAAGCAGGCCTTCCGTGACTCGGGCCTTGATATGGCGCGCGAGGATGGCGATCGCGTCGGCGTGATTATCGGGTCGGGCATTGGGGGGATGTATACTTTCGAGTCGCAGCTCAAGGTGCTCGCCGAGCGCGGCCCGCGCAAAGTTTCGCCATTCACGATCCCGTCGTTGATTGGCAACATGTGCGCCGGCTTGGTCGCAATCGAATATGGCGCGCGCGGGCCGAACTTCGGGATCGTCTCCGCCTGTGCGACCGGCACGCATGCGCTCGGCGAAGCCGCTCACGCCATCCGCCGCGGCGATGCCGATGTGATGATCGCGGGAGGGAGTGAAGCCGCGATCACGCCGTTCGCGTATGCGAGCTTCTGCGCGATGAAGGCCATGAGCACGCGCAACGATGCTCCGGAAAAAGCGAGCCGGCCCTTCGACAAAAACCGCGACGGCTTCATTATGGGCGAGGGCGCTGGCGTGCTCGTGCTAGAGTCGCTGGAGCACGCACGCGCGCGCGGCGCGCGGATCTATTGCGAACTCGCTGGCTACGCCGCGACGTGCGATGCGTTTCACATCACGCAGCCTGATCCCGAGGGCAAGGGGCTCTCGATGGCGATGAAGCGGGCGCTGGCCGCCGCCGAAGCCCGACCCGACGAGATCGAATACATCAACGCGCACGGCACTTCGACGCCCTACAACGACAAATACGAGACGCTCGCGATCAAGAAGGTCTTTGGTGACCACGCGCGCAAGGTAGCCATTAGCTCCACCAAGTCGATGACGGGCCACCTGCTCGGTGCCGCAGGTGGCATCGAATCAGTTATCTGCGTGAAGACGCTCGAGACCCAGACCATCGCGCCGACGATCAACCTCGAAGAACCGGATCCGGACTGCGATCTCGACTACGTGCCGAATGTCGCGCGTGGGGCGAAAATAAAAACGGTGCTGAGCAACAATCTCGGTTTCGGGGGGCAGAACGCGGCAGTGGTATTTCGCGCGATGGCGTGAGCAGCGCGGCGATAGTCGCCGTGGGATCGTCCCGGGCGCGCGTAGGCGGTGCTTGAGCCCGCGTCTTAAGCGTGCGGAAAGCTCCGACCGCAGCCGAAGCCGCGCGCAACTTCAGGGTGCCGTCGTCAGCGTGTGCTGGCACCGTCTAGCGTCACCCGCCGGCAAAAACTAAAACGCCCGCAGCCAAAACGGCAGCGGGCGCGAAAGGTGAAAGGCGTCGAGAGCCCTTCAAGTAGGCACTACACCTTCTCGACGAGGCCGGCCTTGATGGCCTTGACCGAAACCCAAACCCGCTTGGTGCCGCCATTGGCGGTGCGGATGCGGATGCGCTGTAAGTTCGGGCGAAATTTGCGCTTGGTGATGCTCGTCACGTGCGTGCCGATCCCGCCGCTCTTCTTCGACTGACCCTTACGATTGATGATCGAGCCCTTGACGGGACGGCGACCGGTGATTGCACAGATTCTGGCCATGATGGTTTCGAGTTGGTTAAAGGGTCAGGAGTAAAGGTTCCTCGGAATGCGAAGCAAGGGGATTTTTGGCTCACCGCACGGCGTGCAGCACTTGGAATTTTTGGCCCATTTGCGCCGGATGCAAAAGCTGGAGCAGGGACATTTTTCTCGCGCTGAAATTTTTGGCATCGGCCGCACTCGCCGCCGCGATAAACTGTCCGGCATGGCGAATGAAAAATGCCTCCTGAAAATCCAACCGCGGTGTCGCGAAGCCGTGCCGCATCAGTGCATCGATCATCCAGTCCCAACAAATGTGGCAGGTAAGATCTTGTTCTCCCGGGCGGGCGAGGAGGTCGTTGGACTGCGTGTGCTGAAAGTAGGCGCGCGCAGTGCCCTCGGGTGTTTCCTCCGCTAGTTCGCGCAAAGTCTGGCCGTAGTCCACGGCAACGAAGAGCCCGCGCCATGCTTGCCCCGCGATTGAGGCGGCGAGGTGGGACGCTGCCAGGGGTTGATCGAAACGGTAGCCGTCTGCGTTCGGTGACGGAGCGTCAGTCACGAGGTTTGGCAGCAGTATCTCCGTGAGGTGGTCGCCTTCGCGGCGGACGCCGAGTTGATGCCAGCGTCCCGACTGGCAAACGATGCTCGTAAACGGCTGGGCATCGAACAGCTCGTTGGAAAACACCACGCATTCGCCGGTGAGGGAATCCAGCGGTTCGCCGACTCGGATCGTCCGCACCGCGGCAAACGCGTGCCTCACGCCCGTGAGCACACCTGCGCCACCGGGCTCCGCGCCGATCTCGATGAAGGTATGAGTGGCTGGATCGCGATCGACGGCGCGCAGCAGTTTCCCACAAGCGGCCGCGACGAGTTCACCGAAGATGGAGCCGCTCGTGCTCGACGTAAAAAAATCTGTGCCCGCCGTGTAGCCCACGCGGGAGCGTTGTTTCCGATAGTAGCCGACCGCCGGGTGGTAGAGCGCGAGCGCCATAAATTGCGCGAACGACATCTCGCCACGTGCATCCGCGTGGGCACGAAATACGGCCAGGAATTCGGGTGAGAGTTTAGCCGGAGAGTCAGATGACGAACCCATTTACAAAGCGAAGCGGATGTCCACTGTGGTGCGTATGTTCAAACGCATTCTCATGCTCGCGACCGGCATCGTGCTGGGGCTGGCGTTTGCCGCGGTGGGGTTGCGCGTCAATACGGCGTGGAATCTCTGGCCGAATCGCGACCTCGCGCGCTCCTCCGGCTACGTGAAGGATGTGATGCGGCTGGTGAACGAAAACTACGTCGACGAAAAGGCGTCGGCCTACGACCACCTCGCCCGCGCGGCGTTGCACGGCATGGTCGAGTCGCTCGATCCCCATTCCGAATTTCTGGAGAAGAAGACCAATGAGGAATTCGAGGAAGACATCACGGGCGAGTTTGGTGGCGTCGGCATCCAGGTCGAGACGCGGCAAAACCGCGTGACCGTGATCGCGCCGCTCGCCGGGACGTCGGGCGAGCGCGCCGGCATCCGGCGCGGCGATGAAATTGTTAGCATTGATGGCAAGGCGGTGGAAACTGGCGGCAGTATCGACGGCGTGGTGAGCCGGTTGCGCGGGAAACCGAAGACGCCGGTGGAGGTCGGCCTTTTCCGTCCTTCATCGAAAGAGACGCTCAATCTCACGCTCATGCGCGAGATCATCAAAATTGAGAGCGTCCGCTCCGTGCGTGTGATCGACGATGGGGTTGGTTACGTGCAGCTCACAGAGTTCTCCGATCACACGGCCGCGCAATTCCGGCGGGCACTCGACGAACTGCTTATGCAGGGCGTCCACAGCCTCATTCTCGACCTGCGCAATAATCCCGGAGGTCTGCTCGATGCAGCGGTGGATGTCGCCGAGCCGTTCTTCAAGAAGAACGAACTCATTGTTTACACGCAGGGCCGCAAGCCCGCCGACCGGGAGGAGTTTCGCGCCGACCCCAACGGGCCGCCACTCACGCTGCCACTTGCAGTGTTAATCAACGCGGGCAGTGCGAGTGCCGCGGAGATCGTCACCGGCGCACTCAAGGACACCGGCCGCGCGGTCGTGGTCGGCGAGCGATCCTTCGGCAAGGGCTCGGTGCAGTCGGTCTTCAAATTGGACAATGGCGAGGGCCTGCGCCTGACCACGGCGCGCTACTATACGCCAAGTGGCGTGACCATTCACGAGAAGGGCATCGCGCCGCACGTCGAGGTCGTCATGACGCCGGAGGAAGACACGAAACTTGCGCGCCAGCGCTCGCGCGCCGACCTCACTGATCCCGTGGCGTTCAAGGAGCGTTTTGGTTTCGAGCCGGTGGCCGACCGGCAGCTCGACACCGCGGTCGCGATGCTGAAGGGCGTGCGGCTGCTCGGTGTTCGCGGTCCGGCGCCGGCCACGCAGTGAGATGATTCTCGCGCTCGAGAGTTCGTGCGACGAGACCGCCGTCGCGCTCTTCGATCCCGCGCGCGGGATCGCCGGCGAATGGATCCACAGCCAGATTGCGCTGCATGGAAAACATGGCGGCGTTGTCCCCGACCTCGCGACCCGGGAGCACCTCCGAAACTTTGCGCCGCTCCTTGAAAGCGCGAAAGCCGAAATCGGTTTTGAGCAGGTCACGCAGATTGCGGTGACTCACGGTCCCGGTCTCGCCGCGTGCTTGGCGATCGGGGTGGCGGCGGCGAAGTCGCTCGCTGTGGCGCTGCGCGTGCCGGTGGTCGGCGTGAATCACCTGCGCGGCCACGTGTGGTCGCCGTTTATCGCGTTGCATGCCGAGGCACCGGCGAATTTCGCAACGCGGCTGGCCGCGTTGCTCCCGCACCTCGGGCTCATCGTATCGGGCGGAAACACTCTGCTTTTCACACTCGATGAGTCGCGGCGGCTTCGGGTGCTCTCCTCGACACGCGACGACGCCGCGGGCGAGGCGCTAGACAAGGGCGCGAAACTGCTCGGTCTCGGTTATCCGGGCGGACCACTCATCGAAAAAATGGCGGTGGGCGGGACGGCCGACGCGTTTGATTTTCCGCGCGGCATCGGCCGGCGCGACGATCTGGATTTTTCCTTTTCCGGGCTGAAGACGAGCCTGCGCTACCTGCTGGAAAAAATGCCGGCCGACGACGTCCGCGCTCGCATGGCGGATTTGTGCGCGAGCTATCAGCAAGCCGTCGTCGATGCGCTCGTCCGCAAAACGCGCGCGGCCTTGGAGCAGGGTGAGGGCCAATATCGCAGTGTCGGGCTATCCGGTGGCGTGGCGAACAACCGCACGCTGCGCACCGCCGTCGAAGCCGAGGCCCGCCGTGCCCGAATTCCTTTTTTCGCCGCCCAGTCCAAACACACGGGCGATAACGCCGGCATGATCGCATTCGCCGCGTGGGCCGATCCCACTGGTGCCGACACCCAGTCGGGCCTCTCGCTGCGGATCGAACCGGGTGCGGCGGTCGGTTAGGGCGAGTTTCAAATCGCCCTCGAGGCGCGAGAGTTTTCTAGGGTCGGACTGGAGTCCGCCCTACTTGTAATCCCGCCGCAGGTTGCTCGGCAGGAGCCCGAGTTCCTCGCGGTATTTGGCGACCGTGCGGCGCGCGATCGTGATGCCTTTTTCCTGAAGCTTGGTGACGAGCTCCTGATCGCTGAGGGGCGCGGAGGTGTCCTCCATGTTGATCAGGTCGGCGATCATTTCCTTCACGCTGGTGTTGGAAACGGAGGCGCCGCTGTCGGCCTGGTAGCCGGGGGTGAAGAAATACTTGAAGTCGAAGACGCCGTGCGGGGTCTTGATGTATTTGTTGGCAATGGCGCGGCTGACGGTCGTCTCGTGCACGCCGACGACATCGGCGATTTGCGTCATCGTGAGCGGCTTGAGGGCGGAGACGCCATTGGCGAAAAACTCCAGCTGGGCGTTGATGATTTCGCGCGTGATGCGCTCGATGGTGCGCTGGCGTTGCTCGATGGAATCGATGAGGAACTTGCCCGAGCGGATGCGCTCGCGGAGGTAGTCCCGTTCGGTCTTCGAAAGCGTGCCCTTCGCAATCATATCGCGGTAGGTGCTCGAGATGCGAAGGCGGGGGATGTAGTCATCGTTGAGGAGGATTTTCCACTCCTCTCCGTCGCGTTCGACGGTGACATCGGGCACGACAACGCGGTTGTTGTCCTCAGCGAAGCGGCGACCGGGCGCGGGATCGAGTTTGCCGATTTCCTCGATGGCGGATTGCACATCGTCGGCCTCGGCTCCGAGCCGGCGGGCCAGCTCCGGGATACGCCGCCGCGTAAGCAAATCGAAATGGTCGCGAATCATCCGGCCGGGGAGGGACATCCCGCGGCCTTTGGCGACCAGTTGCGAGAGCAGGCAGTCGGCCAGATCGGTTGCGCCGATGCCGGCGGGATCGAAGGTCTTGAGCACCTTGAGCGCGGCTTGGACCTGCTCCAAAGCGAGGCCGGTTTGCAACGCGACATCGGCTGGTGTCTGCGTGAGAAACCCGCGATCGTCCAGACCACCGACCAAGTGCTTCATCGCCTCCAGGCAGGGGATGGAGAGGTCGGCCATCTCGGCCTGCTGCATCAAGTGCTCCTGCAGCGAGGTTTCGCTGACGAGTGAATCAAAAAAATGCTGGCGGCGTTCGGCGTCCTCGGACGTGTGCTGCTGCGAGCCGCCGACACTGGCCATGTGGTCGCGCCAGTCCTCGTCGAGTTTACCGAGGATTTCGAATTCCTTGTCCTTCGAGAAATCCATCTCATCGCCCTTGGGTTCGCCCTCGGTCTGGTCGGTGGGGGCGGAGGCTTCGGAGTTGTGGTTGGCGTCGCCCTCGTGGCCGCTTTCGCCGGAAGAGTCGTCTTCGGGTTTGTCGAGACTCTCTCCATCCATTGGGAGTTCCTCAAGGGTGGGGTTGCTCTGCAACTCCTCTTGGATGACTGAACGCAGGTCGAGCGCGGCGACCTGAAGAATTTTCAGGGAATGCCGCAGCTGGGGCGCGAGGACCAGCGACTGCGTCTGCCGCTGACGAAGATCTTGGCTAAATCCGGGCCCGCTCATGAGGATGACTGAAACCGGGGCTCATCTCAGATGGGGGGACGGGAGGAAAGCTGAGGGACGACAGGGTCTTTGATGCCGTAAAGCTCTTTAATATAGACGGAGAGTTTCTCGTTCGTCGGGCCGTAACGGTCACTGTAGAGATACATCTCCAGGTCCGTCATCATTTCGTAGGCGGACGAGTAGCGCTTTTCCCGATCGCGCTGGAGCGCGCGCTGGATGATCGCTTCAAGGCGGGGCTCGATGTCGGGGCGGATCGTGGCGAACTCCGGAATCGGCATCGTGAGGATGTTGCGGCGCGACTGCGAACGATCCGTCGCCCGGAAAATATTTTTCCCGAGCAGTAGTTCGGTGAGCACGATACCCAGCGGAAATAGATCGGCGCGGGCGTCGGTGATCGCATAGGTCGCCTGCTCGGGGGAGAGGTATTCGTCCTTACCGGCGATGACTTTGCCTTCCTCGTTATACATCAGGTCCAAGGCCTTCGCGATGCCGAAGTCCGTGAGCTTCACGTCGCCCTCGAGCGCGATCATCACGTTCTTCGGGCCGATGTCGCGGTGGACGATGTTGAGGTGGCGGCCGTCGCGGTCGCACTTGGAGTGGGCGTAGGTGAGGCCGCGCGCCACGCGTGAGACGATGAATGCAGCGAGATCGACCGGGAGGTGCTTGCCAGTCCGACGGAGCTGCTCAAGGAGCTGCTCCAGATTTACGCCCCGGACAAACTCCATCACCATGAAATACTGCCCACCCACCTGGCCGAGGTGGTAGGTTTGCACGATATTGGTGTGGATTAGGTCGGCGACGAGTCGGGCTTCGCCGATGAAGTTCTGCTGGAACTCCTCGATGGCGGAGTATTCCTCGCGAATAAGTTTCACCGCGACGACCTTGCGGAAATTGCCCGCTCCCAGCTGCACCGCTTCGTAGACGAGACCCATACCGCCTTCGGCGATCTTGCGCGTCATCTCATAGTGGAGCTCGTTGAAAATGTGTTTGAGGGAGGCCACTGCGAGCCGAGGAAAGGTGTGGCGCGCGCGGCTGGCAAGTGCGCATTCCGTGAGCGGCGCGAAATTTGCTGTAGGTCAATTGACAGAGGAGAGCGCACTCTTACCGTCGCTTTACCATGACGATTACGCTGACGCCGCGCGCCGCGAAGCAAGTGCGCACGATGCACGCCGAGCTGAACGCGCCGGAGAAGAGGCTGCGGGTGCTTGTGGAATCGGGCGGCTGCTCGGGCTTTCAATATGGCATGTCGTTCGACGAGCCGAAACCCGACGACGCGCAACTGGAGAGCGAGGGTGTTCCGCTGCTGATCGATCCGGCGAGCCTCGCCTACATGGCGGGATCGGCGATCGATTTTGACGACGGGCTGCACGGCAAGGGGTTCGAGATTAAGAATCCGAATGCCCAGAGCACGTGCGGTTGCGGGAAATCGTTCAACTAGTCGTCCGCGCGGGCGTCAGCGCGCCGCCTCGTGCAGCGCCACGACCCCGAGGGTCATTGGCCTCGCCCGCACCGCAGAAAATCCCGCGGCGGCAATCTCCGCTGCCAACTCATCGCGATCGGGGAATCGGCCGATGGTGTCATTGAGATAGACGTAAGCCGCGCGATCGCCGGTCACGAGGCCGGCAATCATTGGCAGGATGCGCCGCAGATAAAAATAATAGACGGGGCGGAACCACGCGTGCGGTTGGGAAAATTCCAGCACGAAGAGCTGGCCGCCGGGACGCAATACACGGCGCATCTCGCGCAACCCCCGCGGGCGGTCCGCGAGATTTCGCAGGCCGAATGAAATTGTGAGGACGTCGACGCTCGAATCCGGCACTGGCAGCTCCAAGCCGTCGCCTTGGCGAAATGACACGTTGGCAAAACGGCCGACGCCTGCGGCACGTTTCTTTTCCTCCGCTTGATCGAGCATGGGCTGACAGAAATCCATCCCGACAATGACGGCCCCCGGATCGAGCCGGCGACTCAGCGCAAACGCGACGTCGCCACTGCCAGTCGCGAGGTCGAGCACGTCGTGCGGCGCATGGCGGTGGACCGCCGCCACGAGCCTTCGCCGCCACCACGTGTCGATGCCGCCGCACAGGACGAGATTCGCCAAATCATAGCGACGGGCGATACGTCCGAACATGGAATTGACCGCAACGGGATCGGGCATGGAGGGAGGGAAATGGGCGGCAGGAACCACGGCGAAGCAAGCCGGTCATAAGAGTTGACGCAATTAGAACGGCGCAAGTAGTTTAAGGCGCTTCAGAAACAAGGCCGCTCGAAAAAAAGGAACCCCATGTCCAATCTGACCAAACGCGAAATTGTCCTGGAAATTTATCGGAAGTCCGGCTTCCCACAAAAACAGATCGTCGACACCGTCCAACAGACGCTCGACATCGTGCAGAAGGCGCTGGCCAACGGCCGCAATGTCGAGCTGCGCAACTTTGGCGTGCTGGAAGTGCAAGTGCGCAAGCAACGCATCGGCCGCAATCCCAACAAGCCGGAGGCCGAGGTCGTGATCCCTCGACGCGCCGTGGTGAAATTTAAGTCCGGCAAGATTCTCAAACAGCAGTTGAAGAAACTGGATCTCGCGAAACTTGAGTCCACGAAGCCGACGAGCCAGGACGATTCGGAAGAAGCCGCTGAGTGATCGGGTGCGGTGTGTGCGCCGCGGCTCAGTTTTTTACCTGCGATGGGGATTCGATAGTGCTGGTGGTTCAAACCACTGGTTAAACACAGCACGTGGCGTGGCAATTGCCGCCGTGTGATCCTTCCCCGCGGTTTTGGTGTCGCCCTCGCCTGCGCGGTTTCGCAACGATGCGCGTTTCCATGGCGACTTTTCAAACCCTGCCCGGCTTCCGCGAGTTCTATCCTGAGGATTTGGCGCGGCGTAATCATATTTTTCGCCTCTGGCGGCAGACCGCGGGCAACTTTGGATTTGCGGAGTATGATGCGCCGGTGCTCGAGCCGCTGGAACTCTACAAAGCGAAGTCGGGCGACGAAATCGAAACGCAGCTCTTCAACTTCACCGACAAGGGCGGACGCGAAGTCGCACTCCGGCCGGAAATGACGCCGACCGTGTGCCGCCTCGTCGGTGCGAAAGCCAGCGCCCTCAAGCGCCCGATCAAGTGGTTCAGCATCGCGGAATTTTTTCGTTATGAGCGCATGCAGAAAGGCCGCGGGCGCTGCTTTCACCAGTTTAACGCCGACATTTTCGGCGAACCCGGCCCCGAGGCCGAGATCGAGTTGATCGCGTTGCTCGTGCAGTGTCTCGGCGCGTTCGGTCTGACGGCGGAGGATTTCTACGTGCGACTGAGCGACCGCAATCTCTGGTTCTATTACCTTGAAGCGCTCGGGCTCGACGAGGCGCGTTCGCGCGCTGTGCTCGGCGTGATCGACAAATACGAGAAATACGGCGACGACGCATTCAAGAGCTACGCCGAGTCGTTTGGTCCGCTTGCGCCGGAGTTGAAGGCGAAGATTCTGGAATTTCTCCAAGTGAAATCTCTCGATGCGCTGGAGCACACGATCGCGAGCCTCGGTGGCGAGAAAATCGCCGCGCGCCTCGCTGACTGGAGAAAACTTCTGGGTGCGCTCGATGCGATGGGCCTTACCCGCTTCGTCGCCGTCGATCTCGGCGTTGTGCGCGGGCTCGAGTATTATACGGGCTTCGTCTTTGAGGCTTTCGATCGCAAGGGTGAACTGCGCGCGCTGGCGGGCGGTGGGCGTTACGATGA
>JANOAF010000312.1:0-3657 GCA_031411015.1 Opitutaceae bacterium | reverse complement strand
GCGAGGACATGGGGCGCGCCGAGTGCGACAGCGCGGCCGCGCCCGCTCAAGCGAAATGCTGGTGCGCACGCCGGCGCGGATCGCAGCTCGGGTTTTTGGCGTTCGGGCCGCCCTCGCGGAGCGAGGCTTGACAATAGCCGTGGGCTTTGAGCGCACGGCAGTTCGCCGGGTCGTAGTTTGCGTCGCTCCGCGACGCCGCCGTTTTGGCCGAAGATTCCGTGGGCCAAAAGCCCACGGCTATCATCACGCCGTCGCTGTGCGACGGCTGAAAAGCTGGTTTGCGCCCCCGGCCGGATCCCCGGTGCGGCCCGCCGGGGTCGTTGTGCGCTACTTGGAGTTCGGCCGACGCGATCCATCACCGGCCGGATGCAGTGCCCGGTGGACGACAAGGGCGAGCTCATCGGAGGTGAAGGGCTTGGAAAGCAGTTCCACCTGGCCGAGGCGGGAGAGATCGTCGGGCGAGATTTTCGAGAAAAACCCCGACATGATGACGATGGGCAGGGCTGGAGATTTTTGGCGCAACACCGCGGCGAGTTCGGTGCCCTGCATGCCGGGCATCGTCTGATCGGTCACGAGCACCGCGCAATGCGACGGCTGGGCTCCCAAATGAGCGAGACACTGCTCCGCCGATTTGAAGGTGACGGTCCGGTAGCCCTTGTTTTCCAGGACGAGCCGGGTGCAGCTCCCGACGACTTCTTCGTCATCGACGACACAAACGAACTCTCCATCCCCGCGCGGAGAAAGCTGGGCGGTGGGTTCGGCGGGGGAAAAATCGTCGCTGGCCGCGGGCAGATACACGTGGAAAATCGACCCGCTGCCCACCGTGCTCTCAACCGTGATGGCACCGCGATGGGAACGCACGATGCCATGCACGACGGCGAGTCCGAGGCCGGTGCCCTCGCGGGAGTTTTTCGTGGTGAAAAACGGATCGAAGATGCGGCTGCGCGTCGCATCATCCATCCCGTGGCCGGTGTCGCTGACGGAGAGCCGCACGTAGCGCGCGGCCGCGTGCTTGCCGATGGACAGCGCGAGGTCGGGACTCAGCTCGACGCCTTCGAGCGTGATGCGCAACGTGCCGCCGAGCTGGCGCATCGCGTGGCCGGCATTTGAGCCGAGGTTGAGCAGCACTTGGTGAATCTGTGTGGCATCGGCGAGCACGCTGCCGCAGCCCTCGGCGCATTCCACATCGATGCTGATGTTCGCCGGCAGTGTCGCGCGCAGGAAACGTCGCGCCTCCTCGATCGCGGTCGGCAGGCTAATCGGGCCGTGCTCGGTGCCGCCACTCTGGCGGCCGAACGCGAGGATCTGCTCGACCAGTTCGCGCGCGCGGAGACTCGCCCCGTGCGCCTCGTTGAGGCACAGACGCGCCGCATGATTCTCGGGCAGGGAGTCCGCCGCCAGCTCGTGGTAACCGATGATGCCGGTGAGGAGATTGTTGAAATCGTGTGCGATGCCGCCGGCGAAGGTGCCGAGCGTTTCCATTTTCTGCGCCTGAAACAACTGCATCTCCAGCTGGCGGCGCGACTCGTCACTCTCGTGCTGGGCGGTGACATCCTGAATCGCCCCGTGGACGCTGACGGTTTTTCCGTCCTTGAATTCTCCCCGGCCGAGAATCCGCACCCACGCCCGCCGACCGCGCGCGGTGAGCAGCGGCACCTCGATGTCAAAAGCCGAGGTCCCGGGCGTGAGGCCCTCAATTGCGCCCTGCAGCGTGCCCTGGGCCTCGTTGGAGAAGAACTGCGCGACATTGGCCAGCGTGGGCTGAAATGAATCGTCGACCTCGTGGATGCGCCGCGTGCCCTCGCTCCACGTGACGTGCGCGGTGGGGCGATCGATTTCCCAGCCGCCGATCAGCGCGAGCCGGCTGACTTCGCTGGCGAGCTCCTCGGATTTGTTGAGGCGTTGTTCGAGCTGCTTGCGCGCGGTGATGTCCGTGTGGATCGCGATAAAGTGCACCAGCACACCGGCCGTGTCGCGCACCGGCTGCATGTCGATGATCTGCCAGAATGGCTCGCCGGCCTTGGTGTAGTTGAGGAGTTCGACGTTACAGGCCCGACCGTTCCGTTCCGCTTCGCGCAGCCGGGCGACGACCGCGGGATCGGTGCCGATGCCCTGGAGAATGTGGCCGGGCTTGCGGCCCTTGATCGCGTCGAGCGTGAAGCCGGTCAGCTGCGTGAACGCGGCGTTCACCCATTCGATGCGCCCGGATGGGTCGGCAATCATGACGCCGTTGGTCGTCTTCTGCGCCACGATCGCGAGGAGGGCGTTGGACTCGGCGGCCGCGCGGAGACTCGTATTGGCTTTGCTCAGCTCCTGCGTGCGCTGGGCCACGGTTTCCTGCAACTGGGCGGCCTGCTCTTGCAACCGCGCGGTGAGGAGCAGCCGGGCCTGCTCCGATTCTTCCCGGCCCTCTTGGATATCAACCGCGGCATCGACCGATGACAGCGAGATGGTGAACCCGGAAACGATCACCGCGATGACGAGCAACACCGCTCCATCAGCCAGCAGCAGGTAGTGATGGCCGACCAGCCACGCCACAATCGCGCCGAAGCCCAAGGGCATGAGAGCCACCGCGAAGAGCAGTCGCCGCGCGAGGAGACCCGCCGTGGAGCGCGCAAAAAGAATCCGCACGTGCCGATCCTCCGGCCGCGCCAGTGTCACGCCGATCCCGAGCACGACCAGCGCCAGCCCGAGATGGCTGGAGAGCCAGATCGGCCCATCGACGACCGAAGCGGAATACGCCAGCTCCATGCCAATAAGCCCGCCGGCGTTCACACCGATGACGAGAGTGGCGAGCCAAGCCGACACCGGCCACTGGGTCCAGCGGCGCTGATGGTTGAGCGTGAGCAGCGCCACGGCGATGGCGATCAAGCCGATCGCGCCGTGCACCGAGAGCCCGGGATGCGGCCAAGGATACGATCCCAGCGAAAGCACCCGATCAATACCGACGTCGAATTCGAACACGCGTTCCGCGAGTCCCAACAGCGCGAGTGCCAGGGCCGCACCAGCGGCAATCTCCGACCAGCGCTGCCGCGAAGATTGGGCGCCTTGTCTTATCCACAGGGCGGCGCCGGCAAGCACGAGGCACACCGCGGCGGTCGGCCGCATCGGCACGGTATTTACCGGAAGAATTTGGAGTGGGTTGGCCCTCAGCAGCCAGCCGATCAGCACGACGGCACCCATTGTGGCGGTGAGGAGGCCCAACCAGCCCGAGGCGCGACGAATTTTTGCTTCAAGCAACATGGGAAACTAAAATCGCTACGGTCCGCCCCCTGCGAGGGCAACGGCAATGACGCAGCGGGAGTGGAATCGGCACGGTTTCCGGTATGGTTTCGTAACTGTAGGCCAGCCCGCTTGCGGGCGCAGCTTGGCGCGCGCAAGCGCGCTGACCTACGGCAGAATGATTTCTGCGATCATACCGGTAAGCCGTGGTGGAATCGACGCGAAGCAGGGTTTTAACGATCGCGGAGCGACCAGCGAAACTAGCCCTGGACTTCAGTCCACGGAGCCGGACCGCCCCAAAGCTTGCGGCGTGGCAGCGAGGCTTGAAAGTGCGATGTTCAAGCGTCACTGACGTGACGCATCGGTTGGCTCGATCCTTCCTGTGGACTGAAGTCCACGGCTGGTTTCGTCCCTCGCGGCGCGAGGACATGGGCC
>JANOAF010000311.1:0-1537 GCA_031411015.1 Opitutaceae bacterium | reverse complement strand
GCGGCGACCGTGGTCGGCCGTGACACCTGTGTGACGGCCGAGAAGTTGTGGCTGTGGCGGGAGATGGAATGGCCGGAGATCACCGCCGAACCGTTGCCGGAAGACCAAGAGTGGCGGCTGTTGGCGAAGCTGGCGACGGTGTGCGGCACGGCGGGCATCGCGGGGGTGGTAGCGGGACATTTCGCGCCGGACCGTCCGTGGGTGGCGAAGGCGTTTTTCCTCGTGGGATTGGTGTCGGGCGGTTGGGACGCGGCGGTCGACACGTGGGCGAATCTCAAAAAACGGGAGATCGACATCCACTTTCTCATGCTGGCCGTCGCCGTCGGGGCGATGTTCATCGGGGCGTGGGGCGAGGCGGTGTTGCTGCTGTTTCTGTTTTCGGCGTCGGGTGCGATGGAGGAATATGCGCTGGATCGCACGCAGCGGGAAGTGAGCGCGTTGCTCAAATCGTCGCCGAAGCGCGCCAACCTCGTGTTGCCCGACGGGTCGGAAAAGGAAGTGGCGGTGGAAGAACTTCTCGTGAACCAGCGCCTGCGCGTGAAACCGGGCGAGGCCTTCGCGGCGGATGGCCTGATCGTGCACGGCAAGAGTGCGAGCGACGAATCCACTCTGACGGGCGAGGCCAACCCGGTGGAAAAAGGGGTGGGCGACCAGGTGTTTAGCGGAACGATCAATCTGTGGGGGGTCGTCGAGTTCAACGTCGTGCGGTTGCCGGCGGAGAGCACGCTGCAGAAAATCATCCGCCTGATCCAGACGGCGCAAAAGCTGAAGGCCCCGAGCGAGCGCTTCACGGACAAGTTTGGGACGGGCTACACCTACGCGGTCATCGGCGGATCGTTCGCGATGTTCTTGTTGTGGTGGCTGGGCTTTCACCTGCCGGCCTTCACCAACACGCCCGAAACGCGCTCGGCTTTTTATCGGGCGATGACGCTCATGGTGGTGGCGAGTCCCTGTGCGTTGGTGTTGTCGATTCCGTCGGCCATTCTCGCGGCGATCGCGTGGGGCGCACGGCATGGCGTGCTCTTTCGGGGCGGGGCGGCGATCGAGAAGCTGGCCGACATCACGGCCGTGGCGCTCGACAAAACGGGCACGCTGACGACCGGTGAACTGGCCGTGGTGGGCTGTGAGAGTTACCCGCGGGGCCGGGATCGCGAAGTCTTGCAGCTCGCCTACACGCTTGAAGCGAAGTCGCAGCATCCGATCGCCCGTGCGATCGTGCGCCATGCCAAGGCGGAGGGCTTGAGCGAGCTCACCGTGGACGATTTCCAGTCGATCACCGGCCAGGGTTTGCGCGGGAAAATCGGCGGGGCGACGCTGCTGCTCGGCCGGCGCGAACTGCTCGAGAGCGGGCCGCTCGCCGAGTGGGCGAAGCACCTGCCGCCGGCCGCGGCGGAGTTGAGCGAAGTGTGGGTCATCGGCAAGGACCTCGTCGGCCGCGTGCTGTTGAAGGATCAAATCCGGGCGGAATCGCGCGCGGTCCTCGCGGAGCTGAAGGCGATGGGGATCAAGACGGTGATGCTCACCGGCGACCGGCGCC
>JANOAF010000310.1:0-2503 GCA_031411015.1 Opitutaceae bacterium | reverse complement strand
GAAGGACGAGCTCGGCCTGCTCGTCGATCTGCTCTCCACGAATCACACGATGTTCTTCCGCGAGCGGGAGCACTTCGATTTCATGACGGGCACGATCCTGCCGGAGTGGCACCAGCGACTCGCCTTCGAACGCAAGCCAATGCGCCTCTGGAGTGCGGCGTCATCGTCCGGAGAAGAGGGTTACACCATCAGCATCGTGGTCGCGGAATTTCTCCGCACCCACGGCGCACTCAATTGGGAGCTGCACGGCACGGACATCTCCACCCGCATCCTGCAAAAAGCGCGCGACGCCATTTACTCAAGTGACGCGCTCAAGCATCTGCCTTCGCCCGAGATCCTCCGCCGCTACTTCCAGCGCGGCACTGGCGAATACGAAGGCCGCTACCGCGTGCGCGCTGAACTCCGCAACCACGCCACCTTTCACCACCTCAATCTCTTTCAGCCCCAGTATCCGTTCCAACCGGGCTTCCACGTCATCTTCTGCCGCAATGTGATGATCTATTTTGACGCCGAGTCGCAGGAAAACCTGATCCGCCGACTTACCCAGAATCTAGTCCCCGGAGGCTATCTTCTCGTCGGTCACTCCGAGAGCCTGCTCTCGATCCGGCACGAACTCACGCAAGTGCGCCCCAGCATCTACCGCCGCGGATGACGTCAGCCGCACCTTCCAACACGCCGGCCAAGCCCTCCTCTGGCGGTGCGGCCAAAGCGCTCATCGTCGGTGTCGCCGACATGATCACGAGCGCGGATGCCACCGCGGAGATCGTCACCTTTTCTCTCGGCTCCTGCCTCGGCATCACGATCTACGATCCGTACAAAAAAGTCGGCGGCCTGCTGCACCTGATGCTGCCGGATTCAAAGATCAACGCGGCGCGCGCGCTCACGCAGCCGAGCATGTTTGTGGATACCGGCGTGCCGCGGCTCTTTCAGGCCGTGTATGCGCTGGGCGGGGAGAAGCGCCGGCTCGTGGTGAAAGTGGCGGGCGGCGCGCAATTCCTCGACGAGCAAAAGGTCTTCAACATCGGCAAGCGCAACATCGAAGCGTTGAGCAAAATTCTTTCCGACAATGGCGTGAGCGTGACCGCCCACGACGTCGCCGGCACCGCCAGCCGCACCATGCGGCTGCAACTTTCAACTGGTCGGGTTTCCATCCAAACCCCGGGGAAAGAATCTTATGACCTATGACCGCCCCAGAGCTCATCGAGAAAGTAGATGACCTGCCCGCACTGCCGCAGGCTGGCCTGAAGCTGATGCGCCTGCTGGAGAATCCCGACTGCGACACCGATGAAGTGGTGAAAGTCGTGCGGATGGATGCCGTGCTCAGCGCCAAGCTCCTGCGCGCCTGCAACTCCGCGATCTACGGCTTCCGCCAGACGGTCACTTCGATCGACCAGGCGGTCTTTTCGCTCGGCTTCGGGGAAGTGCAGCGCCTCGCGATCGCACTGACTTTCGGCGGCGTCATGAATCAGACGCTCGGCAGTTACGAGATCGACAATGAAGCCTACTGGCTGCACTCGCTGCTCGTCGGCTTCGGCGCGGAGGCGCTCGCGAAGACGGTGCCAAAATTCAAAAGCGAAGCCTCCGCGGCCTACACCGCGGGCATCCTGCACGACATCGGCAAGCTCGTGCTCAACCGTGTGCTCGCTCGCGAATCCATTGCGACGATTCGCGATCTCATCGAGACGCACGGTTACTCGCGGCTGGATGCCGAGCGCGACGTGCTCGGCTTTGAACACGCCGAAGTGGGCGCGTGCCTGCTGGAGAAATGGGGACTGCCCGCATGTCTCGCCGAGGCAGTGAGGCATCATCACGAGCCCGTCTTCCAACCGCAGCCGACCCTTTCCGTCTTTATCCACATGGCCAACTGCATCGCCCACCAATTCGGCTCCGCGCCGGGCTGGGGTGGCTGCGCGATCCGCGTGGATGAAGCCGCCGCAGCCTCCGTGGGCTTCGGCGCAGAACAACACCAACTCGCCCTCATGGCCGTCTTCGAACAGATCGACAAGGCCCGCGAATTCACCATTGCCGCATGAACAACAATCGCAAAATCAAACTCCTGATCGTGGACGACTCCGCGCTCGTCCGAAAACTGATCGCCGACGCCGTCGCCGGTGATCCCGAAATCCAGGTGGTCGGCGCCGCGTGCGACCCCTACGTCGCCCGCGACATGATCCTCCAGCACAATCCCGACGTGCTCACGCTCGATCTCGAGATGCCGCGGATGGACGGGCTCACCTTTCTGAAACTCATGCAGCAGCACAAACCGATTCCGACCGTGATCGTGAGTTCGCTGTCGCAAGCCGGTTCGCGCGTGGCAATGGCCGCGCTCGAGGCCGGTGCTGTGGAAGTGCTTGGCAAACCCGATGGCGCGATGTCGATCGGGAAGCTGGCGCTGGATCTGCCGCGCTGCATCAAGTCCGCCGCGGCTTCGCGCCAGACCCCGCGCGTCGCAGCTCCCACAGCGGCCACACCGCGAGCCGTGGTGCCGACCACCGGCGTGGTC
>JANOAF010000309.1:0-4324 GCA_031411015.1 Opitutaceae bacterium | reverse complement strand
CTTCCGCGGCCGCATGGATGAGCGCTACGACCTCGTCCGCAGCGTGACGGACGGCCGCTACGTTTACCTGCGCAACTACCTCCCGCACCTCTCGCAGGGTCAGCACGTCGCCACGCAGTTCAAGACGCCGACGACGGCCGTTTGGAAGAAACTCTACGACGAAGGCAAGACCACGCCTGCGCAAAACAACTTCTGGCAAACGCCGAAAGCGCCCGAGGAACTTTACGATCTGCAGAACGACCGTGACGAAGTGAACAACCTCGCCACGTCGCCCACGCACCGAGCCACCCTCGGAAAACTTCGCGCCGCACAACAGGCCCACTCCCGCCGCATCCGCGATCTCGGCTTCATCCCCGAGGGCGAACGCCTCACCCGCGCCGGCGCCCTCGCGCCCTACGATTTCGGCCACGACGCCGCGAAATACCCCTACGAGCGCGTCGCCGCCGCCGCCGAACTTGCGTCCTCACTCCAGCCCGACGCCACGCCCGCGCTCGTGAAACTCCTCGCTGATTCCGACAGCGCCGTCCGCTATTGGGGCGTGATGGGCCTGCGCATGAGAGGCGCGGCGACCGTCACCGCCTCCGCTGCCGCCGCCCCGCTGCGCGCCGCGCTCACCGACACCTCGCCCTACGTCCGCATCGCCGCCGCCGAAGCCCTCGGCCATTTCGGCGCCACCGCCGATCTCAGCGCCGCGCTCCCGGTGCTCACGTCACTCGCCGACTGGAGCAAACGCGATCTCTTCACCGCCCTCGCCGCGCTGCACGCGCTCGAATCGCTCGGCACGGCGAAAATTTCCAGCGCGCGCAGCGCAATTCTCGCGCTCCCCGCCACCGGCCCGAGCCCCGACGTGCGCTACGATTCCTACATCCCGCGCATCCTCGAAAAACTCCGCGCCGACCTCGGTGCATCCACCGCCCCCGCCGCCGAAACCAAGCGCGCGAAGAGAAAAGCGGCGAAAGAGTAGGGCGGTTCACTGCATTGCGATCCGGAGTCGGCAAATTCCTGCGACACCCAGTAGAAACAGCCAAACGGTGTCGGTGTTGTGGTTTGTGATCGCCGGTAATTTTCGAGCCAGCGCCTGACCGCGCAGTTTGGGCCGCGCGCTGAGCTTGCGGCTCACTTCGCGCAGCGCGTCCAAGTGCAGGTTTTCACCGAGCCGTAGGTCAGTGGTCGTTGTTCGGTTTCTCCGCGGGCGGACGACGGCGGGCGCGGGAAGCGCCGCTCGGATTACCGACGTCGTTGTTTACCCCAAACCACAAAGCCCGCCCTCCTTTCGTGCGCCTCAATTCGAAGCGCCCCCGCGCCCGCTGATTCCTGGGGGCAGGGCTTCCGCTCGATTTCGTCTCCAACGGGTCGATCCGTGCGGGGTCGTGAAAGCGAGCGATCGCCTCGGAGAACGCGGGCAAACTGACGTCTGTGGTCTTTCCCTTGATGGCATCATGGATGTCACCGCGTGATACCAATTGCCTGATGCTTTTAACCTGTAGGCAAGGCCGTTGGCCGGGCTCAACCGGCCAACGGCCGGTTCTACAACAAGCCAATCGCCCAAAAGCACCGGGCGATTGGTATGATTGGCGAATCAGAGTTTCGAGTAGTCACTTCGGCGTTTCGAGCGAGAGTTCGCGCCAGTCGATCACGTAGAGGGCGTTGTCCCGCCAACCCCGCACACTCGGGTGGATCAGCTGGCATTTGTTCGAAGAATAGATCGGCGCGTAGGGCGCTTCGGCGTGGACGAGCTGCTCCATCTGGTCGAACGCAGCGTGGCGCGCGGCAACGCTCGAAGCGAAATCGGCCGCCGTGAACGCTTGGTCGAAGACAGGGTTTTTCCAGCCGCTCTGGTTGGAGGGCGAAATACTCCGGGCGAGCGTAAGGATAAATTCGGGTGCCTGCATGCCGTAAAAATATCCGGTAAGCGCCACTTGGTAATTTTTGGCCTCCAGCGCGTCGATCATCACCTTCGATTCTTGTTGGGCGATCTCCAGCCGCACACCCAACTCACGCTGCCATATCTGTTGGAGCGCCTCGGCGAGTTGGCGGGAGCTCCCGTCGGGGTGTGAGAGCAATTCCGCTTGGGGAAATCCGACTCCGCCCGGATAGCCGGCCTCGGCGAGCAGCCGGCGAGCCTGCAGAGGATCGTAGTCCGCCAAGACGGGAGGTGAATATCCGCCCGTCCCGGGACGCGTCAGCGAATGCGCGGGCGAGGCCGATTCGTGTAGCACGTTCGCCACCAAACGGGCGCGGTCGACTGCGAGGGACAGCGCACGGCGGACGCGCGCGTTGTCGAACGGAGGACGGTTGGTGTTGAATATGACGTAGGTGACCGCCAGCAGCGGAGTCACGTGCAACTGCGGTGGCTTCGCGTCGCGGTAAACCGAGAGCTTGTGGGGGGGCAGGTCAAAGGTGACATGGAGTTGGCCGGCGCGGAACGCTCGTTCCTCTGTGTCGCCGCTTTCGATGGGATAAAAACGCACCTCGTTCAGGCGCACGCGCCCGCGGTCCCAGTAGCGCGGATTCCTCGCGACGGTGAGGTTGGCGTGCGGTTGCCAGGACTTGAGGACAAACGCGCCATTGCTGACGATGTTGCCGAGCCGGGTCCACGCCGTGCCAGCCCGCGTGGCTCCGCCGAATTTTTCGATCACATGACGCGGCACTGGCATAAACGGCGCGCCGCCAAGCACGCAGAGCAGGTAAGGCGCAGGATGTTCGAGCCGGATTTCAAACGTGCGCGGATCGAGGGCACGCACGCCCACGGAATCGGGCGACGGATTTTTCCCCGTCGCGTAGTCGCGCGCGCCAGCGATCGCATAGCCTTGATCGGCCGTGGAAGCGGCGATGCTCGGCGTGAACACGCGGCGAAAGGAAAAAAGGAAATCGTCGGCGGTGAGCGGGGATCCGTCCGACCATTGCGCGTCGGCCCGCAATCGAAACGTGTAGACCAGCCCATCGGCGGAGATGTCCCACCGCTCGGCCACGCCGGGTAGAATGGTGTCGCCGTCGTTGGCGATGTTCACGAGGCCCTCGAACAGCGCGCTGTCGATGGTCCATTCGACCGCCGCTTGAAACGTATTCGGATCGAGATCCTTGGGCTCGCTGCTGTTGCCGATATGAAGGATTTGGTCCCGCGTGCCGGCGGCGACGCGCGTCTCATGTTTCGCGCAGCCGGCGAATGCGAACAGCGCGAGCACGCCGGCCAGACTCAGTGAACGGGAGCGCCACGTAAATGGAGTCATAGTCACGACGCTTGATCACGCGCAGCTCTCGATCCAGATGGATTTATCACGAATCACAACGTGACCCATCCGGAGCTTCCTAGAGCGCGGAAATCGCCCGGACCGTCCGGAGGAAAACGCCCGGTTGGCCCACGCCGAGCAAACGTTCGCTTTCAGAAACTTTTCTTCAGGGTCATGTAAACGAAACGCTGGATCGGATCGCTGAGCGGGCTGTAGTAGAGTCCGGCAATCCCGGTGTTGGCGATGCCCGTGAAGTAAAACGGCACGTCACGATCCAACACGTTGCTCGCGCCGATCGTGACCTTGGTGCGATCCAGCCATCGGAATACCCCGGACCGTCCGCGGGATGAAAAACTGTAGCTCGCCTGGACGTCGAACTCCGAGGAACTGGCAACGCGGCCGCCGCTGACGAGATCGACGGCGGGGGACGTGGTAATTTGGTAGGAGTCCAAATAGCGCCACGTCACCCCCGCGGTGAAAGCCTGTTGGCTCCAGAACACGCGCACGTTGCCGCGGCGCTTCAGCGGGGCGTTCGCCGTCCGGTAGGGCCAGCCGACGTCCTCGCGCGAGGGCTGTCCGATGGCCAGCTGCGTTCGGTATTTGTCCACGAAGGTGCCGAGCGCGCTCACCTCGAAACGGTTTTCGCCGAGCACAAACCGGTAGCTCGCGTTCACGTCCATGCCCTCGGTCAGCAGCTCGGTGGAGTTGATCGGCGTGAGGTCGAGGAAGGTGATCACGCCGGGACGGCCGGCGGCAGTGTCGGCGGCGGTCGGTGCGGCCCGCGTGATCCGCTCGGCGGGCATCAGAGATTCGTTCGCCAGCAGGGTGGTCGTGGTCAGGTTGACGATGCGATCCTGCTTCTTGATGCGGTAAAAATCCGCGCTGATCCGGAAGCCCGTGAGCCAACGCGGCTGGAAGACCAAGCCGTAGGTGAAGCTTCGTGACGTTTCGGGTGCCAGGCCCGGGTTGCCGCCAGTGACCGTGTCGGCGACAGGGTAGGATTGGCCGCGACGCGGGTCGGTGATGATTAGTGGCAGTTCGCCGGGTAAGGCGGCACCGATGCTGCCCACCGACGGCGGGGTGAAGCCCTCGCC
>JANOAF010000308.1:0-5565 GCA_031411015.1 Opitutaceae bacterium | reverse complement strand
CGTCGCGGCCGCCCAAAGTCCAAACGCACCATCCACGTGCACCCACGCGCCCGCCGGTTTCGCCCGGCGACAAATCTCCGCGACATCATCGCACGCGCCCGTGTTCACGTTGCCGAGCTGCGCACACACAATCGTCGGCCCGGCAATCGCCGGCATCAACTCGACGCGCATCCGCCCCTGCGGATCGACGGGGACTTTTACCACCCGCGTGCGACCGAGCCCGAGCACGCCCAGCGATTTCGTCACCGAAGGGTGCGCCTCCGCGCCAATGACCACCGTGATCGGCGGCGCGCCGAAGAGGCCGTCGGCCTCGACGTTCCAACCCGCACGCTTGAGCACCGCGTGCCGCGCGGCGGCGAGCCCGCAGAGATTCGCCACCGTCGCCCCCGTGACAAACGATCCCGCGCATTCGCTCGGCAGCCTCAAAAGCTCGAGCAGCCAGCGCAGCGAAACTTGTTCAAGATACGACGCACTCGGTGTGGGTTTGCCGAGCCCGGCATTTTGATCCCACGCGCCCGCGAGCCAGTTCGCCGCGAGGGTCACTGGCAGCGAACCGCCAATGACAAAGCCAAAAAATCTCCGTCCCGCCATCGCCGTCGTAGCGGGCGAGCCCACGTCGTCGAGCATCCGCAGGACCGCCGCCGAATCGGACGAGGTTTGCGGCAGCGGTTCGTCGAAGGCCCGCAGCGCCGCCACCGCCGCGACGGTCGGCGCCACGGAGCGCGCATCCAGAGTTTCCAGGTAACGGATCGAGCGCGTCGCGGCATCGTTGAGGATCGATTTCATCCCGCTGCAATGCCGGGCTTGCTTCGCCGGTGCAATCGCGACCTCGGGGTGTGGGCAATTTTAGAGCCACACTGTGGCGCTCACCCGTCCGTCGCTTGACCGCGCGCCCGTCGTCATGCGAGCGTCCCGTCATGCGCCCCCTCGCCTCCCTGCCCAGTTTGCTGTTCATCGTTTCGAGCCTGCTCGTTGCGACTCCGGCTTTCGCCCAAGCACCGAAGACTCCCGCCGCCAAAGCCAAACAACCCGCTGAGCCCACGCTCGCGTGGCACGATGTCACGACGTGGGGCGTCGAGGGCCGCGCGTTCGGCGATATGGAACGCAAACGCTGGTTCGATCGTTTTCCCGGCGAGGCCGAGGGCAAGGTCACCGGCGCCGTGTGGGGCCTGAGCCGCGACAGCGCCGGCATGATGGTGCGCTTCAAGACCGACGCCACCGAGATCTGGGCCAACTACACGCTCAGCAAGGAGCGCCTCGCCGGCGCCAACATGACCGCCATCGGTGCGAGCGGTCTCGACCTCTATGCCCGCGACGACGCCGGGAAATGGCGCTGGGTCGGCGTCACGCGGCCCGACAAAAAAATCATGCGCCAGCAAATCGTCGCCGGCCTCAAGCCCGGCCTGCGTGAATATGCCGCCTACCTGCCGCTCTACAACGGCGTGGAAAATCTCTCCCTCGGCGTCGCGCCCGGCGCGAAGTTCGAGCCGCTCGCGCCGCGCACGGCCAAGCCCATCGTATTTTACGGCACCTCCATCACGCACGGCGCCAGCGCGTCACGGCCCGGTATGGTGCATACCGCGATCCTCGGCCGTCGCTTCGACACGCCCGTGATCAATCTCGGTTTCTCCGGCAACGGCCGGATGGACGCCGCCGTCGGCGAACTGCTCGTGAAGATCGACGCCGCCGTGTTCGTCATCGACTGCCTGCCCAACATGGGTGCGGCCGACGTGCGTGCGAAGTGCATCCCACTCGTGCAGCAGCTCCGCGCCGCCCACCCCACCACGCCCATCGTGCTCATCGAGGATCGGCGTAATACGAACTCGTGGATTCTCCCGGCGCGCGACAAACATCACACCGATAACCATGCCGCGCTGCGCGAGTGTTTCGCGACCCTGCAAAAAGACGGCGTGAAAAATCTGCACTACCTCGGCGGCGATGATCTGCTCGGCCACGACGACGAAGGCGCCACCGACGGCTCGCACCCGAGCGATTTGGGTTTCATGCGGCACGCTGACTTGTTCGAGCCCGTGCTGCGCAAGGCGCTCGAAAAGTAGGGCGGGTCTGTGACCCGCCTTTTTGCACGCTGAGTGTTCACACTGAGGGCGGGTCAGAGACCCCGCCCTACTCCAGGCGCGCCGCGATTCCGCGCACGGCCAGAAACGCACGCATATCCTCCGCCAGCGGCGCGCTGAACACATAAGGCAATCCCGTCGGCCGCAGATCGATTTCGGCGCAATGCAGCGCCTGGCGCGGGAGCAGGAGTTTTTCCGCGAGCGCTTCGGTCCAGCCGTGATCGACGAAGTCGAGATAGAGCAGCGCGCTCGGCCCGTAGATCTTATCGCCGACGAGCGAGTGCCCGAGCCACTGTGCGTGCGCGCGGATTTGGTGTTTGCGCCCGGTCTCGGTCACGACGCGCACAAACGTGAACCCGCCGCCGACCGCGAGCGGCGTGAAATGCGTGACCGCGGTCTGCCCTTCACCGAGCGCGACCACCGCTGATTTCACGAACACCGGACTCGAGATGTCGTCCCCCAGCGGTTGATTGACGGTCACGGGCGCCGCGAGTTCACCCGTCGCAATTGCGAGGTAAGCCTTGCCGATTTTCCGCTGCTGCATCGCAGTCTGGAGGCGGCTCGCCATCTTCGCATCCTTGGCAAGGACGACGATGCCGCTCGTCTCGCGGTCGAGGCGAAACACGAGATGCACCGTTTCCAGCTTGGCGTATTCCCGCAGCGCGCCGACGAGGCTCGACCACGGCCCGGCCTTGGACGGGTGGCACACGACATCGCCGGGTTTGTTCACCACCAACAACCGCTCATCCTCGTAAACGATCCAACCGGGCACCGCTTCCGGCGCGATCAACGTGACGCGGCCCGCTTTCCTCTCCCGCCGCGGCCAGGCGCATGCACGCTGGGAAAAATCGTCGTCGGGCAGCGCCGGAATCGGGGGCGGCGCGCTCACGTCGCGGCCTTGTTCGGCCGCCGGCCTTTGAGCACGGAGGCGGCGATGCGTGCGGCGTGCGACTTCCTCAGTTTCGATCCGACAAAGGTGTAGAGCTTGTTCGCCCAGCCCGGCACGACTTGCGCGCGGCCCGCCGCGAGCGCGCGCAGAGCCGCCTCGGCCACTTGATCCGTCGTCATGCTGAATTTGGTCTTGCCCGCCGAATCGCCGAGACCGGCGGTGCGGAAAAAATCCGTCGTCGTTGTCCCCGGGCACACCGCGATCGCGCGCACCCCGGTCCCACGGAGTTCTTCATTCAGCGCCAGTGACCAATGCAGCACGAACGCCTTCGAAGCGCCATACGTCGCGGCAAACGGCGTCGGCTGAAACGCGACCGTGGAAGCGATGTTCATAATCGCACCGCCACGCTCGCATAACAGCGGCAGTAGCAGGCCGGTGAGTTGCACAAGCGCGCGCACGTTCACGTCGATGAGCGCGAGTTGCTTCGCCGCGTCCTGTTCTGCAAAAGCCCCGAAGGCTCCGACACCACTGTTGTTGATAAGTAGAATCCGTCCGGTCGGCACGGTGCGCCCCAGAAAGGCCTGAATTTCCACCGCCGAGGTTTCCACCTCAGAGGAGCGCGCAAGGTCGCAGTAAAAATGGTTCAATCTTTTCGCGGCATTAGGGAAAATATTTTCGGGCGGCGGCCGGCGCGAGAGGTTGCAAATCACGAGATCAGAACTCAGGGTCCCGGCCAGCCGAATGAATGATTTTCCAATACCGGAAGATCCGCCCGTCAAGACGACGGCCGCGAATGGTTGGAGCGCTTCGCTAAGCGAGGGCACGACGTTTGCGAGAGGTTTGAATTTTTACGGCCCGGCCGGACTGGGATCCGACCGGGCCTCAACCGAACCCATACGCAGAAACATGAACAGCCAAAACCAACACGAAGTAATCGTCTCCGGCATTCACCTCGATCTGACTCCGTCGCTTAAGACGTTCGTCCGGGAGAAAGCCGAGCGATTGTTTCGTCACGAGGAGCGCATCATCCGACTCCGCGTTGAGCTCCAGTGTGATCGTAATCCAGCGCACGGTGTGCAGTTCACCGCCAAGGGCCACATCCAAATCCACGGCCCCGATATGAATGCCGCCGTGCAGGCGGACGAGTGCCACAAGGCCGTCTCCATGCTGATCGACAAACTTGATCGCATGCTCCAGCGCCGCCATCAGCTCCACCGCGTCAAACGCAACCACCCGCACGCCGTCGATCTCGACGCGGCGATCCCGAAGGCGTTTGCCACCTGAAGCGCGACTACCCCTTTCCCCAAATTCAACCCGCCGGTTCGCCGGCGGGTTTTTTTGCCTCTGGAAATGTCGTTGCGCGCTCCGCCCCTCGCCCGCCATTCGTGATCCCATCATGTCGCATCTCCCCTCCGCCACGCGTTACGACAATCCCGCGCTCTACCGCCGCTGCGGTCGCAGCGGGCTCAAGCTCCCGGCGCTTTCGCTCGGGCTCTGGCACAACTTCGGTGCGGTGGACGATTTCGCCAACAGCCGGGCCTTGATCCTGCGCGCCTTCGATCTCGGGATCACGCACTTCGATCTCGCGAACAACTACGGGCCGCCACCGGGTTCGGCGGAGGAAACCTTCGGCAAGATCCTCCACGCTGATCTCGCGGCGCATCGCGACGAACAGATCATCTCGACGAAGGCCGGCTACACTATGTGGAACGGCCCCTACGGCGACTGGGGCTCGCGGAAATATCTTTTGAGCTCGCTCGATCAGAGTTTGCGCCGGATGCGATTGGACTACGTCGACATCTTTTACTCGCACCGCCCGGATCCCGAGACGCCGCTGGAGGAGACGATGGGCGCACTCGCGCAGGCCGTGCGCGCCGGCAAGGCACTCTACGCGGGGCTCTCGAACTACAACGCCGAGCAAACCACGCGCGCCGCGAAAATCCTGCGCGACCTCGGCACGCCCTGCCTCATTCACCAGCCGAAATACCATCTGTTCGAACGCTGGATCGAGCGCGGCCTCGATCGCGTGCTGCTCGACGAAGGAATCGGCGGCATCGCGTTTTGTCCGCTCGCGCAGGGAGTGCTCACCAACCGCTACCTCACCGGTATCCCGGCCGACTCCCGCGCCGGTCACGATCCGCGTTTTCTGAAACCCGAGCACATCACCGCGGACAAGCTCGGCAAGATTCGCGCGCTCGACGCGATGGCTCGTGCGCGCGGTCAGTCGCTCGCGCAACTTTCGGTCGCCTGGGTCCTGCGCAATCCCGCCATCACGTCCGCACTCATCGGCGCGAGCAAAGTTTCCCAGATCGAGGAAAACGTCGCAGCGCTGCGCAACCTCCCGTTCGCCCCCGACGAGCTCACGAAAATCGACGCCATCCTCGCGTCGTAGCCGGTTCGGGCCCGATCCCCGGCCGTGGGTAGTGCGTTGGTTGCTCTGGCACCGGGCGCGTCATCTACGTCGATTCCGCAGGGCGCAAATCAGGAAATGAGGCCCATGGCCTCGCGCCGCGAGGGACGAAACCAGCCGTGGGATTTAGTACCACCCAAGCAAAGACCCCAACAAAGACTAAAGAAAATGTATGTGTGACAAATCAAATT
>JANOAF010000307.1:0-6911 GCA_031411015.1 Opitutaceae bacterium | reverse complement strand
AGCGCTTCTTCTTCGTTGCGCGTCGGATCTTTTTTCAGCGCACGGATGATCGCGCCCTCGTCGATCGAGGTGTCGATGATCCGGAGCGTCGTGATGTCGTGCTTCTCAAAGGTGCGGACGATCGCCTTGGTGAGCGGCTCGAACGCGCGCGCGAGGACGACGCCCTTCTGGGCATCGATGGCGTCTTCCACGAGGACGAGCGTGGAGACGTTCTCCATGTCGAGCGCCTTGGAGACCTTGAGATCCTTGATCTCGTAGAAGAGATTCAGGAGGTCGATGTCGCTGGAGTAGCCGATGGCGCGAAGCAGCGTCGTGATGAGGAATTTCCGGCGACGGCGACGGCGATCGAGGTAAACGTAGAGCAGGTCGTTGTTGTCGAACTGCACTTCGAGCCAGGTGCCGCGGTCGGGAATGATGCGGAAAGAGTGAAGGGGTTTGCCGTTCGGGTGCGGGGTCACCTCGAACGCGATGCCGGGCGAGCGGTGGAGCTGCGAAACGACGACGCGCTCGGCGCCATTGATGATGAAGGAACCGCGCTCGGTGACCATGGGGATTTCGCCCATGTAGATATCCTCATCCTTGATGAAATCTTCCTCTCGGAGGCGGAGCTTCACGTAGAGCGGCACCGAGTAGGTGATGCCTTCGCGCAGGCACTCGAGCTCGGTGTTCTTGGGGTCGCCAAGATTGTAGGAGACGTATTCGAGCGTGAGGCGCTCGTCGTAACTCAGGATCGGGAAGACCTCGCGGAAGACCGCCTCGAGGCCCTGGGGCTTGCGCTGTTTCTCAGGGATGCCCTTCTGGAGAAAGTCGAGATACGAGGTGATTTGAATCTCGATGAGATTCGGCGGCTGGATCACTTCGCGGAGCTTGCCGAAGTTTACGCGTTCGGTGTGGTTACGGTCGGCCATGAGAATATCCCGGTGAAAAATTGCGAAACGGAAGAAGAACGCAGCGCCGACGAGGGGTCAGCGAGCGCGACTGGCAGCGGACAAAAGAACGAAAAATGAAAAGGCAAAAGACAGGCCGCGCGGGCGCGCGGCCTGTCCTGAAAATACCAGAAGTTGTGCGAGTGAAATCGCCAAGCTTCTCGGGCGTTACTTGAGCTCGACCTTGGCGCCGGCCGCCTCGAGCTTCTTCTTGATTTCCTCGGCCTCGGCCTTGGGAGCGTTCTCCTTGACCGGCTTCGGCGCACCCTCGACGAGGTCCTTGGCTTCCTTGAGGCCCAAGCCGGTGATGGCGCGGACTTCCTTAATGACGCCAATCTTGTTCGCGCCGGCTTCCTTGAGGATGACGGTGAACTCAGTTTGTGCCTCAGCGACGACAGCGGGGCCGGCAGCAGCGGCAGGGCCAGCGGAAGCAGCAGCGGCGGCGGACACGCCCCACTTGCCTTCGAGGTCTTTGACGAGGGCGGCGAGGTCGATAACCGACTGGCCGGACAGCCACTCGATGACTTGATCTTTGGTAACGTTGCTCATGTTGATTTGTCCTGGGCGCGGTTAGCGGTTTCGGGAAATGAAACGCGTTTAAGGGACGTATCCCCTAGCCTACCCCGTTGGATTTTTGGCTCCACGAATCGCACGGCGAGGAATCGCCGTGCGATCGCGAAAATGGTTTGGGTTGAAGGTGACTTAGGCGGCCGGAGCAGCGGGCTGCTCCTTCTTGACCTTGGCATCGAGCACGCGGACGAAGGCGGCGGCGTTGCTCTTGAGGAGCCCGAGGAACTGCGAGCGCAGCGCGTCGAACGGCGGGAGGTCGGCAATCTTCGCGAGATCGGCGGCGGTGATCAGTTTCTTGTCGATCACGCCCACCTTGATCTCGAGCTTCTGCTTGTCCTCAAAAAATTTCTTCAGGATCTTCGCAACGCCGGCGGAATTCTTGACGCCGACAATCACCGCTGTCGGGCCGATCAGGGCGGACTCGAACTCGGGCAGGCCGAGCGCCTTGGCGGCGACGCGGAGCGAGCTGTTTTTGACGACGTGAAACTCGGCCTTCTCGGCGGTGAGACGCTTGCGCAGCTCAGCGGTGTCCGCGACGGTCACCTTCGAGAAATTCGTGAGGATGACGTAGTCGGACTTTTTGAGGTGAGTATCGACCTCGGAAATCAGGTATTGTTTTTCGGCTCTCATGGTCGGGCTCCTCAGTATTTGCTGAACTCGGTGGAAGCGACTTTCACGCTCGGGCTCATGCTCGAGGAGATGGTGACGCCCTTGATAAACTGGCTCCCCTTGAATGTCGTGGGTTTGGACTTGCCCACCGCTTCGAGGACGACCGCGGCATTTTCCAGAATTTGCGCAACGGTGAACGAACGTTTACCGACGCCGACTCCGATGTTCGCGGTCTTGTCCATCTTGAACTCCACGCGACCGGCTTTAACAGCCTTGATGCCCGCGGGGATATCATCGGTCACCGTGCCCGCTTTCGGATTGGGCATGAGACCCTTGGGACCGAGCACGCGGGCGAGCGTGCGGACCGTTTTCATCGCCTCGGTCGTCGCGATGGCGACGTCAAATTCGAGCCAGCCGTCGCTGACTTTCTTCATCAGGTCAGCGAGGCCCGCCTCGTCTGCACCAGCGGCGATGGCCTTCGGCGCATCGTCGGTGAAGACGATGACGCGGACCTTCTTGCCGGAACCGTTGGGCAGCGGCGTGGTGCCACGGACGTTCTGCTCGCCGGAGGCGGCATCGACGCCGAGACTGAAGGAAAGCTCGACGGTCTCGTCGAACTTCGCCTTCGGGAACTTCGCAAGAATCTCAACCGCTTCCTTAAGCGGGTAATCCTTGGTGAGGTCAGCGACTTTGATGGCGCTGTTGTATCGTTTGCTGTGCTTTTTTGCCATTGTGGACTCCTTGCGGTGCGAACGTCCCGGACGAGACTCCCGCGGTGAGTTGGGTTTTCGTTGTCGCAGGCCGCTCGCTACCGGCGCACGAAGCGCCAATGAGCTCGCCGCCTACAAAAATTAGTCGACGACCTCGATGCCCATGTTGCGGGCGGTGCCGGCGATGACCTTAATGCCGGCCTCGGGGGTCGTGGCGTTCAAATCGGCCTTCTTGAGATTATAGATCTCAAGGAGCTGCTTCTTGGTGACCTTGCCGACCTTGTCTTGATTGGGCTTGGCGGAGCCGCTCGCGATGTTGGCGGCCTTCTTGAGGAGGACCGAAGCCGGCGGCGACTTGAGGATGAAGGTGAAGCTCTTGTCCGAGAACACCGTGATCACCACGGGAAGGATCATCCCGTTTTGGTCTTTGGTGCGGGCGTTGAACTCCTTGCAGAACGCCATGATGTTGACGCCCTGCGCACCGAGCGCGGGACCGACCGGGGGAGCGGGATTCGCAGCCCCGGCGGGCAACTGGAGGCGGATGTAACCTTGGATCTTCTTGGCCATGTTAAAAAATATTTGGTGTTAGCAAAACCAGTTCACTCGGAAGAGCGCTGAACCTGCCAGTATTCGAGTTCGACCGGGGTGAAGCGGCCAAAGATGGAGACGGAAACCTTAAGCTTGCCGCGATCGGGATCGATTTCGTCGATGCGGCCGGTGAGCGATGCGAATGCACCATCTGTGATCTTCACTTCCTCGCCGACGGTGTATTGGACCTTCGGCACTTCCTTGCCGCTAGCGGCCTCGATGCGAGCGTAGATTTCATCGACCTCGGTTTGCCTCAGCGCCGCCGGGCGGTCACCGCCGACGAAACCGATCACGCCGGTGGTCTCCTTGACGAAATACCACGGCTTGTTGATCAACTTCTTATCGTCACCGTAAAGCTTCGCCTGAATGAAGACGTAGCCCGGGTAGAGCTTGCGCACCTTGGTGGATTTTTTGCCAGCCTTGACCTCGGAAACGACTTCGGTCGGCAGCAGAATCTCGAAGATGTGATCATCCAGTTCTTCGGCCTTCTTGAACCGCTCGATGTAGAGCTTCACCTTGTTCTCCTGACCGGAGAGCGTATGAAGCGCGAACCACTGGGCGCCAGCGGGCGCGGTCGTTTGGGTGGGCATGATGCGGGGCGCGGAGACTTCAGCTCACCCAAGAGGTGAACAAATCGACGACCTGATAGAGCGAGAAATCGCTGATGCTGGTGAACAGACCGAGAATGACCGCGGCCACCACCACCACGATGGTGGAGTCGCGCAGCTCTAGCTTGGTCGGCCAAGTTGCCTTCTTCAGCTCTTCGATCATTTCACCGACGAAGAGTCGGATGCTGCGGAAAGGGTTTTTCATTCGGAAAATAGCTGGCAGGCGCGGAGGGAATCGAACCCCCAACCAACGGTTTTGGAGACCGCTACTCTACCAATTGAGCTACGCGCCTGTTTTTGGTCCTTTAGACGACACAGCCGAGGCACCCTTGCGAGGCCTCGGCGAGTCGCCGTTGGAGAGTTATCGAAGCGCTTATTCGATGATCTCGGAGATACGGCCGGCACCGATGGTGCGGCCGCCTTCGCGAATGGCGAATTTTTGAGTCTTCTCCATCGCGATAGGCACGATGAGGTCGATTTCGACTGCGATGTTGTCGCCCGGCATGATCATCTCCACGCCCTTCGGCAAGTTGACGATTCCGGTCACATCGGTCGTGCGGAAATAGAACTGGGGACGGTAGCCGTTGAAGAACGGCGTGTGGCGGCCACCCTCGTCCTTCGAGAGGACGTAGATTTCGGCCTTGGCCTTCTTATGCGGGGTGATCGACTTCGGAGCGGCGAGCACCTGGCCACGCTCGATGGCGTCCTTTTCAATACCGCGGAGGAGAATACCGACATTGTCACCGGCTTGGCCGCTATCGAGCAGCTTGCGGAACATTTCGATACCAGTCACGACCGACACCACGGTGTCTTTGAGACCGACGATCTCGACGGGGTCGTTGACCTTGATGATCCCGCGCTCGATACGGCCGGTCGCGACGGTGCCGCGGCCGGTGATCGAGAAGACGTCTTCAACGGACATCAGGAAAGGCTTGTCCATCTCGCGGACCGGCTCGGCAATCTCGGTGTCGATAGCGTCCATCAGCTCAGCGAACGCCTTCTCGCCCTCAGGCGTGCCGGCGAGAGCTGCAGTAGCGGATCCACGAACGATCTTGGTGCCCTTACCGTCGAACTGATACTTGGTCAGGAGGTCACGGATTTCCTCTTCAACGAGTTCGAGGAGGTCAGGGTCATCGATGAGGTCGACCTTGTTCAGGAAAACGACGATCTTCGGCACGCCGACTTGGCGAGCGAGCAGAACGTGCTCTTTGGTCTGGGGCATCGGGCCGTCGGCCGCGGAAACGACAAGGATAGCGCCGTCCATCTGGGCCGCACCCGTGATCATGTTCTTAACGAAGTCAGCGTGGCCGGGGCAATCGACGTGCGCGTAATGGCGCTTGGTTGTCTCATACTCCACGTGGGCCACGGAGATCGTGACCGTCTTGGTGGCGTCACGCACGGTGCCGCCCTTCGCGATGTCAGAATAGGCCTTGAGCTCGGCCAGACCCTTGCGGGACTGCACGGCCAAGATAGCGGCGGTCGTGGTCGTCTTGCCGTGATCGATGTGACCGATCGTGCCGACGTTCACGTGCGGTTTTGTGCGGGCGAATTGGGCTTTAGCCATGGGAGACGGATGTTTGGGTGATGATGAAATGCGACTTCTGAAAGTTTAACGTCGCCGAAGCCTGAACCGACGTGTTTTCTGACCCTGGAGCCCAGAAACGGATTTGAACCGTCGACCTCCCCCTTCCCAAGGGGGTGCTCTACCAACTGAGCTATCTGGGCAGAACAAGGAAGTGCCAAAAAACGAAAAGAGCTGTTGAACGTGCAACCCGCGTTTGGCACCGTCAACAGCAAATTCGGTCGTTTCGTAAAAATTCTACGGCGCGACCGTAATCCGGTAGTAACCCGGAGTTAGGCGAGCTCCGATTAGAAATGTCTGCGTGAGGTAGTTTTTAAAATGCAAATCCACCTCTTCGACTCGCGATCCCTCGGTGATCACAAGGGGGCTGGCCAAGCCTGCTGCATCGACCATCGCGAGTAATTCCATCGGGGACCAAGGTTTGCTTCCGAGTGCGGCCGGGCGAGCGGTCACCGGCAGGGCCTTCACCAGCACTATTTCGCCGCTGCCAGTCGCCGTCACCTCGACAAATCCACCCCGCTCCTCCATCGCCTGGATTTCGGCGCCACGTCGCCCGAATCCCAGGAGCGGCGCTTCCGCCGACTCAATGGACAAGGCATCGGCCGGTTCGGCTTTTTCGACCGATTTTCCCGCCAAAATCGCGATCGGAGGGAAAGCCCCGGCCACCTGCGGGTCCGCGTCACCAAAACTCCATTTCGGATTCTCTTGGTCCAAAACGGTGCGTCCCGGCTCACGCTTCGGCTCCGGCAACGACGCGTTTCGGTGGGTCGGGAGAAAAAGCGGACCCAGGTCCCGCATTTCGGTCTCTTGCCGCAAGAGTTCGTCCGCCTGCCCGGGACGCGCGAGCTGAACCGTCGATTTCCCGGCCGCCAACGTCGGCAACGGCGGCGCAGCCGGAAACCGGAACAAAAAAAAGGCTCCTCCCACAACGATCAGCGCGCCAATCGCGGCGGCGAGCCAATGCCCACTGTCACTCTTCGATCCGGAACTCACCTTAACGCCCCCCTTCCCTTACCTTGCCCGGCGTTTCGCTGTCGCCAGCGGCCAACAGCACCTCGAATCCGGCAGCCGATGCCGCGCTTGAGATCTCGGCCAAAACGGAGATTTGTCCCTCGGCGCTGCCGCGCACGAGCAGCAGGGGCTTCCGCGCCGGATCCTTTTTCTGCTGGAGCAACCAGCCCCTGAGCTCACTCAGCTTACGCTGTCCGTCCACGGTAAAAATCTGCTCGGAGTTAATCACGCTGATCACATGCGTCGGTGCCCGCGCATTGCCATCCGCTCCCGGCACCGTCGGCAACCGGAAGTTCAGGCTCATCCC
>JANOAF010000306.1:0-19624 GCA_031411015.1 Opitutaceae bacterium | reverse complement strand
ACGCGACCCGCGGCGATGGAGCCCTCGGGGAATTTGGTGAGGATGTTATCCCAGTTTTTCTTTTGCTCGGCTTTGTCGAACGACAGGAGCGGAGCGCCGAACTTGTCCTCCAGTTTTTCGACCAACACCTCGATGGTGGAGCCGATCTGGAGTTCGCCAATGTCGAGGAACTCGTTGGCGGGAATGACGCCTTCGGATTTACCGCCGATATCGACGACTACGTCGTTCTGGCGAATTTCGGTGATAACACCGGGGACAATCGCGCCTTCCTTCAACTTGTCGAAGGATGACTGCGCGAGCAGGTCTTGCATTACTGAACTCATGTGCGGAATACGTCGGCTGCGCGCCCGCTCCAACGGCGCTCATCCGACGGGTCGACTCCGCCTTTTGAGCGAAGCCGAATTGGTTGATGGTTGAACTAACGTGACAGGCTGGCGGGAGCTCGCGGCATTACGCCAACCCGACCGACTAACCGCCGCGAACGGTCAGAGTCCCCGTTGCCACGACGTCCGGCAAGCCCGAACTTCGACGCGATTTCGCGGCGAAACCCACTCCATGGAGCCGATCAAGGCCGCGCCCGCTCCGTCTCCGCCGGCACGCCCAACACCCGCGCTATCCGCTGGAAAAACACTTCATGCTGCGGCGTATCGCGCAGCGGAGTCTCGGTCGCCTGCCCCGCCCGGTTCGAGGAGTCGGCCTCAAGAATCTCTCCCAGCCGCACGGCGATCTCGGTGCCCTTCCCGTCCAGCGTGGGTTTCAACTTCACCTTCATGGAGATTTGCCGGGAGCTACCGTGTGTCTCGCCCGCCCGCACGCCGCTCACCGCCTCGAATTCCCCCTGCGCCGGCCCGCCGCGCAAAAAACGGTAGCCCATGTCCGCCGCCGCCGTCCGCACCGCATCGTAGACCACGCGAGGAGCCGCTGCGTAAATGCGAACTTTGCCCTCGTCCCGCGCCGCAATCCGCTCGCGCACCGCACTCGTGGCATCACCGATCGACTCGCACCCCACTAAGCCAACCAGAGCGGCCAGCGCGAAAAACAATTTCACATTCATCGCTCTCAGCAGTGCCGGCCGATAGCCGGTGCCGCAAGCGCCATCCCGGCCAACCAAAATTCCCGCCATTGCCCGCTCCGGGCCAAGCACCTCACCCGCATGACGGAAATTTCCGCGGATGATGGGCAACGATCTCATTTCGGCGGCTTGTGTTTGCCCGACGCTGCGCTACGTTTTCGCCCCATGCTTTCCGACCGGCCCTACCTGCGGGACGACTATCCTCGGGAAAAGACGTCGGCGCTGATCTGGTTGCTGTCAGCGATCGTAGCTGGATTCGCCCTGCAAATGATTCTGGGGGCCGAGTGGTTCCGCGGTGCCGATGAACGCTTGACCGATACCTTCGGACTCACGCCCGCGGCGCTCAAGGAAGGACACCTTTGGACGCTGCTCACCTACTCCTTCCTCCACAGCACCGGTTTTATTTTCCACCTCGTCGCCAACGGTCTCGCGCTTTTTTTTCTTGGCCGTGAACTCGCCCCGATGCTTGGCACCCAGCGTTTTCTCGGACTCTACGCCGCCGCTACCTTGATTGGCGCGTTGGCGTGGGCGGGCGTGCACTGGAGCAGCAGCTCCGCTCCGCTGATTGGGGCCACCGCCGGAGTGATGGCCTTGCTCGCGGTGTTCGCGTGTTTTTTCCCGGACGAGCGAATCAGTTTTCTCCTGTTCTTTGTTTTCCCCGTAACGTTGAAGCCCAAGCACGTCCTTTGGAGTGTGGCCACGTTGGAGGGGCTCGGCCTCACGCTGTGCGAAATTCCCGCGGTGCCACTTCCCTTGAATCTTTCGCTGGCTTGCTCCGCCCACCTCGGTGGCTTGGCCGTGGGCTTGTTTTATTGTCGGTTCGTTCATCATGCCCGGTGGTTCAACCCCGAGGATCGTGCGCCCGCCGCGCCAGTCCGGCAGACCGTCCTCGCCCACAGTGCGGTTCAGTCACCCGTCGCCGAAGAATTCGCCCCACCCGTGCCGCCGCGATCCCGCGAGGATGTCCGCGCGGAGGTCGACCGTATCCTCGACAAGATCAATAGCGAGGGTCTGGCCGCCCTCTCAGCCGATGAGAAACGCGTCCTCGCCGAAGCCAAATCCTTCCTGAGTCGTCCTTAGGTCAGACACCGCCAAATTCCCCCGAAACATTTCTCCTCCGCCGTCCTCTAACCACGCCATGATTTGCGCCCACGGAACCGTCCGCTCCCTATTTTTTCGCGTCGCCACTGCGCTTGCCCTCGCCACCGGTGCCATCGCCGCCGACCGGAAGCTCTTCACGACTTCCGATATTCTGGCCACCGAGGCCAACGCCCTCACCAAGTTGCTCGACGAGCTCCACTACAATCACGATGCCGTGCGGAGTGCGGATTACGCCAGTGTCATCCCGGACTACATGGAGTCCCTCGACGGTCAGCGCCTGTTTTTTCTCGGTTCCGATCGCACTAAGTTCGACGAGGATTACGCGAAGAACATCTACTACAACACGGCCTTCCTCGGTAATATCAACGCCGCCTACGAAATCTTCTACGTTTACCAGACGCGGGTGGAACAACGCATCGCCTGGATCTACGAGCAGCTGAACAAGGACTTCGACTTCACCACCAACGAAACCTACCGCCGCGACCGCACCAAATCCGAATGGCCCGTCAACGCCACGGCCGCGGATGAACTCTGGCAGAAGCGCCTCAAATTCGAACTCGTCGAGGAAATCCTGAACAAGAAAACCCTCGTGGAAGCCAAGGAGAAGGTCCGCAAGCGTTACGAACGCATGCTGAAAAATCTCGGCGAGATCGAGGGCAACGATCTGGCGGAACTCTACCTCACGACAATCGCCAAGCTCTACGATCCGCACTCGACCTATTTCTCGGCGTCGACCTTTGAGGACTTCGGGATTCAGATGAAACTGAAGCTCGTCGGCATCGGCGCGCTGCTCGGCCTCGACGATGATAACTGCGTCGTAAAGGAAATCATCCCAGGCGGCCCCGCCGATCTTGGCCGCCAGTTAAAACCCAACGACAAGATTATTTCCGTCGGGGAAAAGGGCGGCGAGCCGGTCGAGATTCTCGGCATGAAATTACGGAAAATCGTCGACAAGATTCGTGGTCGCAAGGGCACCGAAGTCAGTCTCATCGTGCAGCCCGCCGACGCCAGTGACAGCTCCGTGCGCAAGGAAATCATCATCACGCGCGATACCGTGAAATTGAATTCCGCCCGCGCGCGCGCCGCCGTTTTCGAAGTGCCGGCCGAGGGCACCGAGGGCAAAATGCAGACCCTCGGCGTCATCACCCTCCCCGCCTTCTACAGTGAGGGCGACGACGGAGACACCGATTCCGAGCGCAGCTCCGCCTCCAAGGATGTCGCCCGCCTCATCGAGCAACTCAAACAACGCGGCGCGCAGGGCCTCGTGCTGGATCTCCGGCGCAACGGCGGCGGATACCTCGCCGAGGCCATCGAGCTAACAGGTCTCTTCATTCAAAAAGGTCCCGTGGTGCAGGTGAAAAATTTCAACGGCGATATCCAAGTCGACGGCGACAAGGACTCGCGCATCGCCTACGCCGGCCCGCTCGCCGTCCTCGTTGATCGCTTCAGCGCTTCGGCCTCGGAAATTGTAGCGGGCGCACTCCAGAATTACGGCCGCGGCATCGTCATCGGGGACAGTTCCACCCACGGCAAGGGCACCGTGCAACAGGTCGTGGAAATGAAGCAGCTCTCCCGCGCGCTGGCCCTTTCACCGCAGAAAACCGGCGCGGCGAAGTTCACCATCCAAAAATATTATTTGCCCAGTGGGGCCTCAACCCAGCTCAAGGGTGTAATTCCTGACATCACCCTGCCCTCCATTGAGGATTACATCCCGATGATTGGTGAAGCTGATCTGCCCCGAGCGCTGGTCTGGGATCGCATTCCCACCAGCAAATTTGACGGCGAGCCGCTCGATCAAAAAGTGCTCACGCCACTACGGCAGGCCAGCGTCGATCGGCAGGCGAAACTCGAAGAATTTACCTACCTGAGGAAAGTGGTAGATGCATTCAAGAGCCGTCAGGAACAGAAATTAATCTCGGTTAACCTCGACGAACGCCAGGCGCAGAAGGCCAGCGACGACATTTTCCGCAAGGAGATGAAGGCCGAAAAGGACCGTCTCGCGAAAAACGATTACGCGTTCAAGCCGATCTACCTGGGTCCGCCACCTGTTCCGAAGATTAAGGCGCCGAAAAAGGACGGCGACGATGATGACGATGTCGACGACGCCGAGGAAAACGAAACCTACGTGAAGATGGATGTGCATCTGCGCGAGACCCTCCGCGTGCTCAATGATGCGATTATCCTCGGTCGCAATCGCGAGCTTTGGGCCAGCAACCACGCCCCCCTCACCGTCAAGGGCGGCTGAACTCCGTCAGCGATAAGCGAAGACAAAGCGATCGCGTCCCGTCAGATCCTGCGCCGACTCCGTGCGGGAAAATCCTGCCTCCACCGCGAGCGCGCTCAGTCGCGCGTGATGCGCGATGCCTGTCTCAAGCGCGAGCAGGCCACCGCTCGCAAGGTAGCGCGGTGCTGCGCGAACAATCAGCGCCAGATCTGCGAGCCCGTCCTCCGCCGCCGAAAGCGCCGCGACCGGCTCGAATCCACGGACTTCAGGCGAGGTCTGGGTCGTTTCCTCCGCCGTGAGATAGGGCGGATTTGAGACGACAATTTCAAAGGTCTGCATCGGCACCGCCTGGAACCAATCGGAGGCGGCAAACGATACGCGCTCCGCCAATCCGGTCGCCACGGCGTTCTCCCGAGCCAGCGCCAGCGCCTCTTCGCTCCGATCCACGGCGAGCACCGTCGCATTCGGAAACAGACTGGCCAGCGCGAGCGCGATCGCTCCCGAGCCCGTGCCGAGATCTAAGATGTTCGCCGGTGACAGTGACGACGCACGCGGGCCAATCATTTCAACCAGCAGTTCGGTTTCAGGCCGCGGGATCAATGCGCGCCGATCGACCTTGAGCTTGAGGCCGTGAAACTCCGTTTCACCGATGATGTATTGCAGCGGCTCTCGTTGCGCGCGGCGGCGGACCAACGGGCGAATTTTCTCCAGCTCCGCTTCCACCAACGGCCGCTCAAACTCCATGTAGAGCTGCATCCGTTTCCGCCCGAGCGCGTGCCCGATCAGCAGCTCCGCATTCAACCGCGCCGATTCAATTCCCTTGCTGGAGAAAAACTCCGTCGTCCGTTTGATGATTTCGAGGACGGTGAGCATCTCAGTCGTCGTCGGTCGCTGCCGCCCGGCGCGGCGCGAAATCGTGGCCGGTGAGCGCCGCGAGTTTTTCCTCGTAGTCAGCCTTTTGCAGCGCCGTGATGATCGGGTCGAGATCGCCCTCGAGCACCTGCGGAAGGTTGTGCAGCGTGAGTCCGATCCGATGCTCGGTCACGCGGTTCTGCAAATAGTGATAAGTGCGGATGCGTTCGCTGCGATCGCCCGAACCAATCTGGCTGCGGCGCGCGGCGGCGTATTTGGCCCGCTCCTCGTCCTCTCGACGCTGGAGCAGCCGCGACCGCAGCACGGCCATCGCGCTCGCCTTGTTCTTCTGCTGTGAGCGCCCGTCGGCGCAATAAACGATCAGGCCCGTCGGCGTGTGGATGATGCGCACGGCAGAATCGGTCGTGTTCACGCCCTGTCCGCCCGGCCCGCTCGCCCGCATCACGGTTATTTCCAAATCCTGCGGATCGATTTGGACGTCGACCTCCTCGGCCTCGGGCAACACCGCGACCGTCACCGTCGAGGTGTGGATGCGACCGCTCGCCTCGGTCGTCGGCACACGTTTCACGCGGTGCACGCCGCTCTCGAACTTCAGCTGCTTGTAAACATCGGTGCCGGTAATGAGAAAAATCATCTCCTTGAACCCACCGCGCTCCGAAGTGCTACAACTCATTGTCTGGATTTTCCAGCCGCGCTCATCGGCGTATTTGGCGTAGAGCCGATAGAGATCCGCCGCGAAGAGACTCGCCTCGTCACCCCCGGTGCCCGCGCGGATTTCCATCACGGTGTTTCTCGAGTCGGTCGGCTCGGGCGGAATCATGGCGAGGAGCACCGTCTGGCGCAGGGCGCTGCGGCGGCGCTCCAGCTCGGGCAATTCCGCCGCGGCAAGTTCGCGCAGTTCGGCGTCCGCCGCCGCGTCGCGCTCGAAGGCCCGCGCCTCCGCGATCTCGCGCTCGGTGCGCTCATGCGCATTATGATCTTCGATCAGCTGGGCAATTTTTTGATGCTCACGCGTCACGTCGGCGGCGCGGCGCGGGTTGCCGTAAAACGCCGGCTCCGCCATTTGCGCCGCGAGTTCTTCGAGGCGGCGCTGAAACGGGGCAAGAGTGGGAAGTTCGTCCATAGGGAGCGGAGCGTGGGCGGCGATTTGCGAATTGCGCGCACCACCGGTTGCGCTACGCAAGGCAGCACACACTACACCGGGCGCACTGCCCGATGATTTCGTTCCGATATGGCCACGACACTCTTCACTCAAAACACCATCGCGTGCATCTGGGATTTCGACAAGACGTTAATCCCGGATTACATGCAGACGCCTCTTTTCCGCCGCTACGGGATCGACGAGGCGACGTTCTGGGAGGAGACCAACAAGCTCGCCGAACACTACCGCAAACGCGGCTATCACCTCTCGCCCGAGATCGCCTACCTCAATCATCTGCTCACCTACGTGCTCGCCGGCCCCATGCACGGGGTGAACAACGCGATCCTGAAAGAGTGTGGCGGCGAAATTAAGTTCTACCCGGGCCTGCCCGATTTCTTCGAACGTGCGAAGGCGTTCACGCTGGAGAGGGCGGAATACGTTAAGCACGAGATCTCGATTGAGCACTACATCGTGAGCACCGGCATCGCGCCGATGGTGCGCGGCAGCGCCATCGCCCCGCACGTCGACGGCATCTGGGCCTGCGAGTTCGTGGAAAATCCGCTGCAGCCCGGCTTCCTGAAGCAGAAGGAGCTCTCGCTCGATGCGGCGTCTCAGATTGCGCAAATCGGCATGGTAATCGACAACACGACGAAGACCCGCGCGATTTTCGAGATCAACAAGGGCACGAACCGCAACGCCGCCATCGACGTAAATTCCAAGATGGCCGCTGAGGATCGGCGCATCCCGATCCAGAACATGATCTACATCGCGGACGGCCCGAGTGATGTGCCGAGCTTTTCGGTCGTTAAGAAAGGCGGCGGTCGCACCTATGCCGTTTATAATCCTGACAAGTCAGCCGAGTTCGAGCAGAACGACCGGCTGCTCCAATCCGGTCGCATCCACGGTTACGGTCCCGCCGACTATCGCGCCGGCTCCAGCACTTCCCAGTGGCTGCGCCTCCATATTCACCAGATCTGCGACCGCATCGTAGCTGATCGTGAGGCCGCGGTGGCGAGCAAAGCTTCCAAACCGCCGCGCCATCTCAACGCGACACCTGAAGAAGAAGCGGCGAAACGCGTCGGCAAGATCCCCACCCAAGGCGAATTCCTAGAGTGAGGTAGGGGTGCCACCGTGAAGCCTGCCCCCGGCGTCAGCGCGACGGACTGACATTTTGGCCCGGGTTGATCGGCAGCAGTGGCGTGACGCTAGCTTTGGGCGGCAGCGTGCCCGATCCGGATCCCCCTGCCGACGGCTTAGGCGGGATAATGGGCGGCACAAACGTAGTCGTCTGTCCGCTGGGCGCGTTCGTCTGGGTGGTTACCGGATCGGCGCCCGGCCCAACCCAAGAGGATGAGGAGGTAGTTCCGCCAGTGGTCGCCGCTACCGTCGTGACCCCCAATGGCCCGCCGGCATTCACTACCACATTGACGCTGGGCGGTGTAAATCCACCGCCGGAATTCGGCAAGCCCGCGCCGGCGAGAGCGGCAAACGCCCCGCTTGATGCCCCCGCATTCGCGGCCTGTCCCATGCCGCTGGCGGTCGCCGCAGCGCCCCCCGCGTCGACTGATTGACCCAACATCCGGATCGCGGTCCCGGTCGCGACATTTCCGATCACGCTCAACGCGCTCGTCACGGTTTCGCCCCCGGCGGCTTGATTGGCGGCCGCCAGCAAACCCGCGGGTGAAATCCCGGGATTGGCCGCACGGGCGGCATTCAAAGCATCGGTCACTTTCCCCTGCACGATCCCACGGGCCGCACCTTGCGTGGCCGCACCGACCTGCGACATTCCTCCGCCCGAGGCGATGACTGCACGCACCGCCGCATCGGTAACTCCGGATACCGCGCCCAAAATCGACCGCTGATTTCCGCCCATGGCGGAACCGGGAGCCACAATCGCGCCCACCAGCCGCTGCACGATGGTGGGAGCCTGACCAGGCAGCGCCCGCACCGCGGCATTGGTAACTGAAGCAAGGAGCAGGGCCGCGCTGTCCGCGTCGCCCGCCGCCGACGTGCCGTTTGCCACGTTGTCGGCGACAACCCCAACCGCCGCCAATACATCAGCGGCAAGTCCTGGATTCTGCGCGATGAGAGTCGAGAGCAGGTTTGCCGCATCGGCATTATCGATCGCTGCCTGACCAAATGGAATCGTGATGGGCTGCTCGCCGGCCCCCCGATCGATGACCACGGTGCCGCTCAGCACGAGCACGGACGAATTGCCCCCCCCCGTCGCAGCCGGAATCACGCTCACGCCGTAAACCGTGCCACGCGCCGCCGCGACGCCGCGCGGCGTTTTGATTCCATACTTTGTGATCGCCTGCTTGGAAGGATCGAGCGTCGAGATCACACTGCCGCGCTGGAGCTCAAGCTCGGCGGCGCGCTTGCCCGTATCGGCACCAGCAGCCACGAGTCGCAGGCTGGTCAGGCGAACGCTGGAATTTTGGCGAATCGTCGCCACCGCACCGGGAAATGTTTCCACGAAAAGCTCCACGCCAGCCTTCGTCTCAATCGAGGCACCCTCGGCGATCGAGAGATTTACCGCCGCCGCGACGGCCACGGCACCGGGATTGGTCACCGCCGCCTGATTGGCGTCACCATTGATCCGAACGATTCGAGCCATCATTTGCGCTCGCGCCGACGCCGCACCAAGCGAGACGCAAAGCGCGCACAGAAAAACGATGGATAAAAATCTGCGGGGAGTTCTCATGAGTGAAATTCGTGGCGGTGTAAGTAACTTGGCTAGTGGTGCCGAGTGGCGGTATCAATAGGCAATGCGACAGCCTGTGATAGGAGAATGCCCCGAGCCGTCAGTCGTCCGCCCTTGCGCCGACCATTTTTCCAATTTTGTCACGAACGCGGCGATCGCACCCGCGAGGTCCCCGCATCCAAATGGCTCCGGCTTCAGGGCAGTTTTGCCTGCACCAATTTACTGACTGCTCCGAAGTCAATGAGCGCCGCGTCGGGGTGCTTCTTGAGCGCGCCGATCACCTTGCCCATTTCCTTTTTCGACAAGGCCCCCGTCTCCTGAATTGCCGCCGCGATCAGTGCATCGAGCGTCGCGGCATCGAGTCCCTTCGGCAGATATTTTTCCAGAATACGAATCTCGGCATCGTTCGCCGCGACCAAGTCGGCACGACCGCCCTTTTCAAATTCGATCCGCGCATCGGCCAGATTTTTAACCGCTTTCCGAATCGTCGTGATCGTGAGCGCCTCGTCGATCTCCTTGTTGAGATCCATCGCGGCCCGTTTGACGGCGGCGTCGGCGGTGCGGAGCGCCGTGGTCGTGGCGGAGTCGCGGGCTTTCATCGCGACAATGATGTCGGCGCGGAGGGTTTCGTAGGTCGTGGCCATGGCCGAAAATCAGATCGTGCATCGCCGGGTGCAATCGTGATTTGCTGGCAGCGATGAATCCCCTGCCCTCGCGCAACGTCCTCGGCGGACCGCTGAAGCCGTGCTCGCACGAGCCGCTGACCGGCTTTTTCCGCAACGGCCAATGTGACACGTGTGCTGAAGACGAAGGCTGCCATACCGTGTGCGTCGAGGTGACGGAGGAGTTCCTCGCGCACAGCCGCGCGATCGGCAACGACCTCTCGACGCCGCGCCCGGAATTTGAGTTTCCCGGACTCCAGCCCGGCGACCGCTGGTGCGTGTGCGCCGCGCGCTGGCTTGAGTGCGTCGAGGGCGGCGTCAGCGCGCCCGTCGCGCTCAGTGCCACCCATGCACGGACCCTTGAGGTCGTGCCGCTCGCGATGCTGCAGCAGCACGCGACCGCGTAGCCGCCCCTATTTTTTACCCATGAAACTCCCCTACCTCACTGGCGTTTTCACGTTCACCGTTACCGCCGCGCTCGCCGATGTCGCGTGGCTTCCGCCCGGTCTGCCGCCCGCGCCGGCGAGCGGCCCCGCGCTCACGCAGGGCGCGTTTCTCAAGCCCGAGCAGGGCAAGGCTGTGCTCGACGCTGCCCTCGCCCAATTCCCGGGTCGCGCGTCTTGGGATAGCTACGGGAAACATCTGCGCACCCGCATTCAAGAGGGCGCGGGCCTCTCGCCACTGCCCAGACGAACCCCGCTCAACGCCGCGATTCGTCAGCGCCGCACCTACGAAGGCTACTCGGTGGAGAACGTCGCGTTCGAGTCGATCCCCGGTTACTTCGTGACCGGTAATCTCTACCGCCCGCTGACCGCAAAAGGCCCGTTGCCCGCTGTGCTTTCGACCCACGGCCACTACGCCAAAATCACCAAGCCCGAGGATTACGACACCCACGCCCGCTTCTCCCCGACGATGCAGAATCGTTGCGCGAGCCTCGCCCGCATGGGCGCCGTGGTCTTCTCGATCGACATGTTCGCTGCCGGAGAGTCGATGGCGATCTTCGGGCAGGACGCACACAAACAATCCATCGCGATCACGATTCAGACTTGGAACGCGATGCGCGCGCTGGATTTTCTAGTCTCGCTCGACGGCGTCGATCCACAGCGCCTCGCCGTCAGTGGCGAGTCCGGCGGCGGCACGCAGACTTTTCTCCTGACCGCGCTCGATCCGCGCATCGCGGTCGCCGCGCCGGTCGTGATGGTGTCGTCGTATTTCTTCGGCGGCTGCGACTGCGAGAGCGGCCTGCCGCTGCACCGCAGCGCCGATCACTTTGCCAACAACGCCATGATCGCCGCGCTCGCCGCCCCGCGTCCGCTCCTGCTCGTCTCAGACGGCAAGGACTGGACGCAGCACAACCCGTCGATCGAGTTTCCGTTTCTCCAGAAAATCTACGGCTACTACGGCGCGGCCGGCAGCGTCGCCAATGTCCACCTCCCTGACGAGGGTCACGACTACGGCCCGTCAAAACGCGCCGCCGTCTATCGTTTCTTCGCCCAGAAACTCGGACTCAATCTCGCCGCCGTCACCAGCGCCGACGGCAAGATCGACGAGTCGCGCGTCACCTTGGAAAAGGCCGCGCAGCTTCGCGTCTTCACCGCCGAGTTTCCGATTCCAGCGCATGCGCTCCACGATGGCGCGGCGCTCGCGGCGCGGCTGCGCAGCCTGCAAAATTAAACGATTCTGCCGCCGGGTCTCGCCGCAAGGGCGGCTTCCGCTCGGCCGATGGCGAACAACTCGGCCTCCAGCCTGTCACTCTATCGAGGCTTCAGTCCATTTTCTGTCTCCCTCTCCTCCGCCTCATGCCGCTCCCCGACAACCAACCCCCTATTCTTTGGTTCTCCCGCCTAGCCACCTTTGCCCTCGTCGTCGCGATGCTGCGCCTGGCGGAGGACGTCTTGATCCCCATCGCGTTGGCACTGCTCCTCGCGTTCCTTTTGTCGCCGCTGGTCGTGCGCCTGATGCGGTGGGGCGTGCACAGCGCGCTGGCGATCATCCTGACCGTCACCCTCGCTTTCGCCGTGATCGGCGGAATCGGGTGGATTGTCACCGCGCAGGCGATCGGGCTCATACGTGAGCTGCCCAACTATGAGGAAAACATTCGGGGCAAGATTGTCGCGCTGAAGACTCCGTTTGCACCCACGCTGACGAACCGAATGTCCGAAATGGTCGCCAGTCTGCGCCGTGAAATCAAAACGCCGCCGGCCGACCGGCCCGAGGCGCCGGCGGTTCCGGCCGAAGCCAAGCCCGTGCCCGTGGAGGTCAAGGCGAGCGAGTCCACGTCGTGGGAGGTCACGCGCGATCTCGTGACGCCCATCCTGCGCCCGCTCGGCACCGCCGGCATCATCATCGTATTCGTGATCGCGATTTTGTTTCAACGCGAAGACCTGCGCGAACGGTTTATCCGGCTGGTCAGCCGCGGCCGGATCAACGCGGCGACGCAGGCCGTGGACGACGCCTCCGGCCGGATCTCGCGCTATCTCGGCATGCAACTCGTCGTCAACGCCACCTATGGCGTGCCGATTGCGGCCGGGCTATTTTTCATCGGCGTGCCCAACGCGCTGCTCTGGGGCCTGATCGCGATACTACTGCGGTTTATCCCTTACGTGGGCCCGTGGATCGCGGCGGCGTTTCCCATCACGCTCGCCCTCGCCGTCGATCCGGGCTGGACCATGTTTTCCTACACGCTCGGCCTGTTCGTCGTGATGGAGCTGATCAGCAACAATCTTATCGAGGTCGTGCTCTACGGTGCGAGCACGGGCATCTCGAATCTCGCGCTGCTGGTCGCCGCGGTGTTTTGGACTTGGCTCTGGGGCGCCGCCGGACTCGTGCTCTCGACCCCGCTGACGGTCTGCGTGCTCGTGATCGGCAACCACGTGCCGGGCATGAATTTTCTGAGCATGCTGCTGGGCAATGCGCCCGCGCTGAGCCCGGCCGCGCAATTCTACGAGCGGATGCTCGCCATGGAATCGGAGGAGATCTCCGATCTGGCCGCCAAACACATCGCGGAGCATTCGCTTGAGGAATTTTATGAGAACGTGTTCGTCCCCGCCTTGTTGCTCGCCGAGGAGGATCGCCACTCCGGCACGCTGCCCGAGGCGCGGCAGCGTTTTATTTTCCAAGCCGGCCGGGACTTAATCGACGAACTCGAACACGACGATGAAACAAAACGCCTCGCCGCGCCCGAGGCGGGCGTGCACGCCCCCGCCACGTCCGCTCCGATGCCGGCGATTCCCACGATCCTCGGATTGCCGGCCCGCGATGAGGCCGACGAAATCATCGCCTGCATGTTGTGCCACTTGTTGCGCCGCCGAGGCATGCACGCGGCGGCCACCCCGCTCTCGGCTTCGCTCGCCGAGGCGTTCAAGACCGCAGATCGCAAGGAGGTGCGCGCGGCTTTCATTTCGGCGCTGCCCCCCTCGGCCGTCAGCGCCGCCCGCCAGATGTGCAGCCGGCTAAAAATGCGTTCGCCGGACACCCCGGTGTTGGTCGGCGTGTGGCAGCACCGCGCGAGCGTGGAAGAACTGGGGAAGCGCCTGCAGTCGAGCCGGCCGGATCGGATTGTCACCTCTCTGCGGAGTGCGGTCGAACAACTCGAAGCAATGGTGCGCGGAGTTCACGCCGAACCGGCCAGGGCTGCGACCGTCGCCAGCGTCGCACCGACCACCGAAACTCCGGGCAAAGATGAGGACAACGGTCCGCGACGGACGACAAACCCCACGGCGTAGCCAAATAAAATTGCGCCGGAATTATCCGGACGACGGCGCGGCATTCGTATGCTAACGTGGGCTCATGCGACTGAGCCACGCCACCATGTTTGCCCGCGTTCTAGAGAGTGACGCGACGTGCAACGGTCGTTTCTTCTCCGGCGTTCTCACGACGGGCATCTACTGCCTGCCGGCGTGCAAAGCACGCAAGCCGAAGTCCGAAAACGTTCGCTTCTTTCCCAACTGTGAGGCCGCACGCGGGGCCGGGCTGCGCGCCTGCAAGAAATGCCACCCTGACGACTTCGCGCGCGGCGCCGATCCGGTGCTCGCCGATATCGAGACGCTCGTCGGCGAGGTTCGCGCCGCACCGCAGAATTTCACGGATGCCCGCGCGATCGTGCGGCGCTCGGGGTTCGGCACGACGCGGCTATTCGAGCTGTTGCGGCTTCACTATCACGCGACGCCCGCCGATTTGCTCCTGCGTGCCCGGCTCACCACGGCCAAATCAATCTTGGTCACATCTCCGGCGAAGAGCCTCGCGCACGTCGCGCTGGAGGTGGGCTTCGAGTCGCTCTCCGTTTTTCACGCACACTTCCGGCGGCTCAATGGCCTCACGCCCGCCGCCTATCGCGCGCTGGGTGCGGCGCGCACGTTTACCCTCGCGCTGCCCGACGGCTACCCGCTGCCCTATCTCCGCCGAGCGCTCGGTCGCGACGTCCACAGCGTCACGGAACGCTTGCAAGGCGACCGCTATATCAGCGCCGTGCGGCTGAGTCACGGCCCCGCGCTCCTTCGCCTACATCTCACGTCCACGGCGATCGCCGCCGAGATTTCATCCGGCTCCGGTCTCGAAGCCCACGCCCTCGTCGTCGCGCTGCTCGGTCTCGATCAGGAGGCCGCGACGTTCGCGCGGCTCGCGAAGAAACTCGGCCTCGCCCGCCTGGTCGCCGGACGACCCGAGCTGCGCATCGCGCAAACCCCCTCGATCTACGAGGGCCTCCTCTGGGCGATCATCGGCCAGCAGATCAATTTGCCGTTTGCCTGTCTGCTGAAGCGCCGGCTGATCGAACGCACGGGAGAAAAACTCTCCGACAGTCTCATCGCCCCGCCTACGCCGGCCGCCGTCGCCGCGCTCGATCCCGCAGACCTCTTGCCCCTGCAATTTTCCCGGCAAAAGGCCGACTACGTCGTCGCCACTTCGCGTCTCATCGCCGAGGGGAAACTTGAACTCGAAGCGCTGCGCACCATGTCCGCCACGCGCGTGGAGCGCACGCTGCTGGCAATTCGCGGGCTCGGCCCGTGGTCGGTAAACTACGTCATGATGCGCGCGCTGGGTTTCCCCGACTGCGTGCCGCTCGGCGACACCGGCGTCACGAGCGGCCTGCTCGCCGCGCTGAAACTTGACGAACGCCCCGACCTTGACGCCACGCGCCGCCTGATGGCGATGTTCGCTCCGTATCGAAGCCTCGCTACTGCGCACCTATGGCAGTTCAATCAGCCGGTTCCGATCTGAACCACCAAGACCCAGCGGCACAAAGAAAACCAACGGGGCGCATGAATCTGAAATCCTGTTCGTTGCCTTTCTCCGTGGCTCTGTGTCTCTGTGGTAAACTCCGATAACCGATCACTCTCATGCGACAATTCTACGACACCTTTCCCACCCCCGCCGGCGACTTCTCCGTCGCACTCAACGCCACCGGCGACGTCATCGCGACCGCGTTCGGCGGCCTGAACGAACTACGAGAGCGCTTCACGCCCGACGAAGTCATCCACGATCCGAAGCGCGCCGCGGCGGTGCATCGTGAAGTCGACGAATATTTCGCCGGCACGCGCCAGCACTTCACGCAAAAGCTCGCCCCCAGCGGCACCCCTTTTCAGCAAAGCGTCTGGGCCGCCCTCGCCCGCATTCCCTTCGGCGAAACCCGCTTCTACAGTCAGATCGCCACGGAAATCGGCAACGCCGAAGCCGCCCGCGCGGTCGGCCGCGCCAACGCGACGAATCCCATCTGCCTCCTCGTGCCCTGCCACCGCGTCATCGGCACCGACGGCACCCTCACCGGTTTCGCCTTCGGCGAAGACATCAAGCGCCAGCTCCTCGATCACGAACGGACCCGCGCCCCGGCTTTTCGCGCCGCGTGAAGAAGCCAGTCCGACATCAGTGCGATTTCCGCTTTGCCAACGCCGTCGTCGCCGCCTCGTGCGATCGCACGACGAAGCGCTTGAGCTTCTCTTGATCTTTCACGCCGGGCGCTGATTCGACGCCGCTGTTTACGTCGATGAATTTTGCGCCGCTAGAGCGCAGGGCTTCGCCGATGTTGTCGGCGTTGAGGCCACCGGAGAGGATCCACCATTGGTCTGAGTGCGCCTGTTGGTGCCGCGCGAATTTCGGCCAGTCACCCGTCGCGCCGGTGCCGCCGAATTTGTCGGCGTGAAAGGTGTCGAGGAGGAAAAACTCTGCGAGCGGCAGCAGTGCCACGGGCACGTCAACCGCGGGCGGCAGCTTGGGCGCGAGCCAGAGATGATCGGCTCCGACTTCGGCGCTCCACGCGGCCACCGTTTCGGCGGGCAGATCGTGGCGGAAGTGGATTTGGAAAAAATCGAAGCCCGCCGCTTTCATCGCGCTGAGTTCGGCGACCGTGGGCTCGACCGACACCGCGACCTTGCGGCGATCCGGCAAACGTGCAGCCATCGCGCGATAAGTCTCGAGTGCGATATGGCGCGGCGATTTCGGATAGAGGATAAACCCGAGGTAATCCGCCCCGCAGCGGTCCGCGAACTCCGCATCCACGTGCGACGTGAGGCCGCAGACTTTGAATCGGATGCCGTCGATCATGGTGTCACCACGAAACACACGAACGACACGAAAACCAGAACCGTTTCGAGGGTAGCCGTAGGACAGCCGGCTTGCGGGCGCGGTTTGGGCGCGCGAAAGCGCGCTGGCCTACGCCAAGCATACGCCCTACTTCAGCTTCTTCACGAGCGCGTCGACGAGCGCATCGAGGCTCGGGGTCTTCGCGGTGAAGTCGATCGGCATGCCGACTTTCTTCATCGTCTCGCTGGTCTGCGGGCCGATGCTGCCGGCGAGCGGACGCTTCGCATCCTTCGCCAATTTGAGTGACGCCGCCTGATCGACGAACGACTGCACGGCGGACGAACTCGCAAACAGGATCGCTTCGGCGCCGTGCGCCCGGAAATCCGCCGCGACGGGATCAGCGGCGAGGTCGGTTTGCTCGGTCTTGTAAACTTGGAGGCGGTCCACGATGGCGCCGGCGGCCTCCAGGTTAATCACGAGATCGTCGCGGTTCTGATTGCCGGTAATCACGAGGAGCTTGGCGCTGTCGAGACTGCCGGTGGCAATCAACGCCTCGGCAAGCGCGGCGGCTGTCGCTTCCTTGGGCTGGCTTTCAACCTTGAGGTGATGCGCGCGGATCGCCGCGGCCGTGGTGTCGCCGATGGCGGCAAACCGCAGGAGGCCGAGCGAGCGCACGTCGTCGAAGACGCGGTAGAACTCCTCGAGGAAGTAGCGCACGCCATTCGCACTCGTGAACACGATCCAATCGTAGCCGCCGAGTTCAGTAAGCGCGTCCGCGAGCACGTTCAGATCGATCTCCTTGGAGATCGTGATGAGCGGCAGTTCGACGACCTCCGCGCCGAGGGCGGAGAGTTTGCCAGCGAGTTCGGGCGATTGCTCGCGGGCACGGGTGACGGCGATGCGACGACCGGAGAGAAATTGGGACGATGGGCTCATGAGGAGGTCGGACTTTAGGCCCGACAGAAGACGCAGGAAACGTCGGGCGTAAAGCCCGACCTACAGCAGATGGAGATCACGCAGGATGCGCGCAGCGGTGGTGGCGGGCTCGGAAAAATCCTCTGCCCGCAGTGAAACGGTCACGACGCCAATGGTCTCATGAAAGAGGTAGAGCACATCGTCCGCGACGTGCGCGCCAAACGCCGTGTGGCAGCCGCCACCGAGCGCAGCCTGAAACGCGCGCTCCATCGTCACCGCGCGCATCGTCGGCCCGTCGAAGATCGCGGCGAATTTCGCGGCATCGGTTTCGCGGCACTGCACCGCGATCGCGCCCTGCCCCACCGCCGGCACCATTTGATCGCAATCGAGCGGGGCAAACTCGACGCCGGGCCACGTCTCAATGCCGAGCCGCTTCATGCCCGCGGCGGCGAGGATCGTGCCGTCGGCCACGTGCTGCTCGCCGATTTTGCGGAGACGCGTGTCAACGTTGCCGCGGATTTCGGAGAACGCCACGTCGGGAAACATCCGTTGCACCTGTTGACGACGACGCGGTGAACCCGTCGCCAGAGTCGCGGGCGCATCGATGCCCTGGCGCAGCACAAGCACGTCGCGCGCGTCGGCGCGCGGCAGATAGCCACCGATCGCAAGACCGGCCGTCATATCGCCGGGGAGATCCTTGCAGCTGTGCACCGCGACATCGGCCTCACCGCGCGTGACGGACGCTTCGAGTTCTCCCGTGAAAAGCCCCTTGCCGCCGCGTTTCTCGAGGGACCAATCCGTCTGTCGATCGCCGGTCGTGACGATCTTCAGCAGTTCGGTCTCGACGCCGAGCTGGTTGCGCAAATGTGCGGCGACCAACTCGGTCTGAGCGAGGGCCAGCGGACTCTTGCGGGTGGCGAGGACGAGTTTGGTCAAAGTATCGAGTAGACAGTAGCGAGTAGTGAGTAGAACAGGTCCATGCTCGCTACTTGCTACCCGCTACTCGCTACGGTTCGATCAGGAGTAGGAAGCCTGGACGCCCTTGATGTTCTTCTTGGTCATCCACGGCATCATCGAGCGGAGGTAGGCACCGGTCTTCTCGATCGGGTGCTGCTCGCCCTTTTTGAGGAGCGCCTTGTATTTCTTGAGGCCGCCCTTGTGCTCCTTAACCCACTCCTTGGTGAACTGGCCGGATTGAATTTCCTTCAGGATTTTCTTCATCTCGGCCTTCGTCTGTTTGTTCACGACGCGCGGGCCACGGGTGATGTCGCCATATTTCGCGGTCTCGGAAATGGAGAAACGCATGCCGGCGATGCCGCTCTCATACATGAGATCACAGATGAGCTTCAGCTCGTGGAGACACTCGAAATAGGCCATCTCGGGCTGATAGCCCGCGTCAACCAGCGTCTCGAAACCGGCCTGCACGAGCGCGCTCGCACCACCGCACAACACGGCCTGCTCGCCGAAGAGATCGGTTTCGGTCTCTTCCTTGAAGGACGTCTTGAGCACGCCGGCGCGGGTGGAGCCGATGCCCTTGGCCCACGCGAGCGCGGTCTTGAGCGCGGTCTTGGAGCGATCCTGCGCGACGGCGACGAGCGCCGGCATGCCTTTACCCTCGGCGTAGAGGCGACGGACCATGTGGCCGGGGCCCTTCGGAGCGACCATGATGCAGTCGATGTCCTTGTGAAGTTTGATCAGCCCAAAGTGCACGGAGAGACCGTGGGAGAAGAGGAGCGTCTTGCCCTTCTTGAGATTCGGAAGGATGTCGCTGAGGTAAACGTCCGCCTGCTTCATGTCGGGCAGACCGACCATCATGACATCGGCGCGGCGCACGGCCTCGGCGGTATCGAAAACTTCAAAGCCGTGCTGCTCGGCGACGGCGCGCGATTTCGATCCGGGATAGAGGCCGATGATGACCTTGCAGCCGCTGTCCTTCAGATTGAGCGCGTGGGCGTGGCCCTGCGAACCGTAGCCGAGGATGGCGAGCGTTTTGTTGGCGAACACGCCGAGATCGGCGTCTTTGTCGGTGTAGACTTTGGCAGGCATGGTGAAATTAGGGTTTTAGGTCTAGGGTCTTGGGTCTGGGTTAAAAGCGGCGCGTTCAGCGCTTGAGGGCCAAGCGGCCGGTGCGGGCGAGCTCGATGATGCCGAAGGGCTCAAGCAAGCCGAGGAGCGCGCTCACCTTGTCGTCGTTGCCGGTGAGCTCGATGATGAGATTGTCGCTTGCGAGATTGATAACCCGCGCGCGGAAGATGTCGGCGATCTGCACGATCTCGGGGCGGGTCTTGGTGTCGGCGCGGACTTTGACGAGCACGAGTTCGCGCTCCACGGCCTGGCCTTCGGTGAAATCAATGACCTCGACGACGTTGATCAATTTCCGGAGCTGGCGGATGCAGAGCTCAAGCTGCGCCTCGTC
>JANOAF010000305.1:0-2127 GCA_031411015.1 Opitutaceae bacterium | reverse complement strand
CCGCCCTGCGCGGAGAAGCTCCACGCATTGGCCCCCCGCTCGCCTTGCGCTGAAAGCGAACCCTGCACCGTGCCGAAGCTGCCGGCCTCGAAGGCCACGCGTCCACTTGGAGCGCCCGCGCCGCGCTGCGCGCGCAGCGACACCACGCCGCCGACGGCCTCCCCACCATAGAGCGTGCTCTGCGGCCCGTGGGCGATCTCGAGGCTGTCGCAGGCACCGACGCACGCACCGCCGAGGAAGACGAGATAGTCGGTGTTCGGATCGTTGAGGCGCAGGCCATCGACGAGGAAGAGCGTTTGATTGGAATTGGACCCGCGGAGAAAGAGGGAAGTCGTCATCCCGCTAGCGCCCGATGAAAACAATGGCGCGCCGGCCGTCGCGCCGAGCGCATCCGCGATCGAATTGAGCTGTCGCCGCGCAAGATCGCTCGCGGAGATCACATCGACCACCGAGCCGAGCGTCTGTGCTTCGACCGGTGTGCGCGTGGCAGTCGTAACCACCGGCGAGAGTTGGGTGGATGCCGAGGCCGGAGCCGTTTGCGCAGGCAGGAAGGAAAGCGACGCGGCGAAGCCGGCGACGGCAAAAACGCGTTGCGCACGGCGCAACGCCGAGTGGAGGAGTTTCATGGTGGTCTGCTGTGGCTGAGGGCGACAAGAGCAGGACTGCGTCCTCCGTGGCACGGGCGTCTCGCCCGTGAGCTCATGGGCGGGACGCCCATGCCACGAAAAAACAGCACCACCCTCACGCTTCATTTTTGCGATGAAGTTTTCGCGTCGGCACCGCGCAATCGGCACCTTGGCGTGAGCGATCCCGGACAGGTGTTCGGACTCCGCATGTGTGCCGCGACGTGAGTCGCGACGCCTCGCCCCCGCCTTCACCGCCGACGGATCGGCGATTGGCTCTGCTCCCGCCCGCGCAGGATGGGGGTCTGTGATGCGTTACCGCAGCGCAACTGTGGCCGGTTTTCACGGCCTTCCCTGATTCCGAAATCGACAAAAGAACGACTGACGCCCGCACCGCATCCGCTCTCACCCACGAGCGCAAGCGATGTCTTTGTCTTACGCATCAACGAATGCGGATGCGTAGATATGTCACTTGCCAACCCTTCCGACGACCCTAGTCTGCCCCGCCATGAATCCGATCCACCCGCGCCCGGCCGACGCCGAAGATGCGTTCCGCCGTCTCTTCGCCTCGAAGATTGTCGTGCTCGACGGCGCGATGGGCTCGATGATCCAGACCTACAAATTGGAGGAGCCCGATTTTCGCGGCACCCAGTTCAAGTCCCATCCGCACGATCTCCAGGGCAACAACGACCTCCTCTCCCTCACGCGCCCTGACGTAATCGAGAAAATCCACGGCGATTATTTCGCGGCCGGCGCGGACATGGTGGAGACCAACACCTTCTCCAGCACTTCCATCGCGCAAGCTGACTACCGCCTCGAGCCCATCGTGCGTGAACTCAATCTCGCCGCCGTCGCCTGCGCGCGCCGCGCTGCGCAGAAAGCCGAAGCTGCGACGCCCGGCCGGCGCTGCTTCGTCGCCGGAGCCATCGGCCCGCTCAACCGCACGCTCTCGATGTCGCCCGACGTCAACCGGCCCGACTACCGCGCCGTCACGTGGGACCAAGTCGTCTCCGCCTACACCGAGCAAATCGAGGCGCTGCTCGACGGCGGCGTGGATGCGCTGCTCGTCGAAACCATCTTCGACACGCTCAATTCCAAGGCCGCACTCTTCGCCATCGAGCAAGTCTTCGACACCCGCGGCGACGCGGCCCGCGTGCCCGTGATGATCAGCGTGACGATTACCGACGCCTCGGGGCGCACGCTCTCGGGTCAGACCATCAGCGCATTCTACACGAGCATCGCGCACGCGAAGCCGTTTTCCGTGGGCATCAACTGCGCGCTCGGCGGTGCGGCGATGCGCCCCTACGTCGAGGAACTCTCCCGCATCGCCGAGTGCTACACGACGTGCTACCCGAACGCCGGGTTGCCGAACGCGTTTGGCGGTTACGACGAAACGCCCGCGGACATGGCGAAAGTCCTCGAGGATTTCGCTGCGCGCGGCTGGGTCAACATGGTCGGCGGCTGCTGCGGCTCCACGCCCGCTCACATCGCCGCCATCGCCCAA
>JANOAF010000304.1:0-5741 GCA_031411015.1 Opitutaceae bacterium | reverse complement strand
TCCTTGCCGTAGCTGCCCGCCTCGCGGCGGAAACAAGGTGTGTAGGCGCAGCGCTTAATCGGAAGCGCGGATTCCTCGACGATCTCGTCGCGGAAGAAATTCGTCAGCGGCACCTCCGCTGTCGGCACCGCATAGAGGTGGTCCGGTGTCGTCTCATACATCTGGCCTTCCTTGTCTGGGAGCTGACCCGTCGCCGTCGCGCTCGCTGCGTTCACGAAGATCGGCGGGTTCACCTCGGTATAGCCGGCCTTGGTGTCCTCCTCCAAAAAGAAGTGCAGCAGTGCGCGCACGATCCGCGCGCCGTCGCCGACGTAAAATGGGAAACCCGCGCCCGTCACTTTCGCGCCGCGCGCGAAGTCGAAGAGCTTGTCGAAGCCCGGAATTTCCCAGTGCGGCTTGGCGGCGGGCGAAACCGCGTTCACGTCGCCGTGCGTGGCGAAGACCACGTTCTGCTCCGGCGTGCGGCCCTCGGGCACACTCGCGTGAGGCAGGTTGGGAATCGAGAGCATCGCCTGCTTGAACTTCGCCTCGGTCTCGTTGAGGGCGTTCTCGCGCTCCTTCACCTGCGCCGACACCGCTCTCATCTCGCCGACTTTGGCGACGAACTCCGGCGAGCCCTTGGGCAGCGCAGCCATCGCGTTGTTGGCGGCCTTTTGTTTTCCGCGCAGCGCCTCGACTTCCTGCAATTGTGCGCGCCACGCCGCGTCGATCGCGAGCACGGCGTCGATATCGACGTCGAGGTGTTTCTTGGCAATCGCCGCCCGCACGAGGTCGGGCGTTTCGCGGATGAGCTTCGGATCGAGCATGGAACCGACAGCAGAGCGACTCCGCCGGCCGGAATCAAACCCTCACTTGAACCGCGCCTGCGCCCGCTGGAAGCGCTGATAAACTTCCTTGGCCGACAGAAGCTTCAGGTCACCTACCGGCGCCTGCACCACCACGTTGCCCGGCGCGTTGAGCGGGTAAGGCCCGAAAAGCCTTGGGTCCGTCGGGCCGAAAATCGCCAAAACGCGCACGCCCAGCGCCGCCGCGAGGTGCATCGGCCCGCTGTCGTTAGCGATCACCCAGTCGGCTCGCTTCACAAGCGCGGGCAGCGAGACGAGGCTCGTGTTGCCCGTGACGTTAAAAAACTGCGCCGGCGGAAACGCGCCGCGGTCGTGCACATAGCTGCTGCCAGCCCAGACGACCTTGCGGCTGCGATCCTCGCGCAGCAAGAGCTCGGTCAGCTCCTTGAAACCGCCCCACGTTTTCTCCGCGCGCCGACTATCCACGAACATCACGATCGGTTTGCCGCCACCGCGTGTGTCAGCAAAGCGCAGGTTGAGCGTGTCCGCGGCGCGGAATTTCACCGTGCCGACGAGTTCCGCCTTGGCACCGATCGCGGGGCAAAATTGCAGGAGAATATCCAGCGCATGGCTGCGTTTCCCCTCGGGCGGCAGCGGCACCTTCTGATCGTAGAAGACGCCCGACCATTCGCGCGCGTCGGACCGGCCGATCTTTTTCTTCGCGAGCACCCGCGAGGTCATCAGGCCCGTGCGCAGCAGGCCCTGCATGTCGAAGACGTAGTCGAAAGTCGTCTTTCGCAGCTCCTTCGTCAGGCGCAAAAATCCTTTGGCGCCCGCCGCGCGCTCGAAGACATAGGTGTGATCCACCGCCTCGCACGCCCGCACGATCGGCGCGAAAATCTCCCGCACCACCCACGAGATCCGCAGCCGCGGCACCTGGGCCTTGAGCGAGGTCGCGACCTGCAGGCCGTGCACGATGTCGCCGAGCGACGATGGCTTGATGATGAGAAGTTCGGTCATGGTTTCGCGTGATGCGACCGTTCGTTGGACCCCGCGGAAGCGAGATGTTTCAGGGAGTTTGCGGGCGGAAATCAAATTCCAAATCGGCAGCGTCATGGCGCGGGCGGCGCGGCGGAAAATCACGGCGAGTTGGATTGCCTCGTTGTCGCACGCCCGCAATCACAGGCCCCGCGTGCTGCTTTTTTCGCTCAAATTTCTCGGCTGGATAATCGCGCGAACCCCCGAACCGATTTTGGGCGGGTTGGCGGTCGGGCTCGGCGACTTTATTTTTTTTCTACTTCCGCGCCGCCGCCGGCTGATCCTTTCGAATCTCCACCACGCTTTCCCGGAAAAACCCGCCGCGTGGCACCGCGCCATCGGCCGCGCGAGCTGCCGGCGCTTAATCGAGACCGGGCTGCTCTCGCTCGCGACTCCGTTTCTCGGCGAGCGCCGCCTGCGCGAAATCGTAACGGTCTCCCCCGAACTGCTCGCGATCTATGCCGATCACGCGCGCGATCCGGCCCCCACGCTCATCTGCTCGCCACACATCGCCTACTGGGAAGCGCAGACGGCAAAGCCGCTGGTCGTGCCCGGACCGTTCCCCGAGTTCGGCATCATCTACCGGCCGTTGGACAATCCGGCCGCGAACGACTTCGTGAAAAAATCGCGCGAGCGCTTCGGCATGAAGCTGCTTTCGCGCAAGGAGGGTTTCGCCGAGGCGCTGAAAATTCTCCGCCGCCGAGGATTCGTCGGCGTTCTCTTCGATCAAAACGCCGGGATGCAAGGCGCACTCACGACACTCTTCGATCGCGTGTGCTCGACCACGGAATTACCCGGCCTGATGGCCGAGAAATTCAACGCGCGTGTCGTCGGCATTTTTCCGCGCCGCCGCGCTTTCTGGCGCGTCGAGATTGGCGCCCAGCGCCTCACGCACGACGGCTCGGGTGAAGCCGTCACGATTGGTCTGAATCGCTGGCTCGAAACCCTTCTCCGCAGTGACGACAACCTCTGCGCCTCGTGGCTCTGGGCCCATGATCGCTGGCGTAATCAGGACATCCCGCAAAAACGCTTCCGCCTCGAGGCCAAGCGCAACCTCCTCGCCGCTGAACTCGCGGCCCGCGGCCTCTCCGCCTTGCCCCGCCGCACGCGCGTCTGGATTCGCCTGCCCAACTGGCTCGGCGATGTCGTGATGGCGCTCCCGCTCCTCCGCGCTCTGCGCGCCTCGCGCCCTGACGCCGAGATCACACTCGTCGGAAAGAAGCAGTTTCTCCCCCTTCTCGAATCGTGGGCCGTGGCCGATCGATTGCAGGCGCTGCCACCGCAAGGCCTCGGCTATTTTCTCCATTTCCGAAAGCTCCGCCACGAATTTCCCGACGTGTGGCTGCTCTTCACCAATTCCCTCCGCGGTGATCTCGAGGCGCGGCTTACCGGCTGCCGCCAGCGCTTCGGCCTCGTGCGCCCCGGCAAATCGCGCCCGCTGCTCTCCCACGCTTACCACGTGCCTGCCGAGTTCGACGAGCGCATGCGCCACCAACTCGAACTCTGGGAAGCCCTCCTCCGCCACTTCGGTCTTACCGCATCCGTCGACCGCTCGCCTCTTCTAATTTTCAACCATCAACTTTCAGCCCATGAGCGCATCGCGCTGATTTGCGGCTCCGAAAACACCCCCGCCAAACGCTGGCCCATCGCCCACTGGCGTGAGCTAATCGAGTCACTGCCGCAGGAGCGTTTCGTCCTCCTTGGCACCGCCAACGACCTTCCGATCACGACCGCCATCGCCACGGGTTTCGATTCCGCCCGCGTCGAGAATCTCGCCGGCAAAACCGACTTGCCTGCCTTCGTCGCGCAGCTCCGCGCCGCGCGCCTGCTCGTGACCAACGACACCGGCGGCATGCATCTCGCCAACGCCCTCGGCGTGCCCCTCCTCGCGCTCTTCGGTCCGACCAATCCCGTCCGGACCGGCCCCGTTTTCTCCGCCCCCATCCACATCCTCCAGCCGCCCGGTTGCCCACCCACCGGCGGCGCCGATCTTGCTACGCTTGCCCCCGCCACCGTCGTCGCAGCCTTGCGCGAACTCGTCTCTTCCCCACTCTCCTAGCGCCGCCGCCCCGATCGAAAATCCCAAATCGTAAATCCGCAGTGCCTCTCCTCACCGTCACCGATCTCCGCACCAGTTTTCATACGCGCAGCGGCGTCTATCGGGCGGTCGATGGTGTGAGTTTCTCGGTGGAGCGGGGCGAGACGCTCGGCATCGTCGGCGAGTCCGGCTCCGGCAAATCCGTCACCTGCTACTCGATCATGGGCCTCATCCCGCAGCCGCCCGGCCGGATCGAGGGTGGCACGGCGCTCTTCGACGGCGTCGATCTGCTGCACTGCACGCCCGCGCAGGCCCGCTCCATCCGCGGCAAGCGCGTTGCGATGATCTTTCAGGACCCGATGACGTCGCTGAATCCCTACCTGCGCGTTTCCGAGCAGCTCATCGAGCCGCTGCTCATTCACGAAAAAATCTCGAAAGCGGCCGCGCTGCGCCGCGGTCTCGAAATGCTCGAAGCCGTCGGCATCAACGACGCCGCGCGCCGCATCAACCTCTACCCGCACGAATTCTCCGGCGGCATGCGGCAGCGCGTCATGATCGCGATGGCGTTGATTACAAAGCCTGAGCTGCTCATCGCCGACGAGCCCACCACCGCGCTCGACGTGACCGTGCAGGCGCAAATCCTCGAGCTGATCAAAAAAATGCAGCGCGACCTCGGCATGGCCGTGATCTTCATCACGCACGATCTCGGCGTCGTCTCCGGCCTCTGCGACCGCGTGCAGGTGATGTATGCCGGCCGCATCGTCGAGACGGCTGACACCCGCACGCTCTTCCACGCGCCGCGTCACCCTTACACGCGCGCGCTCCAGCGCTCCATTCCCTCGCTCCAGGCCAAGGGAGCCGAACTCTACACCATCCGCGGCCTCCCGCCCGATCTCTCAAAGCCCGCGCCCGGCTGCGCCTTCGCCCCGCGGTGCGAATTTGCTGTCGAACGCTGTTCAACGACGCCCGCGACGCTCGTCGAAACCGCACCCGGCCACGCCCACGCCTGTTTGCGGGCCCAAGCCGGCGAACTCTGATTTCACCACTCATGAGCACTCATCTGAGGCCATGATTTGGAATTCAAACCATCGTCCGAATCCTGATTCAGAATTCCTAAGATTTCTCTTCATTCGTGTGAATTAGTGGTTTCAAAAAATGTCCGCCCCCATTCTCCAGCTCACCGACCTCAAGACCCACTTTCCGCTCAGCCGTGGCTTCCTGTTCAAACGTCACGTCGGGACGGTGAAAGCCGTCGATGGCGTCACGCTCTCGCTGGCACGCGGTGAAGTGCTGGGACTCGTCGGCGAGTCCGGCTGCGGCAAGTCCACGCTCGCGCGCACCATCATGCAGCTCGTGCCGACGACCGGGGGCACCGTGGTGCTCGAAGGAAAAAATCTCACCACGAGCAAAACCTCCAGCGTCCTCGGCATCCGCCGCGATCTGCAGATGGTGTTTCAAGATCCCTATGCGTCGCTCAACCCGCGGCTCACGATTTACGCCACGCTGGCGGAGCCACTCCTCGTTCACGGCGTGTGCCCGCCGTCCGAGGTGCCGGCGCGCGTCGCCGAGCTGATGAACTTGGTCGGCCTCGCGCCGCGGTTCATGCAGAAATACCCGCACGAATTTTCCGGCGGCCAGCGCCAGCGCATCGCCATCGCCCGCGCCCTCGCGCTCCAGCCCAAGGTCATCATCGCCGACGAACCGGTCTCCGCCCTCGATGTCTCCATCCAGGCGCAAATCCTCAACCTCCTCGCGCAGCTCGTGCGCCGGATGAATCTCTCGCTCGTCTTCATCGCCCACGATCTCTCGGTGGTGAAGCATATCTCCGATCGCATCGCCGTGATGTATCTTGGGAAAATCGTCGAGCTCGGCCCCGCCCT
>JANOAF010000303.1:0-1532 GCA_031411015.1 Opitutaceae bacterium | reverse complement strand
TGGATTTACAGCATTTGCCTTTAATTGTTGCGCTCGCACTTGAATAAGTTCGGCAAGTATCGCAATCGCGATTTCAGCTGGCGTGCGACTGCCGATAGACAGGCCGACAGGTCCATGCAATGTTGCAATCTCTGATTCAGTCAGGTCGAACATACGCATACGTTCACGTCGCTTTACTTGATTTTTGATTGAGCCCAGCGCCCCAACATAGAATGCGTTGGATTTGAGCGCTTCAAGTAATGCCATATCATCTAGTTTAGGGTCATGTGTGACGGCTACAATAGCGGTGTAAGCATCGGGGTTTATTTCTACCACGGCATCGTCTGGCATTTCATAAATCCACTCAACGCTTTCTACATGCCACTCGGCACGAATATCTGCACGCGGGTCACAAATAAGTACATCAAAATCCAGCACCTGCGCCATGCTTGCTAAAACAGAGCCAAGTTGATTGGCGCCAATAATCAGTAAGCGCCATTGTGGGCCAAAGTAGCTGTGAAACCAATCGCCGTCAATTCTTGGCGGTCCTTCAGGTAGCACCTGATTAATTTTTACTTGTCCTGTACTCAGGCTAACGGAACGCTTGATTAACTTACGCTGCTCAATATTCTGCAACAGCAATGATAAGTGTGCTGAGTCATTTAAAGGCTCCACAAATATCTGTAGACGACCGCCACACGGAATGCCAAATCGATGCGCATCATCATTGCTTACGCCGTATTCTAGTACCGTGGCTGTTAGTGGTAATTCCTGGTGGCGCGCCTTGTCAGCGAGGTCGTCTTCAATACAGCCACCAGAGACTGAGCCAATCAGATGCCCATCTTCGCGCACCACCAGCAATGCCCCAGGAAGGCGTGGCGCCGACCCCCAAGTATGCATCACGGTAAATAAATGTGCTTTATAGCCGCTAGCAAGCCATTCAACAGCTCGGCTTAGCACTTCCCAATCAAGCGATTTCACTTTTTAAGCCAGTTGGTTGCCAATTGGCAGGCTGCGTATGCGCTTACCTGTTGCCGCAAAAATGGCATTGGTCACAGCAGGTGCTACAGGCGGTAAGCCTGGCTCACCGACACCACCCATTTTTTCAGTACTTTGAACAATATAGACTTCAACCTTAGGCATATCGGCCATGCGCATCACCTTGTAGTCGTGGAAGTTTGATTGTTCTACCATGCCATCTTTGAATGTGATCTCACTTTGCATTGCAGCACCAAGGCCGAAAGAAATACATGACTCCATTTGTGCTTTCAGAGAGTCTGGATTGACTGATAAGCCGCAATCAATCGCACATACCATGCGATGTACTTTAACGACACCTTTATCTACTGAAACCTCTGCAACTTGTGTTACAAAGCTGCCAAAAGATTCATGTACAGCAATCCCGCGGAATACGCCTTTAGGTAAAGGTTTGCCCCAGCCGGCTTTCTCTGCGGCTAAGTTCAGTGCAGCTAAGTGTCGTGGGTGATCTTTGAGTAATTCACGACGATAATCTAGCGAATCTCTTCCTGCACCATGCGCCAGTTCATCCACTA
>JANOAF010000302.1:0-2187 GCA_031411015.1 Opitutaceae bacterium | reverse complement strand
TCCCGCCCCAGGTCTTCAAACCGGCGGTCGCTCAAAACCTGATTTCCGCCCGCGGACGCGCGGTCCGGGCTTCGCGCTTGCCGAGCGCCATCTTCTCCTCAATCCACGTGGGCGATTCTCAATGCCCACCGCCAAGCCTTTTCCGTCCCCCGCCACTCCCAATTTGCGCCCCATCAAGAAACTGATGGCGGCCAACCGCAGCGAGATTGCCGTCCGCATCTTTCGCGCGGGCACTGAGCTGAATCTCCGCACTGTCGCGGTGTTCGCGCACGAGGACCGGCTTTGCATTCACCGCTACAAGGCCGACGAGGCCTACCAGGTCGGCGCGGGCAAGGGCCCCGTCGCGGCCTACCTTGACATCGATAGCATCGTCGCCGTCGCGAAGGAAAAGGGCGTCGACGCGATTCACCCCGGCTATGGTTTCCTCTCCGAGAACGCCAACTTCGCGCGCGCCTGCGAAAAGGCCGGCGTGATTTTTGTCGGCCCGCGGCCTGAGCTGCTCGACATGATGGGCGACAAGACCGCCGCCCGCGCTCTCGCGCAACGCATCAACGTCCCTACTCTGCCCGGCACCGAAAATCCCATCACCGATCGCGATGAGGCGCTGAAGACCGCGAAGTCGATCGGCTTTCCTCTCATCATCAAGGCGGCGTTCGGCGGCGGCGGTCGCGGCATGCGCGTCGTTCACAAGGCCGCCGATCTCTCGAACCTCCTCGACGAGGCGCAGGGCGAGGCGGAGCGCGCGTTTGGCAATCCCGCCGTCTTCCTCGAGAAATACATCCCACGCGCGAAGCACATCGAGGTGCAGATCCTCGGCGACCAGCACGGCAACGTCATCCATCTCCACGAGCGCGACTGCTCCGTGCAGCGCCGGCACCAGAAAGTCATCGAGGTCGCGCCGAGTTTCGGTTTGCCCGAGAAAGTCGTGAACGAACTTTGCGACGCCGCCGCGCGCATGGCCCGCGAGATTCGCTACGACAACGCCGGCACCGTCGAATTCCTCTACGATCTCGATCGGCACGAGTGGTTCTTCATCGAGATGAATCCGCGCATCCAGGTGGAGCACACCGTGACCGAGGTCATCACCGGCCTCGATCTCGTGCGCGCGCAGATTCTCATCGCGCAGGGCCACTCGCTGCACTCGGCCGAGGTCGGCATGCCGCGTCAGGGCGATATCCCGCGCAACGGCTACGCGATCCAGTGCCGCATCACCACCGAGGATCCCGAAAACAAATTCATGCCCGACTACGGGCGCATCATCGCCTACCGCTCGCCCGGCGGCTTCGGCGTGCGGCTCGATGGGGGCATGGGCTACGCGGGCGCGGTCATCACACCGTTTTACGACTCGCTGCTCGTGAAGAGCATCACCAGCGGCCAGACCTACGACATGGCGATGCGCCGCGCGCACCGCACGCTGAGTGAGTTTCGGATTCGCGGGGTGAAGACCAACATCCCGTTTCTCGAGAACGTCATCGCGCACCCGCAGTTCCGCGCCGGGCAGGCCACGACCACGTTGATCGACACGACGCCCGAGCTGTTCACCTTCAAGCCGCGCCGCGATCGCGCGACGAAGCTGCTCACTTTCCTCGGCAACGTCATCGTCAACGGCAACCCGCACGCCAAGGGCTACCGGCCCGAGAAGCCGTTTCTCGCCGCGCCGCTGCCGTCTTACAATCACCTCACGCCGCCGGCTCCTGGCTCGCGCCAGAAGCTCCTTGAGCTCGGTCCGAAGAAATTTGCCGAGTGGACCGCGAAGCAGAAGCGTCTGCTCGTCACCGACACCACGTGGCGCGATGCGCATCAGTCGCTCATGGCCACGCGCGTGCGCAGCTACGACATGCTCGCCTGCGCCGACGCCCTCGCGCATCGCGCGCCCAACCTCTTCTCGCTCGAGATGTGGGGCGGTGCGACCTTCGACACCGCGATGCGTTTCCTCAACGAGGATCCGTGGGAGCGCCTGCGCCAGCTCCGCGCGCGCGTCCCGAACATCTGTTTCCAGATGCTGTTCCGCGGCGCCAACGCTGTCGGCTACACCAACTATCCCGACAACGTCGTCGCCGGTTTCGTGAAACACGCCGCCGCGAGCGGCATGGATATTTTCCGCGTCTTCGACTCGCTCAACTACCTGCCCAACCTCCGCGTCGCGATGGAGGCCGTCAACGAGACGCACGGCGTCTGCGAGGCCGC
>JANOAF010000301.1:0-6988 GCA_031411015.1 Opitutaceae bacterium | reverse complement strand
GTCTTGTTGTGCGACATGATCAGCGTCGGCCGCTGGGTCTGCGCGATGACGTTGGCCATCGTAAACGTCTTCCCGGAGCCGGTGACCCCCAGCAGCGTCTGGTAGCGATTGCCCGCGTTGATCGACGCCACCAGCTTCTCGATCGCCTGGGGCTGATCGCCGGTGGGCAGGTAGTCGGAGGCGAGTTTGAAGAGGGAAGCCATGAAGGCCGGAAACAAACGGTTATGGCCGGGGAGGCAAATCGGGACCGACTCGTTTGGCTTGGAGAATGACCGAGGCGAAATTAAGCAGCAGCCCCACGCTCTTTCCCGTCGCCCGTAAATACGAGCGAAGTGTGACGTAGAAAATATTCTGTAGCTCCAATACCACCTTCAACTCCACCACGACCACACCTTCGATCAATAAATCGAGGCGATGCTCACCCACGCGCTTTCCACGGTAGCGAATCTCAACTGCAACCTGCCGCTCAAAATTGAGCCCAATCGCTGCGAGCTCGACGCATAACGCTTCCTCGTAAATCGATTCGAGAAAGCCCGGCCCCAACTCGCGATGCACCCGAATCGCCGCACCGATAATTTTCCCTGTCAGATCCTCAAGTTCCATGTTCGTTCCTGGTTTCCCAGTTTCCCTCTTCACAATCCAAACACCATGGGCACGCCGCTGCACCGCGTCGCCAAGAATTTTGCGGCGCGCGGCAAAGCCTGCGCTCGTTGCTTTCTGCCGGATGAAACAGAGCGGATGAACATGGCCTTCATCACGGCGAGTGTGGCGCGTAACCGCAGCGGATTCTAACCGCACGGGTTGTTCGCCGCACCACGAACCCGGTTGCCAATCCCCACCACCCGCGCCAGCGTCCGCGGTAGCGACCGAATCGACTCAACCCCTGCCCGCGTCATGTCCAAAGCCATCGTCTCCTCGCTCTACGATTCCGACGTCTTCCGGATGGCGTGCCGGCAATTCGACCAGGCCGCCGACGCGATCAATCTTCCGGACGTTCTCCGCGACCGCACGAAATACCCGCGGCGCTGTCTCGCGGTCTCGCTGCCCGTGAAGCGGCGCGATGGCAGCGTGACGGTCTTTGAAGGCTACCGCGTGCAGCACAATCTCTCCACCGGCCCGTCAAAGGGCGGCATCCGTTTCCATCAGGACGTAACGCTCGGCGAAGTCGCCGCGCTCGCGATGTGGATGAGCTGGAAAACCTCGCTCGTCGGCCTGCCCTACGGCGGTGCCAAGGGCGGCGTGATCGTGAACCCGAGCGAACTCGACGAATCCGAACTCGAGCATCTCTCGCGCCGCTACATGCAGGAGATGGTGAACTTCGTGGGCCCGCACATCGACGTGCCCGCGCCCGATGTCGGCACCAACGAAAAAATCATGGGCTGGATGATGGACACGTATTCCAACCATGTCGGCCACGTCGCGAGCGCCGTCGTCACCGGCAAACCGATCGCACTCGGCGGTTCGCAGGGCCGGCGCGAAGCCACCGGAGCGGGCGTAGCCTATCTCACCAAAAAATATCTTGAGGACCTGCAGATTCCCGTCAGCCGGGCGACCGTCGCCATCCAAGGCTTCGGCAATGTCGGGAGCGAGACGGCACTCGCCCTCGCCGGCTACGGTGCAAAAATCATCGCGATCTCCGACTACACGGGTGGCATCTACAATCGCGCCGGCATCGATGTCGCAAAGGCGCAGACCTACGTGCGCTATCAAAAAACCCTGCACGATTTTGACGGCGGGGAGCCGATCTCCAACGAGGCGTTACTGGAGCTGGACTGCACCGTGCTCGCGCCGTGCGCGCTTGAGCGTGTGATCACCGAGCAGAACGCTCCGCGGCTCAAATGCCGCGTGCTCGCCGAAGGCGCCAACGGCCCGACCACCAACGCCGCCGACAAAATCATCGAAGACCGGGGCGACATCGAACTGATCCCCGACGTGCTGTGCAATTCCGGCGGCGTGATCGTCTCCTATTTCGAGTGGCTGCAAAACCTCTCCAACTTCTACTGGGGGCGCGACGAGGTGCTGCAAAAGCTCTTCGCGATGGTCGACAAGGCGAAGGACGCCGTGGACGCGCAGAAACGGAAATTTAAATTCAGCCGCCGCCTCGCCGCACTTACGCTTGGCATCCAACGCGTGGCCGACGCGAAGCAGAGCCGGGGTTTGTTTCCGTAGCCGGCTTGCGGGCCGAGAGCACGTCCGGTTTCGGCCGTTAACTGCCGACGTTTGGCCAATTCCCCGCATTATTCCATCCGGAGAATAACGATCCATGGCCGTCGGAGCGGGGATAGCTTTGGCGGGCAAAAAAAATCCTCAATCCTTCGGTGCCAAAGCCGATATAGGCGCTATGCTTCTATGTCCGAAGAGACCTGCGCGGATTGCTGCCCTGCGCCCGCATTTTCGCGCGCAAAGCACGCCGAATGGCCGTCTGCCACGAACCGCGATTCGGAACACAGAGCAGAATTAAGCTCAAATGCCCGCATTCATGAAGCATCAGACCCAGCCATTCCTCGGCTCCGTAGCCAAAGCCCTCTTCTCGCTCGCCGTTTTCTGCCCCGGCCTCGCCTTCGGCCAGCTCAACCTGAGCGCGGATTTCGCGGACCTCAGCCTAGAAGAGCTGGTGAAGGTGGAGATTTCCTCCCTCGGCCGTAAAAACACCGCGCTGTTCGAGACGCCTGCGCCGGCCTACATTGTCTCCAACGAGGAAATCAACCGCAGCGGCGTGTTCAACCTGCCCGAGGCTCTGCGTCTCGTGCCGGGGGTGCAGGTCTCACGCGTCGATTCTGCCAACTACGCGATCACGGTCCGCGGCTTCAACGACTCGACGTCCAACAAACTGCTCGTGCTCATGGACGGCCGCTCCGTTTACAACCAGCTCTTCTCCGGCGCGAGTTGGAATTTCCAGGAACCCATGCTGTCCGACGTCAGCCGCATCGAGGTCCAGCGCGGGCCCGCCGGCACGCTCTGGGGCGCAAACGCCGTGAATGGCGTTATCAATCTCGTCAGCAAAAACGCCCACTCGACCGTCGGTTCGCTCCTCTCCGTCACGCACGGCGATCAAATGAATCTCGGTCTTGAGCTGCGGCAGGGCTGGAATTTCAACCCCGCCACCGCCGCCCGCGTTTACGTCAAATACCAGGACCACGACAACTACGGCACCGGCTCAGGCACGGGCGCGGAGGGTTGGGGCTATCGCCTTGCCGGCACGCGCTTCGACTGGGATCGGCCGGGCGGCGGCGGCCTCACTGTGATCGCGGAGCACCGTGAACTGCGAGTCGATGGCACCGTCAACCAACCCACGCTCCTTCCGCCCTATTCCCAAAATTACACCGACAATCGGCGCACACGCGGCACCGATTTTACAGTGAAGTGGAACCAGCCGGTCTTCACGAGCGGTCATCTTTCCACCCAGGCTTCGATCACGCGCGGCGAAACCGAGCAGTTCGCCTCGGGCGAGCGCCACACCACCGCCGACCTCGACACGCAGCTCACCCTGCATCCGCTCCCCCGGCACGAGGTCATCACCGGCGTGACCTATCGCTCAACCTCGGACCACCTGCGCAGCAGCCAATGGTTCAATTACCGCGTGAACGCCGCCACGACAACGTTTGTCGGTGCTTTCGCGCAGGATGAGATCACACTGCTCCCCGAGCGGGTGAGCCTCACGCTCGGCACCAAGATCGAGCGCAACAGTTACAGCGGTTGGGAAATGCAGCCCAGCGCACGCCTGCTCTGGCATCCAACGCGGAAGCAGACCGCGTGGGCCGCGGTATCGCGCGCCGCGCGCACCCCCTCGCGTTCGGAGCGCGACATCACGTGGTTCGCCGCCAGCGTGCCGCCTTCGCCCGAACTGCCGCTGCCCGGTAAGATCATCGCGCTTGGCGATCCCAATTTCAGCTCCGAGCACGTCACCGCCTACGAACTCGGCCATCGATTTCAACCGAACCGCCGTTTCTCGGTCGATACTTCCGTTTTCTATTCGAACTACACCGACATGCGCGGCCTGCGCCCGGATTACCTCCCGCCGAACTTCGCCGCCTTCCCCATCTTCTACACGTATCGCTACACGGCGACGAACAATGTCGAGGGCCACACTTACGGCGGCGAGTTCGCCCTCCGCTGGCAGGCCGCCAACCGGGTGCGCTTCGACGCCTCAGTGGCGACCATTCGCACCAGTCTGCAGCAGTTGATGCCCTCGATGCTCCCCGATGCCTCCATCGCGGGCCTCGTCGGCAACACCCCGCGCGAGGAATACAAGCTTCACGCCGGCTGGGATGTCTCCCCGCAATGGAGTCTCGACGTGTTCGGCCGGCGCACGGGGGCGCTGCCGGGCTCGGGTGTCCCGGCCTACACCGGCCTCGAGGCGCGCGTGGCGTGGCAACCCCGCGCCGACCTCCGACTCGAACTCATCGGCCGCGACCTGCTCGATCCACGCCACGCCGAGATCGCGGGCTTCATCATTGGCAACGGTGCGCGGGAAATATCCCGCAGCGTCTTCGTGCGCGCGACCTACAAACACTAAGCGCCGCCGCCATGTCTCCGTCGCGTTTTCAAACATCCACTCCGCGAACTGCGTCGCCACGCGCGCGCCTTCGCCTCTTCGGCACGTTCGCGGTGGCCCTCGCCACGCTGAGCAGTCTTTCGCCCGCACGCGCCTTCGCCGCCTCCAATGCCGTCGAGTATCAAGTCAAAGCCGGCTTCCTCTTCAACTTCGCCAAGTTCGTCGAGTGGCCGGGCACCGCCCTCACTCCCGGTTCGAGCATGCGTCTGGGCATCATTGCGCCCGAAGAAGTCTACCAACTGATTGAAAAATCCCTGTCCGGAAAAACGGTCGGCGACCGGCCCTTGCTGGTCGAACGCCTGACCGCGGCACAGATTGAGGCTGGCACCGCGCTGCCAAACATCATCTTTGTGCACCAGGACGCGTTCCGGCAGCAATCGGACGCCGGCTTTACTCACCAGCAACTCGCCGCCCTCGCGGACAAACAACAGGTGCTGCTCGTCGGTGAGAGCGCCGGGTTCGCGACTTCCGGCGGCATGATCGGTTTTGTGCAGCGCGGCGAAAACCTCCGCTTCCAGGTGAACCTTGCCTGCGCCCAGCGCGCCGGCCTGAAGCTCTCCGCCCGGCTTTCGGGGCTCGCTGAGATTGTCAGCTCTGCCAAGCCATGATCTCGGGCCGAATCGGTCGCCGCTTGCGGCAGTGGCTCGGCCGCAAGAGCCTCCGGCACAAGCTCGGCATCATCACGATTCTTGCCGTCACCTGTGCGGCGCTGGCCGCGTCGGCGGCCTTGCTCGTCTTCCGCATTTTCGAACTGCGCGCCGACCACGCAGTCGAAACCCTGGCCCTCACCCAGGTTGTCGCCGAGAACGCCATCGGCCCGGTGAGTTTTCAAGACTCGTCCTCGGCCGTGGCCGTGCTCGCCACGCTGCGCGCGAAACCTGCCATTCGGGGCGCTGTCATTGATCTCCCGACGCAAAAGGGATTCGCGGCCTACGGCGAGCCGCCGCCTGAGAGCGTCCGGACGATCCGCGGCGGACCTGCCGCTATCTACGATGGCTGGTGGCTGCACACCTCCGCCGTGATCGGGACCGAATCGTCGCATCTCGGCACGGTGCATCTGGTCTCCGATCTGCGCCCGATGCTCTGGGGCGCGATGCGCGCCTCGCTGCTTGCCCTCGCTCTCGCCCTCGGGCTCGCGCTGTTGCTGAGTCTGTTTGTGTTGAGCCGGCTCCGTGGCGTGATCCTCAATCCCGTCGAAAATCTGCACACCGTCACGCGCCGCGTGACCGACAACGCCGATTTCTCCCAACGCGCCGAAGTAATCAGCGGCGACGAGATGGGCGAACTCACGCTCGCGTTCAACCGCATGCTCGACCGCCTGCAGGCCAAGGAAAGCGAACTGCGCTCCGCCAATACGAAACTCACCGGCGAGATCGACGAGCGAAAACGACTTGAGACAAAATTGTTGGAGACCTCCCGCCAGGCCGGTATGGCGGAAGTGGCGACCGCCGTGCTGCACAACGTGGGCAACGTGCTCAACAGCGTGAACGTCGCCTCCACCTGCCTGGCCGACAGTCTGAGACAATCCAAAGCGTCCAACCTGTCCAAAGTCGTCGCTTTGCTGCGCGAGCATGAAACGGATCTGGGTGCGTTCCTCACCAGCGATCCCAGAGGCAAGCAGGTGCCGGCCTACCTCGGTCAGCTCGCGGATCACCTGGTGGGTGAACAGGCGGCCGCGCTCACGGAACTGGCCCACCTGCAAAAGAACATCGAGCACATCAAGGATGTCGTGACGGCGCAGCAGAGTGGCGCGAAGGGGGTTGGCAAGCCGGAGACGCTTCCGGTGACAGACCTTGTGGAAGACACCTTGCGCATGGATTCGGACAGCCAGGCCAGCAGAGACATTCAAGTCATCAAGCAATTCGAGGTAGTGCCGTTCATCACGGTCGAGAAGCACAAAGTCCTGCAGATTCTGGTGAACCTGCTGCGCAACGCCAAACAGGCCTGCCAGGAATCGGACCGTGCGGACAAGCAATTGACTCTTCGCGTGACCCATGGGGATGGCCGCGTGCGCATCGCCGTGAGTGACAACGGCGTGGGCATCTCGCCCGCTAATCTGGCACATATCTTCGCCCACGGTTTCACCACCAAGAAACAGGGCCACGGCTTCGGCCTGCACAGCGCCGCGCTGGCCGCGAAGGAAATGGATGGCTCGTTGAGCGTGCGGAGCGAGGGCCTTGGGAAGGGCGCGACCTTCACGCTGGAGCTGCCGGTGAAACCTTTCGCGAATGCACGATGACATCCCCGATTCCTGCGCCAATGTCGCTCAAGCCAAGCTTCGAAGCCTCGCCCGCGGGCGGCGTCGCCGCACCGGTCAAGCGGCCGCCCGTTCCACCCATGAACGCACTCAACCGACAGGTCAGTGACGCCCTCAAGGATCAGAGCGCCGCGCTCGCCGCGCAGATGGTGGCGCGCGAATTCGCCCGGCACCCG
>JANOAF010000300.1:0-14630 GCA_031411015.1 Opitutaceae bacterium | reverse complement strand
CCGGGCAGCAGTCGCCGGAGACGCGGGAGTTCGGGGCGAATGCGTTCATGCCGGCGGTGCACGAGTTGCTCGCGAAGTTTGGTGTCACGTTTGCGGCGACGCCGTTCAATCTCGCCTTCGGGCTCGCGCTGATCGCGGCGGCGCTCGTTTGGGTTTTCATCTGGCACACGCGCTGGGGTTTTGCGCTGCGCGTAGCCGGCGAGAACGCCACCGCGGCGGTTTACGCCGGAATCGTGCCTTCGAAAATCATCGTTGGCGCAATGCTGCTCTCGGGCGCGCTGGCCGGCTGCCTCGGGCTCAACGAACTGCTTGGTGCGCAGCATCGCATCCTGATCGATTTCGCCGGCGGCGCGGGCTTCGTGGGCATCGCGGTGTCACTGATGGGGCGGAATCACCCGGTCGGCATCGTCGTCGCGGCGATCTTGTTTGGCGCGCTCTATCAGGGCGGATCGCAGCTCTCGTTTGATTTACCCAAGATCAACCGCGACATGGTCGTCGTAATCCAAGGGCTCGTGATTCTGCTGTGCGGCGCGATGGAGAACGTCTTTCGCGCGCCTCTGACGAAAGTATTCGTGATTCTCCAGCGTGGGACGGCGACGAAGTAGCATGGAAACCTACACGCTCATCGTCCTCCTGCTAGCCGCCACGATTCGGGTCGCGACCCCGTTGTTGTTGGCGGCGCTGGCCGGCATGTTTTCCGAGCGCTCCGGCGTGATCGATTTGGGGCTCGAGGGGAAGATGCTCGGCGCGGCGTTTGCCTCGGCGGCGGTCTCGGCGATTTCCGGCTCGGCGTGGCTCGGGCTCGGCGCGGGAATCGCGACGGCCGTGTTTCTTGCGCTGGTGATCGGCTTCGCGTGCATCACGCACCGGGGCAACCAAGTCGTCGCCGGCACGGCGGTCACGATTATGGTCGTGGGTCTAGGGCCGACGCTGGCGCTCGCGTGGTTCAATCTCGGCGGCCACACGCCGCAGCTCGACGGACCGGGGCAGCGATTCGTGGGTCTCGTGTGGCCGGGGGCACAGACGGCCCGCGAACATCCGCTGCCCGGTCTGCTCTACGCGGAGCTGTGGAGCGGGCAAAACGTGATTGTATATTTGGCGGCGGCACTCGTGCCGCTCAGTGCGTGGGTGCTGTATCGCACGCGGTTTGGCCTGCGGCTGCGGGCCGTCGGAGAAAATCCTCACGCGGTCGAGACCGCGGGTATCTCCGTCAATGCGCTGCGCTACCGTGCCGTGATTATTTCCGGCGTGTTGTGCGGGGTGGCGGGCTCGTATCTCTCGACGGCGGCAAGCTCGGGCTTCGTGCGCGACATGACGGCGGGCAAGGGCTACCTCGCGCTCGCGGCGCTCATCTTTGGCAAGTGGCGGCCATGGCCGACCCTTGGCGCATGCCTGCTGTTCGCGTTCACGGATGCGCTGGCCGTGCGGTTGCAGGGCGTCGCGCTGCCAGTGGTGGGCGTGATTCCGGTGCAGTTCATCCTCGCCCTGCCGTATGTGCTGACGGTGCTGTTGCTCGCCGGCTTTGTCGGCCGCGCCATCGCACCGCACGCGATCGGTGTGCCTTATTCGAAGGAAAAATAGCACTCCCATGACCATTCAGGAACGACTCGCCCAACACCTCGGCCGCACCCCCGACATCGCGCGCGCTGCCTTCGTCGCCGCCAACGCCACCGTGATCGGCGACGTGACGCTCGGGCCGCGCAGCAGTGTGTGGTATGGCTGCGTGCTGCGCGGCGATATCAACTCCATCACAATCGGCGAGGGTAGCAATGTGCAGGATGGCACGATCGTCCACCTCGCCGACGACCACGGTGTGCGCGTGGGAAATTATTCCACCATCGGCCACGCCGCGATCGTCCACGCGTGCGACATCGGGGACGAGTGCCTCATCGGCATGGGCGCGACCGTGCTCGATGGCGCAAAGATTGGCGACCGCTGCATCGTGGGGGCAAACGCCCTCGTCACACAGCGCTTCGTCGCGCCCCCTGGCTCGATGATTCTCGGCGCCCCGGCGAAGGTCGTGCGCCCGCTCACGGACGACGAGCAGCGCGGTCTGCGTCGGTGGGCCGAAAAATACATCGCGGTCGCTGGCGCGCACGCGGCGACGAAGTAGCCGGCTATTTTTCCAGCGCGAAAAATGTGTAGCGGAAATTCGCGTCGGCGCTTTCTCGGCGGGAAAGCTCGCGCCACGGGAGGTGGCGCCACTCGGGGAAGAACGTGTCGCCGGCGACGTCGGCATGGATGAGCGTCAAATGCAGGCGCATGGGGCGGTCGAGAGCGAGTGTCTCTTCGTAGATGCGCTGGCCGCCGCAAATATGGATATCGCCCGGCAGCGTCTCGGCAATCGCCAGGGCGTCGCTGAGTGTGCCTGCCACTTCGATCCCGGGCCGCGCGAGCGTGTGGTTGCGCGTAATCACGATGGGTCGGCGGCCATCAAGTGCGACGCGCGGCCACGTCTCGTAGCACACGCGGCCGAGGACGCAGATTTGGCCGGCGGTTTGATCGTGAAAAAACTTCAGGTCTTCCGGGATGCGCCACGGTAGTTTCCCGCCTTGGCCGATGACGTGATTCTCGGCGCAGGCGACTTGGAGGTGAAGGAGCTTAGGCATAGGGGAATTCTTTTCGTGTCTTTCGAACATTTCGTGGTTTTCTCGTCCCCATGACCATCGGTGTGCCCAAGGAAATCAAGATTGGCGAAACCCGTGTCTCGATGACGCCGAGTTTGTGTCGACGTTGCGTTTCGCTCGGCGCGCGCGTGCTGGTGCAGAAAGCGGCGGGCATTGTCGCCGGGTTCACGGATGCGGAATACCGCACGGCGGGTGCGACGATCGTGAGCGACCCGGCGAAGATCTGGCGCGCGGCAGATTTGATTCTGAAGGTGAAGGAGCCGTTGCCCGCGGAATACGACTTGATGCAGACGGGGCAGGCGATCTTCACCTACCTGCACCTGGCGGCCGGGGCGGAGCTCGCGAAGGTGCTGCTGAAAAAACGCATTCTGGGTATCGCCTACGAAACGGTTGAGGGTGCCGATGGTAGCTTCCCGCTGCTCAAGCCGATGTCGCAGATCGCGGGGCGTCTCTCGATTCAGATCGGCGCGTATTTTCTCCAGTCGCAGCATGGCGGTTCGGGGGTGTTGCTCGGCGGCATTCCCGGCACGATGCCCGGTCACGTGGTCGTGGTCGGAGCAGGCAACTCCGGCGCGCATGCGGTGCAGATGGCGGCGGGCATGGGCGCGCGCGTCACGGTGCTTGATCTCGATACGAACAAACTGGAGCAGCTCGACCACGAATATCGCGGGCGCGTCGTCACGCTGATGTCGAATCCCGCGAACATCGAGCACGAGGTCGCCGACGCGGATCTGCTGATCGGTGCGGTGCTCATTCCCGCGGCGAAAGCGCCGATCGTGGTCACGAAAAAAACCGTCGCCCACATGCGCCCGGGCAGCGTGATCGTCGATATCGCGATCGATCAGGGCGGGTGCATCGAGAGCATCCGGCCGACGTCGCACGAGAAGCCGGTTTACCGCGAGCACGGGGTCATTCACTACGCCGTGCCGAACATGCCTGCGCTCGTTGGGCGCACGTCCACGCTCGGGCTCACGCAGGCCACCGAACCCTACGTCGCCATGCTCGTGCGCAAGGGCATCGAACGCGCGTTGCTGGAGCACCGTGGTTTGCAGCGCGGCGTGAACACCGAAGGCGGAAAAATCACCTATCCCGCCGTCGCGAAGGCGCTGGGCTTCGACTCCATCTCATGAACAGCAATACAATCGCGATTATCTGGCTCGTCTTAGTGGCCCTTTTTTTGGTGACGATGTTCATCGCCGCACGCGGCGGGAAAAAAATCCCCGACGATAAGGCGGCGAAGCCCGTCGACCAAAAGCCGAGCCCGCCCGAGGCTCCGTCAACTCAGGTTAGCAGCACGGAAAAGCGCCCATGAGACGGCTCGCGCTGTTGGCGTTGTTGATTGCGGCCGACTTCCTTCGCGCGGAACCATTGTCGAGTGGAGCCGGCCGTTTCGAATATCCGTCGGCGACTGAGCCGATCACGGTTTTCTCCTACAAACCGCCGACCTATCGGGATGGACCGCTGCTCGTGGTGTGTCACGGCGTTGCGCGGAATGCGGAAGACTACCGCAATTTCGCGATCACGCTGGCCGAGCGTTTCGGCGCGATCGTGGTGGCGCCGCTATTCGACAACCAGCGCTTCCCGAGCCTGCGCTATCAGCGCGGCGGATTGGTGGGCGCGGATGGCGTGGCGCAGCCGCCCGAAGCGTGGACGTATGCATTCATCCCGAAAATCGTGGCGCACGTGCGCGCGTTGGAAGGGAAGCCGGGTCTGCCGTATTACTTGATCGGACACTCGGCGGGCGGGCAGTTTTTGGGGCGGCTCGCGGCCTTCCTGCCGGCCGAGGCGACGCGCATCGTGGCGGCGAATCCCGGATCGCTGCTGTTCCCGACGCGGGATCAAAAATTCGGTTATGGTTTCGGGGGCTTGCCGGCGGAACTGAGCGGCGACGACGTGATGCGCCGTTATCTCGCTGCCCCGCTCACGCTCTATCTCGGCACGGGCGACATCACGCCGGAGCATAGTTTCGACGCGAGTCCGGCGGGCATGGTGCAGGGGCCGAATCGTCTGGCGCGCGGCCGAGCGGGCTTTGAGTTTGCCCAGAAACTCGCGCAGGAGCGCGGCTGGGTTTTTAACTGGCGCAAGGTGGAGACGCCCGGCATCGGGCATGAGGCGGCGTTTATGTTCGCGGCGAAGGAAGCGGGCGATGCGCTCTTCGGGAAAAAGTGACCGCGTGGTGAACGCGAGTGGCGTCGCGCGGGCGCGGCCTGATGTAGGCGGCGTGCCCTCACCCCGCAGGTTGGGATTTTCGGAACCAAAAGCCCGCGGGGTGGGGGCAACCCGCCCACAACGTTCCCTGCGGCTGTTTTTTTTCACCCTCTGTTTCTACCTGTGTGCTGGTGCCACGCTCCGCGCGGCCGAGGAAAGCTGGGTGAAGGTGACGGCGGATCATTTCACGATTCTCACGGTGGCGGGAGAGACGGCGGCGCGGAAATGGGCGACCGAGCTCGAGCAATTTCGGCGCGGGTTGCAGGAAATGTTTCCCGTGGAGCCGGGGCGACTGCGACCGGTGACGGTAGTGCTGTTCAAGGACGACCGTGCGATGGAGCCTTTTGTCCCGCTGGAGAATGGTCGTCCGGCAAAGATCGGTGGTTTTTTTGTCCGCGCCAACGATGTGAACACCATCATGGTGAGTTTGGCGCGCAACGCCCGGGACTCGCGGCGGGTGATTTTCCACGAGGCGGTGCACTGGCACTTGAGCGCACGGGAAGGCGCGCTTCCACTGTGGCTTGATGAGGGTCTCGCAGAAGTCTTCGCGACCTTCGCGCTGGCCGATGCGACCCGCTATACGTTCGGCGATGCCGTCGAGGAACACGTAACGCTCCTGCGGGGTGAGAAACTCCTGCCGCTTGCGAGTCTGCTCGGGATTGGGCGCGAGTCACTGCTCTACAACGAGGGCGAGCGCACCGGCATCTTCTATGCGCAGGCGTGGGCCTTCGCGCATTTTCTTTTTTACGGCGAGAAGTCCCCCGGACGCGCGTCGGTGCAGCGCTACTTGGAACTGTTGTCGGTCGTGAAATCGCCGGACGATGCGTTTCTCACCGCCTTTGGCGTCGACTACGCCGCGATGGAGCAAGCGCTGCGGCGTTACATTGCCGGCGGCAGTTATCGCAAGCATGTCTACGCGCGTGCGACCGGCGATATCGCCCGCGGCATGCGCACCGGGCGAGCGGCACATACGGATTTGGAACTGGCGCGGGGCTCGTTGCTCCTTGGCACCCGCACGGCGGAGGAGGCGGAGCCGCACCTTGGTCGCGCGGCGGCACTGGCGCCGACCGACTCGCGCGCGTGGGAGCTGCTCGGTCACATCGCGGTGGGTCGGAAGGATTTTTCGACCGCGCAAACGGTGCTGACCAAAGCGGCGGCCGCGGGCTCCACGAGCGCGTTGGTTTATCACAACCTCGCGGTCTCCCGGCTGCCCGAGCTCATGGGACCGCGAATCCCGGGCGCGGCCATCGATCCGGAGACGATGGACCGGGCGGCGGCGGATTTTCGCCGGGCGATCTCCTTGGCCCCGCGCAATGTAGCCTCCTACGAGGGCCTCGCCGGTGTGATGCACGGCATGGCGACACCGCTCGCGGCGGATGTGGATCTGCTTGTGCGCGGCAGCCTGCAAGCACCGGGCAACGCCATGATCGAGGCGGGTATCGCGGTGGGCGAGTGGCGCGGCGGGCGCGGCGCGGAAGGGCGGGCGCGGCTGGAGCGCCTGTGTGCCCGCCAGCCGGATTCCACGGAACCGGGAATGGTTTACGCCCGCAGTATCCTCGCGAGCGAAACGATCCGCGCCGAGGTCGAAGCGATCAATCGCCTCACAGCGGAAAATCGCTTCGACGACGTCGTCGCCGTCGCTGATCGGGTGCTCGCCCGGCCACTCGATGCGGTGCAACAACAGTCATTCGCGAGCGTGCGCCAGCGGGCCCTCGACGCTAAAAAAATTGGCGCGGCCGTCGAACTCGCCAACCGCGGCCACGTGGCCGAGGCCAAGCGCAGCTTGACTGAACTCATGGGCACACGGCCCGAGCGCAGCGTGGCGCAGGAGGTCGAACGACTGCTGGGCGAACTGGGAAAATTCGAGGAGCGCAGCCAACGCAGTCGCTAGCCCGCGGCCGACGCCAGGCTGGTCACGGCCGCGCGCGGCGCGCCGGAGGGGTGAGGCCGGCGGGCCACGCCTTGAGGATCTCGTCGGCGAGTTGGGCCCAGCCAAATGGTTTCGGCAGCAGGGCCTTGAAGTTGGGCAGGCGGGCCATCGTCTCGACCTCGGTGGAAAGATTGTTGCCGCTGATCATCACGAAGCTGGCGTGGGGTGCCAGGGGTGCCGCGGAGCGGATAAAGTCGAAGCCGTTCATCTCGGGCATGAAATAGTCGGTCACAATCACGCCCGGATCGAGGCGGGCGATTGTTTCCAGTGCTTCCCGGGGGCGCGCGAAACCATAGACTGGGCAATCCAGATGCTCCGCGAGCATGCTGCGCAGAAGATCGTTGTAGGACTTTTCGTCGTCGACGAGGACGATGGGCTTGGCGGTCGGGGATTGCACTCGGTTTACCCGAGTGAAGCTGGGCACGGCGCGGGGGAAAGGCAATCCGCGAGCCGACGCTTGATTCGCCGCCGCCGCGCGCGAGCATTTGCGCCATGCTGCACATCGTGCTCTTCCAGCCCGAAATCGCACCGAACACCGGAAACATCGGCCGCATGTGCGCGCTTACCCGCTCGCACCTGCACCTCATTCATCCGCTCGGCTTCGTGATCAACGACCGCAACCTGCGGCGCGCCGGCATGGACTACTGGCGGAAACTCGACGTGCACGAGCATGCGGATTGGCGGGCGTTTCGCGCGAGTCCGCACGCCCCGCAGCGACTGTGGCTCTTCACCACGAAAACCGAGCGTGGCTTCTGGAACGTGACGTTTGCCGATGGCGATGGCCTCGTCTTCGGCAACGAAAGCGCCGGCGCCCCCGCGTGGCTGCACGATGAAATCGGCGAAGCGCAGCGCGTGACGATCCCGCACGCGAACGCGGAGTTGCGTTCGCTCAATCTAAGCACCGCTGCGGGCGTAGCCGCTTACGAGGCCCTGCGCCAGATCGGCCTCCCGCGCGCCTGACGCGGCTACGGATCACCCGCCGGAACCGGAGCCGCCGCCTTTGGCGGGTTTGTCGATTTTGGCGATGACCGTGGCTTCCTTCAAATAATCAGGATCGATTTGGAGGCCCATGCCGGGGGTGGTGGGGGTGCGAAGTTTGCCGTCGGTGATTTTGAAATCGGGCTTGAACCACGTCGGGGCCTTTTGCGGGGCGCGCCACGGATATTCCATGAACGGCCCGGTGTTCTTCGTGCACGAGGAGAACTGCACGATGTTCACCGAGGTCGCGCCCGTCTGCGTGTTGTGCGGCACGATCGTGCCGCCGAGCTTTTCCGCCATGCGGGCGACGCGTTTCGCCCGGATGAGGCCGCCGTTGTAGTTGATGTCGGGCTGCGCGATTTTCATCACGCCGTTTTCGAGCATCCAGCGAAACTGCCACAGGCTGTAATTCTGCTCGCCAAACGCGATCGGGATGCGGAGCGCCTTGGCGACGGCCTGCGTCTCGCTCAGTTCCTCGTAGGGACACGGCTCCTCGAAGAAGTCGAAGTTCAGTTCCTCAAGAAGACGGCCGATGCGGATGGCGTTGGGCACATCGTAGGAGCCGTTGGCGTCGGCGCGGAGGAAGATTTTGTCGCCGAGTTTTTCGCGGGCGAGCTTGAGGAGCTTTTCGGTGCGGCCGGGATAGGCGTCGAGGTTGCGACTCATGCGTCCGCCGATCTTGAACTTCACGGACTTCGCGCCCGTCTCGGCCACGCCGCGGACGTAGACTTCAACTTCTTCCTCCGCGGAAAGAATCCGATCCGAGCCGGAGAGATAAACCGGGATGTCCGTTTTCACGATGCCGCCGAGGAGCGCGCCCACCGGCTTGGCGGCCACTTTCCCGAGCAGATCGAGGAGGCTTTGCTCGACGTAGGCGACGGGGCACCAGAACGCGAGGCCGGCGAGCTTGTAGTTCGCGCGATAGACATCGTCGATCAGCGTCTCGAGCTGCCGGGCATCCTTGCCGATGAACTGCGGCGCGACGAGGTGCTGGAAAATCGGGAGGAAATCCTCGACCTGCTTCGTGCCGGTGATGCCGACCGCACCGTCGGTCGAGCGCGTGCGCACAAAAAAATTGGAGCCGTTCTTCAACATCTCGACCGACTCGATTTTTACCGGCGCTGAGAACTGGCCGGGCAGATTGAACATCGGTTGCTCGGCGTCGCGGATGAGCGGCGCCGAGCCAGCGGCGGGAGCCGCCGTGGCAGCGAGGGGGGCGGAGGCGGACGAGTCGGAGTGTGGAAGCGAGGCGGCCACCGAGGCGGCGCCGGTAAATCTGATCCAGTCGCGACGGGAGAGGGGCATGGGGGTGAAGGCTATGACGTGTGAAACGCGAAGACGGCGCACGTGGCGCTCAAATTTCCCCGAGCCGCACGCAGGCCACCTCGCGCGTGGCATCGAAGGCGGTGAGCGGGGGCACGGCCGCTTTGCACTTCGCCAAAGCGTGGGCGCAACGCGGGTGAAACGAGCAGCCGGCGGGCGGGTTAATCGGAGAGGGCGGATCGCCGGGCAGGACGATGCGCTGGCGCGTGCGTTCGGCATCGGGATTGGGTGTCGGAATTGCACTGACGAGTGCGCGCGTGTAGGGGTGCTGCGGGCGATCGATGACGTCGAGGGCGGGGCCGAGCTCGACGATTTTCCCGAGATACATCACGGCGATGCGATCGGAGATGTGTTTCACCACCGACAAATCGTGGGCGATGAAAACGAGGCTGAGGTTCATCTTTCGCACCAGCTGCGCGAGAAGATTGAGAATCTGCGCCTGAATGGAAACATCGAGGGCCGAAACGGGTTCGTCGGCGATGATGACCTTCGGTTGGAGGGCGAGAGCGCGAGCAATGGCGATGCGCTGGCGCTGTCCGCCGGAAAATTCGTGCGGGTATTTCTGCATGAACCGCGGGGCGAGGCCCACGATATTCATCAACTCGGAGACTCGCGCCGGAACGTCGGCGGCCGGGCAGACCTGATGGACGAGCAGCGGCTCCGCGAGGGAATCAAAAATCGTCAGCCGAGGATTCAGCGAGGCATAGGGATCTTGGAAGACCATCTGGAGATCACGGCGGATGCCGAGGACGCCCTTGGAGCTGCTGGAAGTAAGATTTTTCCCCTCAAGAATCACGGTGCCGCCGGTCGTGGGCACGAGCTGCATGATGGTGCGGGCGAGCGTGGATTTGCCGCAGCCGGATTCACCGACGAGCCCGAGCACCTCGCCGCGCTGGAGCGAGAGGGTCACGCCATCGACGGCCTTCACCGTGCCCACATGACGCTTGAAGATGAAGCCCCGCGTCAGCGGGAAGTGCGTTTTGACGTCGCGGAGTTCGAGGATGGGATCGGGCATCGGATTTTTAACCACTAATGCACACTGATAAATGGGAATGCTGGGAATTCTGAAACAGGAGAAATGCGGAGCATTGAATGCCAAAACATGGCCGGAGATTGGTGAACATGAGTGGTCAAAGTTCGCCGGCGTGGGCCCGCAGGCAGGCATGCGCGTGACCGGGCAGGGATTCTTTCAAGACGGCCGGTGTGCGGGTGCAGGCCTCGGTGGCGAATTCGCAGCGCGGGGCGAAGGCGCAGCCGGGAAGTGGCTTCGAGAGATCCGGCGGGAGACCGCGGATGGTGTAGAGTTCCGCGCCCTTGTTTTGCAGCGCTGGGATTGAGCGCTGGAGGGCGCGCGTGTAAGGATGCTGCGGCGAATAAAACAGCGTGCGCGTGTCGGACGTTTCGACGATGCGCCCCGCATACATCACCTGCACGCGATCACAGAGGCCGGACACGACGCCGAGATCGTGCGTGATGAAAATCACGGCCATGCCGAGCTCGCGCTGCATTTTTTTGATCAGCTCGAGAATTTGGGCCTGGACGGTCACGTCGAGCGCCGTGGTCGGTTCGTCGGCGATGAGCAGCTCGGGTTTCGTGATCAGCGCCATCGCGATCATTACGCGCTGGCGCATGCCGCCGGAAAACTCGTGCGGGTAGAGGTTGATGCGGCGCGCGGCGTCGTTGATGCCGACGGCCTCGAGCATTTCAAGGCCGCGGCGCAGCGCGGCGGCTTTCGAGATTTTCTCGTGAATGAGCAGCGGCTCGATGAGTTGCTCCGAGACCCGCAGGTAGGGATTCAGCGACGTCATCGGGTCTTGAAAAATCATTGCGACACGTTTGCCGCGGATGGCGCGGGACTGCGCGGGCGTGCTGTGGAGCAGGTCCACGCCATCGAACATCGCGGTGCCGCTTTCGATGCGGCCGGGCGGCTGGGGGATGAGGCCCATGATCGAGTAGCAGGTGACGGACTTCCCGGAGCCGGATTCCCCGACGATGCCGAGCGTCTCGCCGCGCTCGACGCTAAAGCTGACGCCATCGACCGCGCGATAGACGCCGCTGCGCGTGTGAAAATAAGTGCGGAGGTCGGTGACAGTCAGGAGCGGCACGAGGGGAGCGGGTCAGGACAGTGGGGTCTGGAGTGAAGCACGCAAGGCTGCGGCGACAATTTCCGGCGAGAGATCGGCGAGCGCGCCGCCGCCGGTCGGTGGACAGCCAGGCGGCTGGAGGATTTTGACGAGAGAGGAGAAAACCGGGCCGGTGCGAATCGGATTGGTGGGGCCGAACAGGGCGATGAGCGGCACGCCGAGGGCGTTCGCGAGGTGCATGCCGCCCGTGTCGTTGGTGACGAGAACGCGCACCGACTGAAGCTGCGCAACGAAGGCGGACAAGTCGGTTTTACCCGCGAGATTCTCGACCCGAGCCGGATCGAAGTCCGCGGCGATGGCGGAAGTGATCGCGAGGTCGTTGGCGGTGCCGAGCAGCACGAAGCGCTGGTGCGGGAACGCGGCGATGAGTGTGCGCCAGTGGGCAACGGGCCAGCGTTTGGCGGGGGTGTTTTCGGAGCCGCAGATTAGAGCGATGCGCTGGTTGGCTGAGACCTGAGCGTTGAGAGCTGAGAAAGGTGAGCGATCCAAACCGGTGGCGAGGCCGAAGTGACGCAGGAGATTTTCCCAGAGTTCAAGCTGATGGTGGGTGCGCTCATCGAAATCGGCGGCCGCGCGAAAAGCATGGGAGAGCAGCGGGCGTGATTTGCCCGGGCGTAAGAGGCCGAAGCGCTGGGGGCAGCCCGTGAGGCGCGCCTCAAGATCACCGCGGAAGGAGTTGGTGAAAAGCAACCACACGTCGGGAAATTCGCGGCGCAGTTTCCAGAAATGGAAAAAATAACCGGGGCCGTGCGGGGGGAGCGCGTGCAGCTTGTCCGCGACCACCCACGATTTGAGCAGAGGGAGGAACTGCTTTTTCGCGACGAGCACGATTTCGGCATCGGGGCGCGAGACGCGGAGCGCGCGGAGCAACGGCAGGGCGATCACGACATCGCCCAACCAGTTTGGCAGTCGAACCCAGATCCGTGTGCGGTGGGGCAGGGTGGCGAGTCCGCGCGCCGCGAGATCGGCGGAGAGGAGATGGCGTTTGGCTTCGAGGCGGAAGCGCTTTTGCGGAATGTCCTGATTGCGCCAGCGGTCGTGCGCCCAGAGCCAGGAGGCGCAGAGGTTGTCGTCACGGCTCAGCAGATTTTCGAGCCAGCGGTTGAGGCCAAGGGTGACGGTGTCGCCGGAGCCGTCGTGCGGAATTTCCTCCGCGCCGATCGCGACGCGCCAGAAACCCAGGCGGCGCGGGAAGATCCCGAAGACTCGTGCGTGAAATTTCTCCGCCATCAATCCGGGCAGTTCCGTCGTCGAGCACACGCGGCCAAAAAGCGTGGTGAGCGCGCCCTGCAGGCCCGCGTTTTGATCGAAAAGCACGCCGACGAAGCCGCGGCGGCGAAGAATTTTTAGGGCCTCCGCGAAACCCTCCTTACGAGAGAGCAGCTTCATGCCGAAACGTTCGCGCGAGGTTTGGACGAAGCGGTTGGCCGCGGCGTTATCGAGCGGACGGAAGATGATGCCGAATTCAGGGAATGCACCGGGCACGATGAGCGGCTTCGCCGTCTGCGCCTCCCAATAGGCAATGTGCGGCGAGCAAATCAGAGTGGCGGCTGGGTCGCGCTGCTGGCGGGCGTAAAGGGCGAGTAGCTCCGGCGTGGGCGAAACGATCGTGCGCAGCCGTGGCGCGTTCAGGAACGGCGTCGCCAGCGACAAGAGCCCCGTTTCGATTAAGCGCTGGCAGCTGGCACGGCCGATGGCGCGTTGCCAGCGTTCCGGCCTTTCCGGGAAGGCATGATGGAGATTGGAGAGCACGAGCCGCCGCCGCCGGCGGAGGCAAAAAAATATAAAATCACCGGCGATCGCGGCGAAAAAATGCAGCACGGACTCGGGCGTGCGCGCCGTGAGCCAACCGAGGACTTTGAGCAGGAAAAGCAGCAAGCGGCGTCTGTGATTGCGGGGCGATCGGAGCGAGGCAACCCATCTTCGCCCCGCGTGTCAGGACGATGAACGATGAATCGCGCGATTTGGAATTTGATTTCCGGGGTCAAAGGCCCTGAAAAGTATCGTCTCCGCGGGAGGAAGCAGGACGGACTGCGCGCGGCCCCATGACCGAACTTCTCATCATCAAACCCTCGTCGCTCGGCGACATCGTGCACGCGCTGCAGGTTGCGACCTCGCTTAAGGCGCAGGTGGCGCATCTGCGCATCTCATGGGTGGTGCGGGAGATTTTCGCGCCCATCGTGCGCGCGTGCGAGGCGGTGGATCATGTCTATGTCTTTGAACGCAACGCGGGCGCGAAGGGTTTTATCCGGCTGACCAAGGAAATCCGGAAAACGAATTTCGATTACGTCTTCGACATGCAGGGCCTGCTGCGCACGGGGCTCATGACGTCGCGGGTGCTGGCCGGAAAAAAGGTCGGCCGCGCCGACGCCCGCGAATGGTCCGGCGTCTTCTACGATAAAAAAGTCCAGCTTCCGCCCGCGGGGAAACGCAGTCATGCCTTGGATATTCTCCTGCAATTTTGTCCTGTGTTTGGCGCGAAGCCGGAGCTGCATGGCGCGTTGAAATTTCGTGAGGTCGACAGTCTCAACCTGCGCTTCGCCGATTCACGCGGCGGGGGGAAGCCCATCGTGATGTTTGTGGACAGCCGGCGCGCGGAGAAAACTTGGGGAGGATTTAAGCAGCTTACCGAGCTGCTGCTGCGGGAAGACAAGAACCGCAAAGTGGTGTGGGCGGGCAGCGGCTACGTGCATGACCGCGGGGCGTTCCCGGCGGCGCAGTTTGCCAACGTGACCGGTAACACCAGCCTCGTCTCGCTGCCCGCGTTGGTGAAACGCGCCGACTGGGTGATCGCGAATGACAGTGGGCCGATGCACCTCGCGGCGGCGCTCGGCGTGCATGTGCTCGGCATCTTTGGGCCGACCGATCCGCAGTTATTTGGGCCTTATCCGCTCAACGCGCCCGGCAACGTCGTGGTGCAGGCCCCCGTGGGCGACTTGAAGCTGCTTTCCGCAAAAGACGTCTATGCGCGGCTCCAACGGGCCCGGGCGCGGTTCAAGTGAGGGTTTGATTCCGGCCCGGTGTCCGGCTCTGCTTTATTTTCCATGCTCGATCCGAAGCTCATCCGCGAAACGCCCGACCTGGTCCGGGCGGCGATTGCCAAGAAACATCTCGAAGTCGACCTCGACGCCGTGCTCGCCATCGATGCGACGTGGCGTGCGCAATTGCAGGAGGTCGAGGCGCTGCGTGGGAAACAGAGGGCGGCGAACACCGCGATGGCGGCGCTGCCCAAAGGCTCGCCGGAATTCATCGCCAAGGTGGCGGAGATGAAAGCGGTGTCGGCGCAGGCGAAGGAGCGCGAGACCGCGCTGAATGAGACGGCGGAGAAGTTCAAGCAGGCGATGCTCTCGATCCCGAACCTGCCGCATGCGAGTGTGCCCGAGGGACGCACACCGGATCAGAACGTGGTGTTCGCGACCA
>JANOAF010000299.1:0-2838 GCA_031411015.1 Opitutaceae bacterium | reverse complement strand
CAGACCCGCCCTACTTTTCAGAATTTCCGCGTCACCGATAGATACCAGAAGCGGCCTTCGGAGGTATAGAGCCCGCCGGGATAGCCGGTGGTGTTGCCGCCGCCGCCGTAGGCCTGCGGGGGATCCCAGTCGAAGAGGTTGCGCACGCCGAGGCTGACCTTGGTGTCGCGGAGCGCGGGTTTCGCCGTGCCGCGAAACACATAGGTGACCTGCGCGTCGGTGATGTAGCGGTCGCGCACGTGGTAGGGATTGAAGTTGGCGTCGGTGTCGTCGAAGCCGTCGATGTAGTTGACGCCGAGGTAGGCAGTCAGACCGCGGTAGGACCAGTTGAGATTCACGCGGCCGCGCAACTTGAGGTAACCGTCGGCGCCAACGCCGGTGGAATCGCTCCCCAGCACATTGCGTAACGGCACCCCGAGCACGGCCGCTTGATCGAAGCGCGTCATGAGGGTCCACACCGTGCTCAGTTCGAAGCGGCCGAGCGAGACGGTGGGCAGCTGATAACTGCCGCTGAAATCCCAACCCTCCACCTTTGTCCGGCCCACATTGTAGAAGAGCGAGTTCACGACGCCGATCGCGCCGGATGAAGTGAAGGTCACGCTTTCGCCGGCGAGCGGTGCACCCGTGAGACCGAAGGCGCGGAAGACCGTGTTCTGCGGATTGGCGCGCACGGTGCCGTCGCGCGTGATGGCCCAGAAATCCGCGCCAAGGGTGAGACCTTTCAAGCCGTGCTTCGCCGGCGACCACACGAAGCCGACGTTGAAATAGTCCGTCTTCTCCGCCTCCAGCCGCCGGTTGCCGCGGAGCGTGATTGATTGCTCGGGCTCGACGAAGAAATCGCGCGGGTCGAGAATCGAGGAGAGCACGGAGATGGGCGAGGAGTAGAGTTCGTAAAGCGACGGCTCGCGAAAGCCCTTTGAGTAGCTCGAGCGCAGGGTGAGTTCGCGCGCGATGGGCTGCCAGCGGAGCGTGCCCTTCGGGACCGTCACATCGCGATCGCTGGTGAAAAATTTCTCGTGGCGCACCGACCCGCTCGCCTCCAGTTGCGCGAAAATCGGCACGCGCGTCTCGAAGAAGATTCCGCCGACCTTGCGCTGCGCGCGAGTGGACGCGCTCGGTGCGCTGCCAATGATATCGCCGGCGACTCCATAGGCGCTGGGATTCTGCTTCAACTGCTCGCGCCGAAAATCGCCACCGAACGCGATCCCAACCGGGCCGGCGGGCAGCGCGAAGAGTTCGCGCGTCGAGCCCACGGCGTTGAGCTGGCCGAGCGTGGATTCATTTTCGTCGCGGATATCGACGTGCACGTAGTCCGCAAACACCTGATTCGCCGCGATGGGAGTCCGAAAATAGCCGAACGGATTGTAGGGCGTGGTCGTGCCGATGTAGCGGGGGCTGCGCGGATCGAAAATCGGTGAGGCACCGTTCACGATTTCGTTGAAGCGGGTCGCGGAATCAAAGCGACTCCGGGAGTGCTCGCGCACGGAGCTGAAGCTGAACGACGCGTCGAAATTCCATTTGCCCGCGACGTTTTCGCCCTTGATCCCACCGGTGGCCAGAAAGGCTTCCGTGGCGGAGCGCACGATGCGGTTGCCGAATTCCACGAGCCGGCCGCGGGAATCGTCGGAGATGTCCTGGTTGAAGGGATTGAAGGGATTGAACGCGCCGGCGGGGGCGAGGCGTTGCACGGTGTTGTTGACGAAGCGCGTGCCGGGACCGGCGAAAATAATGTTGGGATTGATGGGCGTGCCGGCGGCCACCGTCTGCGCCTGACCAAGAATGGGAATGCTCACCGTGAGCAAAGGCGCGGCCGTGCGCGCGGGGATCACGATATCCACCTGACCGGGCGTGCTGAAATCACCCGTGGCGGTCGGCGCGAGTTGGTATTCGGTATCGACCAGCTGGAACGAAAAATCGCCGTAGGCCTTCACGTTGTCGGTGCCGAAGATCTTGCGCTCGCCAAAGGCCATTGCGCCCACGCGCCGGACATCGGGATAGGAGGTCACATACTCGTTCGGGTTGAAGGTGGACGTGCGCCCGCTCGAGTAGGTGTATTGCGAAGCGGGCCGCTGGCCGTTGTTAGCGGCGTCGGCGCCCGACTGGCCAAAAATGCTCAGCGCAAAATTCGGCACGCCCCGGATCGGCGCGGTGACCTGCTGGCCCAGCGCCGCACTGATCGCGAAGCGCGAGAGCAGGAGATTGAACGGGCTGGAGTTGGCGCTGAGAAACGGCGGCGCGGCTGAGTAGTCGCGATCGCGATCCATGATCGCGCCCTTGCGGTAGAAGTTAAAGGCGACGATGAGGCTCACCTTCGGCGTGGAGGCACCCGTCGCGATGCTCGCGACGATCTCCGAGGAATCTTTGTTTGTCGTGTTGCCGTAGGTGAGGAGCACCTCGCTGCCCGCCATGCCGCGGCGCAACTTGAGGTTGATCACGCCGGCGACGGCATCGGCGCCGTAGAGCGCGGACGCGCCATCCTTGAGCACCTCGATGCTGTCGACGGTCGAGAGCGGAATGGTGTTGAGATCGACGAAGGCCGTGGTGCCGCCGACGCCGACGGGATAAGGCGCGACGCGACGGCCATTGATGAGCACGAGCGTGGCTTCGGGTCCGAGACCGCGCAGCGAGATAGCGCTCGCGCCGGGCGTGAACCCGAGGGCGTTGTTGGAGACGGGCACGGAGCCGGCGTTGGCCACGGTTACTTTTTGAAGCAGCTCGGCCGTGCTGTTCGCGCCTGATTCCTCAATCGCCTTCCGATCGATCCGGATCATCGGCGACGCTCCCGCCTGCACCGCGGTTTCCGTCGTGGGAATGTAGGAGCCGGTGACGACGAAGGCT
>JANOAF010000298.1:0-1885 GCA_031411015.1 Opitutaceae bacterium | reverse complement strand
AACCGGCTGGAAATCCGCAATCCGGGCTTCTCCCTCAAGTCGCCCGAGCACTTGGGCGAGCCCGGATCCGAGCCGCGCAACCCGGTCATCGCCGCCGTGCTTCACGAAACCCGGTTTGCCGAAACCAAGGGCAGCGGTGTGCGGGTCATGCGCCAGTTGCTGCACGCGGCCGGCCTCAGCCCGCCGCTGTTCGAATCCGACCGCGGCCGCGACAGCTTCGCCGCAAGCTACCTGTTCCACCATTTTTTAGGGCCCGACGACGTCGCCTGGCTGGCACGGTTCAAGGCGCTCGCCCTATCGGCCGACGACGCCAAAGCCCTGATCTACGTGCGCGAGGCCGGCGCGATCGACAACGCCAGCTACCGCGCTCTCAACGGCGTCGACACCCTGGCCGCCAGCCAGGCGCTCCGCCGCCTGCGCGATGCGGGCCTTTTGACCCAGCAGGGCCGCAGTTCGGCGACTTACTATGTTCCAACCGCCACGCTGATGCCAGCGCCTGTGCCTGTCTTGTCTAGCAACCTCGACGCCTTATCTAGTAACCCGACCCCGCTATCTAGTAACCCCGACGGCTTATCTAGTAACCCCACGCCGTCGTCTGGCAACCCTGACGCTGAATCCCAACGGGTCAACGGTACAGCCAGCCGAGCTGCGCGTGACCGCCTTCTGGCAGAAGTGCCAGGCCCATTGGCCGTCCGAATCGGCGAACTCGGGCAGCGCCACCCACCGGCAGAGGTTCGCGAGCTCGTTTTTGAACTCTGCCAGGTCCGCCACTGGCGGGCCGAGGAACTGGGCGCGCTGCTAGGACGCAATACCGAATATGTGCGGCAGAACTATCTTCGCCCGCTGCTCAAGGACGGGCGCATCGCGATGAGCCGGCCCGATGAACCCAACGACCCGCAGCAAACCTACCGTGCGGCAGGAATCGCAAAGTGACGACAGTCCGTTACCCGCGCTACCGACATACCGGGTTGGACTGGTCCCCCGAGGCGCCGGAACATTGGCGCACGAAGCGATTGCGGTTCGCGCTCGACACCAGAGCACAACGCCCTTCCGCAACACTGACGCCCGAATCCAACGTGTCTTTCATCCCGATGGATGCAGTAGGCGAGCACGGGGAACTGCGCCTCACGGATACCAAGCCACTGGCCGACATCGGCTCGGGCTACACCTATTTCGCCGACGGCGACGTTGTAGTCGCCAAAATCACACCCTGTTTCGAGAACGGCAAAGGTGCGTTGGCCTCCGGCCTCACGAACGGCATCGCATTCGGCACCACCGAGCTGCATGTATTGCGCGCCGCCCCCGGCGAGCTTGATCGCAAATTCCTTTACTACCTCACCACCTCCTTCCCCTTCCGGAAGCTTGGCGAAGCATCGATGTACGGCGCGGGTGGACAGAAACGTGTTCCGGAGGAATTCATCAAGGATTTTCGGGTTGCAATTCCACCGACCGATGAACAATGCACCATCGTCACCTTTCTCGATCACGAAACCAAGCGCGTAGATGCCTTGATCGAAAAGAGGCGGCGAATGATCGCCCTACTGACCGAAAAGCGATCAGCGGTCATCGCCAATGCGGTTACTCAAGGCCTAAATTCCGACTTTGCTGCCAAAAATTCCGGGATTGACTGGCTGCCCCGAATTCCCGCGCACTGGGAAATGATGACGCTCGGAAAAATTACGACGAAACTGACAAACGGTTACGTTGGGCCTACGCGCGATTTGTTTGTTGATGCCGGTGTCCCCTATCTTCAATCGTTACATATCAAGGACAACTCAATTCGATTTGGCGATGATTATTTTGTGCCTCCCACCTGGAGCGCCAAACACAAGAAATCAATCTTGAAGGCCGATGACGTACTGATTGTTCAAACTGGGGATATAGG
>JANOAF010000297.1:0-1754 GCA_031411015.1 Opitutaceae bacterium | reverse complement strand
CGACATGGCGGTGTCGGTGCTGATGGCCCAGGCGTTGTTTGCCTTTCTCCTCGGGGTGCGTGAGCCGGCGGGCACGACGCGGCGCGGCTTCTTCTACGGGCTCTATGCGAGCATGGCGCTCGCCACGCTCGCGAAGGGCCTGATTGGATTTCTCGTCACGGGCGCGGTGATGTTTTTGTGGCTCTTGGTTTTCAACCAATGGCGGCGGCTGCGGCCGCTTTACCTGCCGACGGGGGCGCTGCTGTTTCTTGCGCTTGCCGCACCGTGGCACGTGCTGGCGGCGCTGCACAACGAGACGTGGGTGCAACGCTACTTCGTCTTCGAGCATTTCGAGCGTTTCCTCACGCCTGCGGCCTCGCGGCCGGGCCCGATCCACTACTTTGTGTGGATTGTCGCGGCGGGGCTGATCCCGTGGACGGGGTTTCTCTGGCCGGCGCTGCGCACCGCGTTGCGCGGCGGCTGGGCGCGCCGGAGGGAGAACGCCGACGCTTGGTTTCTCGTCACGTGGTCGGCCTTTGTGTTTTTCTTTTTCTCGGTTTCGAAATCGAAGCTCCCGCCCTACATCCTGCCCATCTTTCCGGCTTTGGCGGTGCTACTGGGCACGTGGCTGGCGCAGGTCTGGACGGAAAAATCCGCGGCGCTGCTGCGGGGCGGGCTCCGCGTGTATACTTTCATGAACGGCCTGCTGGCGGCCGCGATGTTGGCTGCCGTGCTGAAACCGGGTCTCGTCATCCGTGATCTGGAGCAGCTGGCGGCGCTGCGCGCACCGGCGATTGCGCTGGCGGTGATTCTGCTGATCGGGGGCGTGCTCGCGCCGTGGCTCGCGCGCCTCCGCGGCCCGCGGCCTGGCCTTCGCGCCGTGGTCGTCGCGACGGCGGCCTTTCTTCTCGCGCTGCAATTTGCCGCGCCTGCCATCAACAAGCCCGGCACGAAAGAACTGGCGCTGCTCGTGCGCGAGCGGGCGCAGCCGGGCGACCGCGTGATGCACTACCACGAATTTTTCCACGACTTCACGTTTTACGCGGCTCGGCTGGTCGACGTCGTTGCTTTCAAGGGCGAGCTGGAGCTGGAAGAGGATGCCGCCGCTCGGGCGAGCGGCCGCTTCATGGACGAGGAAAAATTCCGCAGCCTGTGGGCACAGCCGGGGCGCATCTTCGCCGTGGCGCGCAAAAAAGACGTGAGGGGAAAACTCCTCGCGGAACCGGGCTTTCGTTATCACTTGCTCGCCGAATCGCCTGACCACTTTCTCTTCAGTAATCAGCCCTGATATGTCCGCACCCTTCCTGCCGCTCACGCGCCCGACCATCGACGACGAGACCATCGCCGGCGTCGCCGAGGTCCTGCGATCCGGCTGGATTACCTCCGGGCCCAACATGAAGGCGCTGGAGGCGAAACTCTCGGAACACTGCGGCGGCCGGCCGGTGCGCGTCTTCAACTCCGGCACCTGCACGATGGAAATCGCGCTGCGCATCGCCGGTATCGGCCCCGGCCATGAGGTGATTACGACCCCGCTCTCTTGGGTGGCGACGAGCAACGTCATCCTCGCGGTCGGCGCCCGTCCCGTCTTCGTCGACATCGATCCCGTCACGCGGAACATCGATCTCTCCCTCGTTGAGGCGGCCATCACACCCGCCACCCGCGCCATCCTGCCCGTCGATCTGGCGGGCCTGCCCGTGGACCGCGACCGACTCCACGCGATCGCAAAAAAACACGGACTGCGCGTCGTCGAGGATGCCGCGCAATCCTTCGGCAGC
>JANOAF010000296.1:0-3295 GCA_031411015.1 Opitutaceae bacterium | reverse complement strand
GAAGCGGCCACCGCGGCGGACGATTTCGCGGCGGGAGCGGAGGAAGATGCCTGTTTCTTGTTCGGCGGTGGCGTCGGCGCCGGCGGGGGTGTGCCGCCGGGGGGCACGGTCTGGCCGAGGCCGTAGACCGCGGGCTTGAGCTGGTAGCGGTAGCCCTTGAAGCCGTATTTCCGCGGCGTGTAGGGATCGACGAGGCGGACGTCCGCTTGGGCGGGGACGGTGAGATTCACGGACCAGTAAACGGCGTTCACGATCAGGCGGCGCAGCGATTCGTTTTCCAAATCGGTGGCGGCACCCATCGTGGTGGTGAAGATTTTGTTCTCTTTGCCGGAGTCGTTCTTGAAGAGCCGCGTCCACGCGATCGGCATGGCGGGGGAGTTGACGCCCTGCTCCTGTTTGTCGGTGGCGCGCTTCTTCATTTGCTCGGCGGGCGCGTCGGAGGGATTCATGCCTTTCAGCACGAGACCGCGGAGGAGAATCTTCGCGTCGGCGGGCGGATAGGCTTCGTAGACGTCGCTGTCGCCGAAAACCGCAGTGACGCCGCGCAGGAGTGGATCGTTTTTCGCGGTGGGCTCGGTGACGCCGCGCGTGGCCTCGGACTTGTGCTTGCCCCAATGCGTGACCCACGTCTCGCCGAGCACGTGTTTGCCGAAGCCGCCGGGCCAAGGCGCTTTGCTGTTGTAGGAGTATTGGGCCCACTTGCTGTCGGCGGGAAAATTAAACGGGTGGGTCGAGGTGCGCAGGGCGATGAACGCCACGCCGCGGGCGAAGGCGGCGACGAACCGCTGCATGTCGGCATCGAGCCAGTTGCGGAAACGCAGGCCCATCACGATCGCGTCGGCGGAGTCGAGCGCCTGGGAATCGGGCAGCGACTTCTGGTTGTCCGGATTGATCGTGCCGTCGGGATCGAGGGCGAAGAGCACGGTGCACTTGAAGCCGTGGCGCTGGCTCAGGATCTTCGCGAGCATCGGCAGCGCCTCCTCGCTGCGATATTCTTCGTCGCCCGAAATTAAGACAACGTGCCGGCCCTGCGCTTTCACGCCAGCGGGTGGGTTGAAGACGAGCGAGGATTGCGCGGCGGCGGTGACGGCCAGTGCGGCGAGGAGAAGCGGGACGAGGGCGAGGCGACGGAGGATCATGGCGAGAAAAAGGAGGGCGGGTCGGTGACCCGCCCTGAGGATTTGCGTTGAGTGGAACGCGTGGCTGGACGCGTGGGGTGGGCGAAAGATAGGGCGGGTCAGAGACCCGCCCTACTCGGAACGGTTCAGGTCTGCTTCACCTTGACCCACTTTCTGGACTTGGCGGAGGCGAGCACGGCATCGGTGACGTAGTCAGTGGCGAGGCCATCCGTGAAGTTCGGCGTGCAGCCCTTGCCGCTTTCGAGGCCCTGGATGAACTCGACCATCGCGTGGACGAAGCTGTGCTCGTAGCCGAGCTGGAGGCCGGGCACCCACCAGTTGCCGCAGTAGGGATGATCGCCGTCGGAGACGTGGATGCTCTTCCAACCGCGCTCCGCGCCTTCGTCGCTATGGTCGAAGATTTGCAGGCGGTGCAGATCGTGGAGATCCCACTTCAGGCTCATGTGCTCGCCGTTAATTTCAAACGTGTAGAGCGCCTTGTGGCCGCGGGCGTAGCGCGTGGACTCGAAGAGGCCGAGCGAGCCGTTGTTGAAATGGCAGTGGAAGAGGCACGCGTCGTCGATGCCGACCTTCTCCACTTTGCCGGTGAGGTTGTGTTTGCGCTCCTTGACGAACGTCTCGGTCATCGCGCTCACGTCCTTGATGCCGCCGTTGAGCCAGAGTGCGGTGTCGATGCAATGCGCGAGGAGATCGCCGGTGACGCCGGAGCCGGCGACCTTCACGTCGAGGCGCCAGAGGCCGGTGCCGCCCTGCGGGAGCTCGGGATTGATGGTCCAATCCTGCAGGAAATTGGCGCGGTAGTGGAACACGCGGCCAAGCCGGCCGGCATCGATGAGTTTCTTGGCGAGCACGACGGCGGGACAACGGCGGTAGTTATACCAGACCATGTTCGCCACGCCGGCCTTCTTGACGGCCTTGATCATCTGCTCGGCTTCCTTGCCGGTGCGGCCGAGGGGCTTTTCGCAGAGGATCATCTTGCCGGCCTTGGCGGCGGCGATGACCTGCTCGGCGTGGAGGTTGTTCGGCGTGGCGACGTCGATGACGTCGATGTCGTCGCGCGCGATGAGTTTCTTCCAGTCGGTCTCAACGGACTTGTAACCCCATTTCGCGGCGAACTCCTTCACCTTCGCCTCGTCGCGGCCGCAGACGGCCTGCGGGATGACCTCGTAGCTGGAGGGGAAGAAGTGGTTGACCTGATGAAAGGCGTTGCTGTGGGCGCGGCCCATGAAGCTGTAGCCGATGAGACCGATGCGGAGTTGTTTCTTTGGCATGGGGGGAGTGTGAAATGACGGAGGTTTGAGGTAGGGCGGGGTCTGTGACCCGCCCTTGGAAACGGGTTGGAGGCTTCGACACACTGAGGGCGGGTCGAAGACCCGCCCTACTTTTATTAGCCGACCCAACCGTGGTTCGTGCGGACCTCGATCATCGCGGCGAGGATGTCATTCCACGTTTGCTGCTTCATCAGCACTTCGTTGGGAAACATGCAGCCGTCCCAGCAAATGTGCTTCAGCTTTTTCGTGACCTTGCCCTTGCCGTCGCGGAGCCAGTAGCCGGAGTCGCGGGCGATGTTGAGCTTGCCCTTCGGATCGGTGGCGAGGCAGTGGCGGCCGGTCTTCTCGTGCGTGCCGGAGCCGTAGGTGGTGCCGTCGTTTTGCGCGACGTGGAAATCGATCGTCCAGGGGCGGAGCGCATCGGTGAGTTTGGTCATCGCCTTGTGGAATTCGGCGGGCTCGTAGTGGTAGTTCTTCGGGACGATGCGGTGCGCCTCGGCATTGGCGCCGAGCGTGTAGAGGTGGGTGTGCGACATGTCGGCCTGAAAGCCGACGACCTTCGGCATGTCCACGGCTTCGAGGAGCTGCACCATGTTTTTCCACGAGTGCATGCCGCCCCAGCAAATCTCGCCCTCGGCGGCGAGGCGCTCGCCTTCACCCTTCGCGATCTTGCCGCACTCGCGGAAGGTTTGCGCGATGAGTTTGGTGACGCCCTTCGGATCCTTATCCCAAGCGGCGACGCTCGTGGCGCTGTCGATGCGGACGATGCCGTAAGGGCGCACGCCGAGCTCGCGGAGTTTTTTCGCGATGCGGACGGCCTTGCGGACGAGGGTGACGAAATTGGCGCGGGCCTTCTCGTCGCCACCGGCGGCGGCGTCGAACCAC
>JANOAF010000295.1:0-29965 GCA_031411015.1 Opitutaceae bacterium | reverse complement strand
CCCCCCCCCCCCCACCACCGCGCCGTGGCGCGCGGCGAGGAGCGCGAGCATCTGTTTGATCTGCACGATCTGTTTCGTGGCGCTGCAGCGGAAACCGAGGAGGGTCTCGCCGAAGGGCTGCCGCAAAATCCGCAGGCCGGGAAACGCCGCGAGGCAGCGCGCGAGATGCGGATCGCTACGCCACGGGAGCGAGTCGGAGAGCGCGGTGAAATCGCGGTCGGTGGCGAGATACTCTGCGATCGCGCGCTCGGTTTGGCCGGCGTTTTTGGTGGGCGCACTCCACTCGACGCGACCGCCGGCCGCGAGCTGCAGGCGCACGACATTGTCCGCCCAGCGGCCGAGCCACGTTCCGTCAGTTTGGCGGTGCCAGCGAAAGGCCTGCCCGCCGTCGAGGGTTTCGGTGAGGACGTCACCGCCGATAGCCGGCACACCGGCGAGCGGTCGCCAAGCGGACCAGCCCGCGCCGCCGTCGGGTTCGGCGGTCACTTCGCGGGCTTTTCCCACAGGAAGCTTTTGTGCTCGGCGAGGGTGCGGCCGTCGGCGGCGAGGAGCGTGATTTTCCACGCGACCGGGTTCGCCTTTTTTCCGCCGGGCCAGTCGGCGCCGGTGAGGCCGAGTTGGAGCACCGTTTCCTTCTCCGGCAGTGCCGTGGAAAACGAAAAGACTTTTGGCTCGGGTGCGTCGGGCCGGATGACGCTGACTTGAAACGTCGCGCCCGCGATCGCCGCGGGGTGGTTGATCCGGAGGAGAAAGTAGTAGCCGGCGCGGGCCTCGGCGTGGGTGCGGAGCACGAGTTGTTTCCCGTGCGTTTCCCTGCCGCCGAAATATTCGGCGATGCGGTCAAAGGCGTCGGCGTCGCGCCAGCCGGGCCAGACGCGGACGAACTCGACGTCGGCCGCGCGGGCGGATGCGGCGATCAGCAAAAGGCCGAGGAGGAAGGTTCGCATGAGAGAAGCACGGCGCGACTCGCGGCGCGGCGCGACATCGAAATTAATGTGACTTGCCCAAAGCTGTGACGACGCGGGTTTGAAAGTAGGGCGGGTCTCTGACCCGCTCTCTCGGCGAAAAGGTCAGGTCGAAGGCCACCGCCCTACCTCTGAGCGCAGTATCTGCCTGGGGTCGTCCTCAATCGTTCCGCATTTCGAGGAGCTGGTAACGGTGGATGCCCATCGGGGCGGGGTCCCAGTTTTTTACGGCGGGATGAATCAGGTAGGTGCGCGCGCCGAAGACCACCGGCGCGAGGGCGGCTTCGTCGAGCACGAGCTTTTCGGCGTCGCGCAACCGGGCGAGGCGCGCGGCGGGATCGACGATGGCGGCGGCTTCATCGAGGAGGCGATCATAGGCGGGGCTGGCCCAGCCGCTGGAGTTGCTGCCGTGGCCGGTGCGGAAAGTGTCGAGGAAGTTTGTCGCGTCCGGGAAGTCGCCCGTGAAGGTGCCAATCGCGATCGTATGGCGGAGGGCGTTGCGGTCCGCGACCCACGTCTTCTGTTCGGAGGGTTCAATGGTGATTCTGACGCCGAGTTCGCGCTGCCACAGCGCTTGGATGATTTCCGCGACCTTCGCCATCGTGGCGTCGTTGCGCACGAGCATCGGCAGCGCGGGAAAGTTTTTCCCGCCGGGATAACCAGCGGCCGCGAGCAGCTCACGCGCGGCGGCGAAGTCTTCGCGCTGGCCGTCCGGGCCGGTGTAGCCACCGCAGTTTGGCGGCACGAGCGTGCGGGCCGGCAGGCGGGCACCGTTGAACACGCTGCCGGAGATCGCGGCGCGATCCAGCGTGAGGGCGAGCGCGCGGCGCACGCGCGCATCGGTCAGGGGCGGCTTCGTGACGTTGAAATTGACGAACATCACATTGAGCAGCGGATCGAGGCGCAGGCGGTCGGGCGCCTCCTTGCGATAGACGGGAATTTTCGACGGCGGGATGTCGAACGTGACGTGCAGCTGGCCGGCGCGGAAGTTCAGCTCCTCGGTGTCGGCCTTTTCGATTGGATGGAAAATGATCCGCTCGATCTGATTGGTGGCCGCACCCCAGTAGTGGGGATTTTTCGTGACGACGACGCGGGCGTTGGGCCGCCACTCGGTGAACACAAAAGCACCATTGCCCACGAGGTGGCCGGGGCGCGCCCACGGCGAGGTGCGGTCGTCCGCGCGGCCGGCGCGCTCGACGGAGGCCCGGTGGATCGGCATCAGCGTCACGGTCATGCCGAGCACGTAGGGCGCGGGGCGGGTGAGCGTGAGGCGCAGCGTGGTGTCGTCGATGGCCTCGACCCCGACTTCGGCAAAATTTTTGGTCTTCCCGGCGTTAAACGCATCGGCGCCGCGGATCGGCGAGAGCATGTAGGCGTAGGCGGAGGCCAGCGCGGGCGACAGGTAGCGCTCGAAGGACCAGACGAAATCGCGGGCCGTCAGGCGGTCGCCATTGGACCAGCGGGCGTTGGCGCGCAGGTGAAACGTATAGATTAATCCGTCGGCCGAAATCTCCCAGCGCTCAGCCACGCCCGGTGCGGGCGTGGAGGTTTTTTCGTCGAAGGTCGTGAGGCCCTCGAAGAGCGCGCCGATGATGTTAAATTCGGTCGCCGAGTCGTAAAGGTGCGGGTCGAAGGAGGCGGGCTCGTTTTGGTTGCCGAGGAGGAGCGAGTGCGTGCGGATGCCCTCGGCCACGGGCGTCTCGCGTTTGGTGCAGCCGGAGAGGAGGGCGGACGCGATAAGGAGTAGTGCGAGATAGGGGAGGTGCATGGGGCATCGCAGCGAAACGCGGGCTGGCGGGTTAGGCAAAAATCTTTTCTAAGAAAGCTGTCCTCCGCGCGTCTATCGGGTGGACCCGCATGTTCACCCCGTCCCCGAACTCCCGGGCTACGACACATGAAGACCTCGGTTTTCTGGAGCGCACTTTCGCGGACCAATCCGCGCCGCTCACCCGCTACGCGACTCGCCTGCTCGGTGATCCCGACCGGGCGCGCGATGTGGTGCAGGACACCTTCGTCAAACTCATGGGCCAGCCGCCGACTGCGGTCAACGGGCACACGGTCGAGTGGCTCTTCACCGTCTGCCGCCACGCCGCCTTCGACGTGCTGCGCAAGGAAGGCCGGATGAAACGGTTTGAGGACGGCCAGATCGAACGCGTGACCGCCGCCGACCCGCGGCCGGGCCGCGAACTCGAGAACGCCGAGACCCACGCCGCGATCCTGCAACTGATCGAGAAGCTGCCGGCCAACCAGCAGGAGGTCGTGCGGCTCAAATTCCAAAATGGTTTTTCCTACAAAGAAATCGCCCGGATAACCGATCACTCGGTGACCAACGTGGGTTTTCTGATCCACACCGCCGTCGCGCGCCTGCGCACGGAATTCGCCGCCCAGCGGCCGTAAGGAGTGCACCGATGAACGACACCAAGCTTCTGCCTGACGACCCTCGACTCACTGCTTACGCGCTGGGTGAGCTGGAGGGAGAGGAACGTGCCTCCGTCGAGGCGGCGCTGCGCGACGACGCGGCGTTGCGCGTAGAGGTCGAGTCGATCCGCGCGACGTCGGCGCTGCTCGCGCGCGCGCTGGTGGCGGAGGAGGTGGCGGTCGCGGATAATGGAGTCGGAGTGCGGTTTGATCGCGCCGCGATTATTCCGGGCCAAGACCCACGCGTGCTTGACGGTGGCGCGCGGCGAGCCGCGCCAAATCTCCTGCGCTTCCCGCAGCTCTATTTCGTGCTGAGCGGCTTCGCCGCGGCGTGCTTCGCCGTGATGTTTGCGTTGCGCGAAGACAAACCGCGTGTCGTCGTCGCATCGTCGCCCACCATTGCAGTGACGATGGTGTCCGCGGGTTCGGGCGTCGGATCTTCGGAACCGAGTCCATTTCCCGACGTTGGGTCGTCGCCGACGGAACTAGCGGGCGCCGGCGCGGCGCTGGCGAGTGCCGGCCCTGCCGTCGCTCCTCCGACTTTTCTCGAAAACGATCTCACATTGATGGACCACGCGAAACATGAGCGCGAGGGAGCGGTGGTCGCGACCACAGCCCTCGCGCCGGTTGTGGACTTGGTTCCGGTCGTGCCGCCGGTCAGTCGGCCGGTTCCCGTGCTGCGGGCCAATCCACCCGAGCCGTTTCGTTCCGTGATCGCGCCCACGCCGGCGTATGTGCACACGCCTTCAATTGTGCCGAACCTCGGGCCCGCTTCGCCGAGCCGGGGCCCTTCCGCCGGGTCCGGCGAGGTGGTGGTCCTTTCGGCATTTACGGTCTCGGCGGAGCGGCTGAGTGGCTATGCGGCGAACGCGGACAACCGCATCGAGCGCGACAATCTTCCGCCGCCGCCTGCCGGCGCGAAGTTCGGCGGCAACACCGAGGCCTACAGCCACACGCCGGACAACGATTTCCTCGGGGCCGACGAGAATCCGCGTTCCACTTTTTCCATCGATGTGGACACGGCGAGCTACGCGAACGTCCGCCGCATCATCGAGCACGGCACGCCGCCGCCGCGTGACGCCGTGCGCATCGAGGAGCTGCTGAATTATTTTCCCTACCGCTATGCCCCGCCGAAAAACGCCGATCCTTTCGCCGCCTCGCTCGAGATCGCGGCGGCACCGTGGGCCCCGACGCACCGGCTCGTGCGCATCGGCCTGAAGGCGCGCGAAGTGTCCACCGCGGAGCGCGCCCCGGCCAACCTCGTGTTTCTCCTCGATGTCTCCGGCTCGATGAACGAGCCCAACAAGCTCCCGCTCGTGAAGCAGTCGATGCGCTTGCTGCTCGGTCGCCTCCGCGCCGACGACCGCGTCGCGATCGTCACGTATGCCGGCGAGTCAGGGCTCGCGCTGCCCTCGACGCCCGTCGCGCGCTCCCGCGAAATCCTCAACGCCCTCGATGCGCTCACGCCCGGCGGCTCGACCAACGGCGCGATGGGCATCCAGCTCGCCTACGAAATCGCGCGGGCCAACTTCGCCGCTGCCGGCATCAACCGCGTGATTCTCTGCACCGACGGTGACTTCAATGTCGGTGCGACGAGCGAGGGCGAGCTCGTGCGGTTGATCGAGGAGAAGGCGGCGTCGGGGGTTTTCCTGACCGTGCTCGGCTTCGGCTTGGGCAACTACAAGGACGCCACGCTCGAGAAACTCGCGAACCACGGCAACGGCAACTACGGCTACATCGATACGCGCCGCGAGGCGGAGAAACTCCTCGTCGAGCAGGTCAGCGGCACGCTCGTGACCGTCGCGAAGGACGTGAAGATTCAGGTCGAGTTCAACCCGGCGAAAGTGTCGAGCTACCGGCTGATCGGCTACGAGAACCGGCTGTTGAAGAAGGAGGATTTCAACGACGACAAGGTTGACGCCGGTGAGATCGGCGCGGGGCACACCGTGACCGCGCTCTATGAAATCGTTCCCGTCGGCGCCGAGCCGAAACGACCGGACGCGGCGCCGCGACTGGAGCCGCTGCGCTACGGTGCGCGCACCGCGGTGAGTTCACGTTTGGAAATGCCTGCCGGGGTCGCGGTGGCGGCGAGCAATGAGCTGCTCACCGTGGCGGTGCGTTTCAAGAAACCTGATGGCGGCTTCCTCAGTCTGAGTCGGAAACTGGAATTTCCGCTCGTCGATGGCGGCCGTGCGTTTGCTGCGGCGAGCGCGGATTTTCGTTTCGCCGTCGCCGTCGCGCAATACGGCATGATCCTCCGCGGCTCCACGCATCGCGGCACCGCGACAATCCAAGATGTGGCCGCCTGGGCGACGACCGCCACGACCGACGGCGGCGATCCCGGCGGCTACCGCGCCGAGTTCCTCGACCTCGTGCGCAAGACGCAGGCGCTGTTGGAATGAGGCGCGAGGTAGGGCGGGGTCTGTGACCCGCCCTTTTTGCACGCAGAGTTTTCGCACCGAGGGCGGGTCACGGCCCCGCCCTACGACAAATCATTTCGCGGCCAGATATTTTTCCAAGTGCACGACAAAATCCTTCTGCGTCGCATCGAGCCCCATGAACCACGTCGCGACCGCGCGGAAGAGCGCGGGGTTGATGAAACCGTCTTCGACGAGCGTGAGCGTCGTGCCGCCGCCGGGCGCCTCGGTGAGGGTGAACGTCCACGTGCCGCCGAAGGGCAGCGAGTCACCGACGATCACGCGGACGAGTTTCTCGTTCACGCGCGATTCGGTGGTGCGGAACGCGATTTCCTGCCCGCGCTTGTCCTTGTTCCACGTGAGCTCGGTGCCATCGGGTAATTTTTCGAAGCGGATGGCGACGACCGCCGGCCACCATTTCGGCATCGCCGCATAGTCCGTGATCGCCGCCCACACCGCGGCACGACTGGCCTGGAACGTGGCGGTGACGACCGACCGGTGCTCCCGCGGCATCCGCGATCCGGCGAGATAGAAAAACAGGCCGACGATGAGCAGCAGCGCGACGAGACCGAGCAGGACGTAGAGGGCAATCTTCATGGGGTAATTTTTTCACCGCGGATTACGCGGATGGCACGGATAAAGATCGGATGGTTCGAAACCTATCCGCGAAATGAGCGCAATCCGCGGTCAAACGTTTTTTTGATTTCGGAACGGGAAGGGGACTAAGCGGGCGAAGCGAACGTCGCGCCCATCCAGGCCGCAAGCCCTCTGCGACGAAAAAATAATGTGCGGTTTCCCGCGCGGCGGGTGCTATGGGTGAAATCGCCATGCTGGACGACGCCGAACTTCTCCGCCGCTACGCCGACTCGCACGCCGAGCCGGATTTCGCCGAACTCGTCCGTCGGCATCTGAATCTCGTTTACTTTTGTGCGCTGCGGCAGGTGAACGGCGATGCGCACCTCGCGCAGGACGTCACGCAACTCGTGTTTGCCGATCTCGCGCGGAAGGCGGCGACGGTGGCGAACCATCGCGTGCTCGCGGGCTGGCTCTTCACGAGCACGCGTTTCGCCGCGGCGAAACTGGTGCGCGGCGAACAGCGCCGGCATGCGCGCGAGGAGGCGGCCCACCTTATGCATGAACTTTTTATTCATGACCCTGACGATCCCGCGGCCCAGCTCGACTGGGCGCGCGTGCGCCCGGTGCTCGACGAGGTTTTGGGCGAACTCGGCGACGGCGATCGCGAGGCGATTTTGCTGCGGTTCTTCGAGGGCCGGGACTTCTCCAGTGTCGGCGCCAAACTCAACGTGAGCGACAACACCGCCCGCATGCGTGTGGAGCGTGCGCTCGACAAATTGCGTGCGCAGCTCGAACGCCGCGGCGTGAAGTCGACGAGCGCGGTGCTCGCCGTGGCGCTGGCAAATCAGGCGGTGGTCGCCGCACCGGCCGGGCTCGCCGCGGCGGTGACGGGCGTCGTGATGGCGGGCGGTGGAGCGGCGGCGATTGGTGTCGGAATCGGCACAACCGCGGGCGGAGCCGGTGCGTGGACAACTTTTATGAGCCTAACCAAACTACAAGTCGGAATCACCGGCGCGCTCGCTGTCGCGGGCGCGGCGGGTTACGTGGTGCAAGCGCAGAGCAACGCACAATTGCGCGAAGAGGTCGCGAGCCTCCGCCAGCAAAACGCCGCCATCGCGACGTTGCAGGCCGAGAACCTCAAACTTGGTCGCACGTTGGCCGAAGCCGCCGATCTGCGTCGGGACGATGCCGAGCTCAAGCGACTCGGCGACGAGGTCACGACGCTCCAGGGCCGGCTCCAGCAAGTTTCCCGGGCCGAGCAGGCGCGGGTAGCGAGCGCGGAGATTTTCGAGATTTCCAAACTCGATCAAACCCCGCGGCCGAAATTTCAGGCGCGGCCGCGCTATCCTGAGGCGCTGCGGACCGCCGGCGTCACGGGCGAGGTGGTAGTCGATTTCGTCGTCGAGGCCAACGGTGACGTGCGCGATGCGCGCGCGATCCGTTCATCACTGAATGGCAATCAAGTCACGACGGCTGATGGAACTCCCGGTGCCAGCGATGCGAAGGGCTTGGTCAAAATGAGCAACCTTGTGGTCACGGGCGCATCCGGCACGGCCACGAACAGCGCAGACACGGCAGAAGCGGGTCGTCTGTTGGAAGCTTCCGCCGTCGAGGCCGTGGCCCAATGGAAATTTGTCGCCGGCCGGAAAGGCGGTCGCGAAGTGAACACCCATATGCAGGTGCCGATCATGTTCGCGCTGTCCGGCGATCGCGTCGGCACGGAGGCACCGAAGGTGATCGCGCCCAACGGAGCGATGGTGAACACCCCCAACGGCACGGCCGTGGTAGAGCCGAAACCCTGACCCGCACTCAACCCATGTCTGCGCTCCGCTCGTTGTCTGCCGTGCTGCTGGCGCTGGCCCTCGTGGCCGGCGCGGCGCTCTGGCTGCAATGGCAGACGACGGACAACTTGCGCAGTGAAATTCAACTCCTGCGAGAGGAGCAGCGGGAGCTGGTGCGACTGCGCGCAGAAAACCAGCGGCTCGCCGCGACGCAACCCGATGCGGCGGAACTGACGCGACTCCGTGCGGATCGGTCGGCCGTGATGCGGCTGCGCGGCGAGATCGAAAAGACAAAAGACAACCTGCAAGCCCGGGAGCGGGCGCTCGCCACTGTCGCACCCGCCGCGCCGACCGCGCCAGCCGCGCAGCTTGCCCCAACATTGGTGGTGAACATCAGTGTGAGCGCAGACGGCAGTCTTACTTCCAATGGGCAGACATTCGACCCCTCGGCGCTGCGACAACAGCTCTCGACCCTGCCACGAGGCAGCACGTTCGAGATCCGACTGCAGCAGCCGAAACCCGACGCGAATGTCCCTTTCGACAAAATGAAGCAAAGCGTCGATGTGATAGCGGACCACGCAAAGCAGAGCGTAAAGGACTTCGGGCTCAAAATGAGCCTGAAGATGGAAGCACCGCCGCGTTAGGCGGTGTAGCCGCGGTCGGCGCCCGGCCGGGCCTCGCCGAGGGCTGCAATTCGAAAACTTTGTTCGGTTTTCCGCCTGGCGGCTGTTAGAGGCAGAACACGATGACGGATGATGCCGCACTCCTCCTCCGCTACGCCACGGCCCGCGACGAACGCGCCTTTGCCGAACTCGTGCGGCGTCACCTCGGACTCGTCTACCACGCCGCGCTGCGACAATGCGGCGGCGACGCGCATCGCGCCGAAGACGTGGCGCAGGCGGTCTTCACCGATCTCGCGCGCAAGGCTGAAAAACTCGCATCGCGGCCCGTGCTCGCCAGCTGGCTCTACACGAGCACGCGCTACGCGGCCGCGCAGGCCGTGCGTGGTGAGGCGCGCCGGCAGGCGCGTGAACAGGAGGCCCATGTCATGAACGAGATCCTGTCGGACAACCGGGCCGAGGCCGTCGCTGAATGGGAAAAGCTGCGGCCCCAGATCGACGACGCGTTGCACGCGCTCGGCGACCGCGACCGTGAGGCCGTGCTCCTGCGTTTCTTCGAGGGCTGCGCCTTCGCGGAGATTGGAGAGAAACTCGCCGTGAGCGAAGACGCGGCACGCGTGCGCGTGGATCGAGCGCTCGAGAAACTGCGCGCGACGCTCGTGCGGCGCGGCATCACTTCCACGACGGCGGCACTGGGCGTTGCGCTGGCGAGCCAATCCGCCGCGGCGGCCCCGGCGGGAGTCGCAGCGAGCGTGACGGGTGCGGCGCTTGCGAGTGCGGGAGTGGGTGGCGGTATTCTGGTGGCCGGACTTTTCGGATTTATGAGCACAACTAAAATTGCGACAGCGGTGGCGATTGTGGCGGTTGGGATTGGCGTGGTGCAGTATCGCTCAGCTCGCGAAGAGCGGATGCTTGCAGCAACACGCCAGTCCGAATTGCGCGCGAAATTGCAGGTAGCGCAGCAGCGCATCGCCGCGGAATCGAAGCGGGCCGACGAGGCGGATACGGACAGCGCAAAGCTGCTGCAGACCGTCGAGGCGGCGCGCGCGAGCGATGGAAAACCGGCCGCCGGCGCGCCAGCGGCCGACGGCGAGTGGGTGCCGTTTGAACGGATAACAAATCGGGGGAAGGCCACGCCCAGAGACGCGTTCGAAACTATGCAGTGGGCGCAGGGCGTAGGCGACGCCAACGCCATGGCGGAGGCCATTGTGCTGCCCGTGCGGGTGCGGCAGGAGGCGGAGGGTATCCTCGCCAAACTGCCGGAGACGAAGCGCGGGGAATACCGCGATGCGCAGCACTTCGTGGCGGCATTGCTGGCCGGAACACCGGGAAGGACAAACGGCTTTCAGATTACCAAGGACGAACCGGGTGCGACCGCGTATGCGAGCGGGCATAGCGTGAGCGAAGTTTACGGATTGGGAGCCAGTGCGGACACCGACCCTAATTATCGCACGCTTTTCAGCCGGACACCGCTCCGTGATGGTCGAACTTCAGAGGCGTTATCACTGTTTGAAATGACGCCCGATGGCTGGCGGTTTGTCATCCCGCCGACGAAGTTTGTCACGGCCCTTTGGCAGGGCGAGCAGCGGCGTCAGTCACAAAGGAGTGTTTCGAAATGAGCCGCGGCGGGTGACGCCGGTTGGTGGGTTTCAAGCCCTTGACTCCCGCCGGGTGTTGCGGAGGATGCGGGACCCGGCGCATCTTTGCTTCCCCGCGCGCGTCCTGCGCGATGCGTCAGTCATCCCAACTCCCCCGTCCCCATGAAAAATCCACGTCTGCGATCGCTTCCTGTGTTTTCGCGCTCGGCCTCGTTGTGCCGGGCGTTTGTGGCAACCTCACTTCCGACATGAAGGAGGGCGCACCCGCCTTCCGCGCCATGAGCCAGCTCGCCTTCGGGCCCGAGGGCGTGCTCTTCATCGCCGACACGAAGACCGCGGCGATTACGGCCGTCGCGACCGGCGATACCAAAGCCGCGCTGGGCGAGGTCGCGATCAAGTCCGAGGCCATCGATGAAAAGATCGCGGCGCTGCTCGGCACAAAGTCAGACCAGATCGTCATCGAAGATCTTGCGGTAAATCCGATTTCGAAGCGCGCCTACCTCGCAGTTTCGCGCGGCAAAGGTCCGGATGCGGTGTCGGTCCTCGTGCGCGTGAAGGCCGACGGTCAGCCCGAACTCGTCTCCCTCGACAAGGTGCGTTTCTCCCGCGCTGAGCTGCCCGATCCCGCGGCTGACACCGTGGCGGAGGCCGGAAAGAAGCAGCAGAACCGCCGCCTCGAGGCCATCACCGACATCGCGTATGTCGATGGCAAGGTCCTCGTGGCCGGCCTTTCGAACGAGGAGTTTTCCTCGTCGCTCCGCGCGATTCCGTTTCCCTTCAAGACGGTGGCCCGCGGCACCGCGGTGGAAATCTACCATGGCGCGCACGGCCAGTTTGAGACGCGCGCCCCGGTCCGCACGTTTGTGCCCTACAAAGTCGGCGAGGAACAACAGTTGCTCGCCGCCTACACCTGCACACCGCTCGTGCAGTTTGCGCTCGATGACCTCAAGCCCGGCGTGAAAGTGAAGGGCAAGACCATCGCCGAGTTCGGCAACCGGAACCGCCCGCTCGACATCATCGTTTATCAGCAGGGCGGAAAGGATTTTCTCCTGATGGCCAACAGCTCGCGCGGCGTCATCAAGGTCGCCACCGATCAAATCGTGGGTGCCTCCTCCATCACCGCGAAGGTCGCCGACACGCAGGGGCTCAAGTTCGAGAAGATCGCCTGGGACGGCATCAACCAACTCGACCTGCTCGATGCGCGCCACGCCCTCGTGCTGCGCGGTGCTGCGGGCAAAGCGCAAAGCCTCGAGACGCTCGCGCTCCCGTGATCGGCCGAGCGAGGCGGGCGTTCGCATTGGCGCTCGTCGGCCTCGGTGCGTGGGGCGTGGTTGCGGCGGCCACGCCGGCGTGGGCAATTCGCTGGATCGCCGATGTGAAGACGCCCGAGGTGGAGGCCACAGGTGTTGCGCCGGAAATTCTGCGCGGGCTCGTGGGCTTTGAAAACACGGCGGCGGACTGGGCCGCCGTGCTCGCGGTGTTTGCGGAGCAACCCGGCGGTGCGGCGACGATGCCACCCATGGCTGGCAGGTGGCGCATCGTGGGGTCAAACCTGCGCTTCGCGCCGCAGTTTCCGCTCGTGCGCGGTGTGCGCTACCGGGCGGAGTTGCGCGTCGGCGGGGTGGTGGCGGCCATTTCGTTTTTCCAAATGCCGGCCGACACGGCGGTGGCGACGACCGTGGTCGCGCGGGTTTTCCCCAGCGCCAGCGTGCTGCCGGAAAACCAGCTCAAGTTCTACGTGCATTTTTCCGCGCCGATGAGCCGCGGTGGAGTTTACGGGCACATCCGCATCCGCGACGCTGCCGGCCAGCCGATTGATCTGCCGTTTCTCGAACTCGACGAGGAACTGTGGGATCTCACGATGACGCGACTCACGCTCCTCATCGACCCCGGCCGGATTAAGCGCGGCGTGAAGCCGCTCGAGGACATCGGCCCGGTGTTTGAGGCGGGAAAAAAATATTCTCTATCGGTCGATGTCGCCTGCATCGACGCCAACGGGCGGCGGTTGCGGGCCGGCTTCGAGAAAAAATTTGGCATCGGCGCGGCCGATCGCATGCCGCCGGATCCGGCGCGATGGAAGATCCGCGCGCCCGCCGCCGGCACGCGCGCGCCGCTCGTGGTCGAGTTTGATGAGCCGCTGGACCATGCCCTGGCCTTGCGGATGATCCGCGTCGTTGTGCGCGAACGCAGTGAGGTGGAGACTTCCGGTGAGGCCGCGCTCGCGGACGAGGAGCGGCGTTGGAGTTTCACGCCCGCGCAACCGTGGCCGCGCGGCAATTTTGATCTCACCGTCGAACGCACGATCGAAGATCTCGCGGGCAACAACATCGGCAAAACCTTCGACGTCGATCTGCTCGAGCAGGTCGACCGCCGCGACGAACCGCGGAGCGTGGCGGTGGGGTTTGAGGTGAAGTGAGCGGGGGGCACTCGTCACCGCCGACGATCGGCGAGATGAATGTCCAAGATTTTTATGTGCAGGTCCGCGTGATCGACCCAGAACTTGATGGCGTAGGCGCCGCAGGTGTTGATTGAAACGGGGCGGCCAAGGGAATCGGGCTCTTGGTAGTCCGAGCGCGCCGTCGGGTGATCGCGAATTTCGGTCAGGCGCTGACGGATTGTTTTACGCGCGGATGCGCCCGGAGTCTCAACGAAAACGACGACGTCGTAATCGATCAGCAACCGAAACGAGGCCATGCGAGCGGCTCAGGCTTTCTTGGTGGCGAGGCGGCGGTCGAATTCGTCGAGACCGATCCACCGGGAGGAATCAGCGGGCGTGTCGATTTTTCGGGCCAGCCCGGCAAGATAGGAGTCGTTGCGACTATCTTGAAGGGAGACGAGGTAGGCCATGATCTGCGACCGATCCTGATCGGCGAGGCCAGCCAGTTCCTTCTTTAGCACCTCAATACTCATGGGCGAAACGGTAGCGCAGGAGCGGGGCAACGCAAGGGTGCAAGCAGGCGTGCGATGTTTATCGAATGCACGATTTGCAGCTCACTTCACGATTTTCAGCACGCGGTTGTTGTAGCTGTCGGTGATGTAGAGGGTGCCGTCGCGGTGGACGGTGACGCCGTGCGGGCGGTTGAGTTCACTCTGCTCGGGTGGACCACCGAGACCGGCGGTGCCCTTTTTTCCGTTGCCAGCGACGCGCAGTATTTTTCCGGTGGCGGGAACGTAGCGGCGGATGAGGTGATTCTCGGCGTCGGCGATGAGCACGCTTTCGTCCTGGTCGATGCAGATATGTTTCGGGCCGTTCATCGTCGCCAGCAAGGCGTCGCCGCCGTCGCCGTCGGCGCCTTTCTTGCCGGAGGTGTTGACGACCGTGCGGATTTTTCCATCGCGACCGACGACCCGCAGCGCGTGGGTGTTGCGCTCCAGGATGTAGAGGTTGCCGTGCCGGTCGAGGGCGGCGGCGCGCGGATCGGAGAGCGGGGCTTCGGTCGCGACTGCGCCGTCGGGTGGAACGCCCTTTTTGCCGTTGCCGGCGAGGATACGCGCGGTGCCGGTCTTCAAATCGACGGCATGCACGCGCTGCAGATCGGCGATGACCAATTGCGTGCCGGTGAAATCGAGCGTGATGCAATAGGGCCCGTTTGTGCGCGCCTGCGCGGCGGACACGGTGAAGCCGGTCGTGGTCGTTACCGTTTTCGTGGCGAGGTTCACGCGGCGCACGCGACCATTCCACGTATCGCCGAGGAGGACATCGCCGCCGGGCAGCACGACGAGATTGTGTGGGCCGTTGAACTGCGCGGCGAGCGCGGGGCCGCCATCGCCGGAATCTCCGGGCGTCAATTGACCGGCGACATGGCTGAGGATACCGCGGGCGTCGACTTGGAGGAGCCGGTTGCCGCTGACCATCTCGACGATGAAGAGACTGCCGGCAGCGTTGAAGTCGGTGCCGAAGGGTTCGCGGAGTTTCGCCTGCGTGGCGGCGATGCCCGTGCGGTCGTCGTCACCGCCGGCGACCAGCACAATCTTGTCGGCGAAAAGGGTGGCGGCGGAGAGGCACACGGCGAGGAGGGTGAGGGGGAGTTTCATGCGGGGAAAGAGTTGCATTGACCGTTCTCACCGAAGCGCGCAAATCCGGTTTTCGGCCGCACGCCGCCATCTCGGCGCGCGACGGCAGACAATTCACTCAAACCAAACTCAGCCATGAAAAAATTCGTTTCCCTCCTCCTGCTCGCCGGCCTCGTCTCGCTCGGCGTCACTTCCGCCATTGCGGCCGAAACCGCCCCGAAAAGCGTGATTCACGTCGTCACCGTCGCGTGGAAGGAAGGCACGACCGAGGCCCAGATCAAAGCGGCGCTTGAAGGCGCCCAAGCTCTGACGAAGAGCTACAAGGGCATCACTCGCGTCTGGACCCGGACGCTCAAGGCCCAAGGCGGGAAGTCGCACGCCATCGTGATGGAGTTTGCCAGCGAGAAGGCGCTCGCGGACTACACGGACAGCGCCGCGCAGAAGGAGTGGTATAAAGCCTATCTCCCGATCCGGGGCGAAAGCACGACGTTCGACATCACGAACTGAGTCGACAAAGGTAGCTTCTCAGAGCAGCGGCTGCAGCGTTTTCCACACCGTTTCAGCGACGATGGTGGCGCCCGCGGCCGTGGGGTGAATGGCGTCGGCCTGATTGACATCGGGCCGGCCACCGACGCCTTCGAGTAGAAAGGGAATCAGCGTGGCGTCGTTCTTCGCGGCGAGTTCGGGATAAATTTTCCCGAAGGTGCGCGAGAAATCGGCTCCCAAAGTCGGCGGCATCTGCATGCCGGCGAGCACGAGCTTGGCCTTGGGGTATTTGGCGCGGACGCGATCGATAATCTGCTGGAGGTTGGCGCGCGTGGCCGCGGGATCGGTGCCGCGCAGGCCGTCGTTGGCCCCGAGCGCGAGCACGAAGAGATCAACGGGTTGGCGGAGAATCCAGTCGATGCGCCGCACGCCGCCCGCCGTGGTCTCGCCACTCAGACCGGCGTTCACAACGCGCCACTCAAGTTTGGCGGCGGAGATTTTCTCCTGAATTAGCGCGGGGTAGGCTTCCGCTGCCGGATCGGCGAGCCCGTAGCCGGCAGTGAGACTGTCGCCAAAGAACACGAGGGTGCGCGTCTCCGCCGACTGCGCCTGGAGAGCCACCACGAAATACACAAACCACCCGAAAAATGGCAGCAAGCCAAAGGAGCGTGGGAGGGATTTATGCATCGGGGGCTCGTTTTCGGGTGGTTCGTGTGTTTCGTGGGCCGCTGACAATGACTGCTCAATCGATGCTGAAAGTCCAGCGGCTCACCAAGACCTATGCGACGGCGGCGGGACCGCTCACCGTGCTGAAGGAGGTGGACTTCGATCTCGGCCGCGGGGCGAGCCTCGCGATCGTGGGGCCGAGTGGGAGCGGCAAGACCACGCTGCTCGGCCTCTGTGCCGGACTCGACCGGCCGAGCGGGGGCACGGTGGAACTCGCCGGTCAGTCGATCGGCGAGCTGAGCGAGGACGCGCGCGCTCTCGTGCGAAACGCGCATGTGGGTTTCGTGTTTCAAAACTTCCAACTCGTGCCGACGCTCACCGCGCTGGAAAACGTGATGGTGCCAGTCGAATTGCGCGGGGAGGGTGGTGCCGTCGCGGAAGCGGAGGCGCGCGGGCTGCTCACGCGGGTCGGCCTCGGCGAGCGTTGTGATCACTACCCCGTGCAGCTGTCGGGGGGCGAACAGCAGCGCGTGGCGCTGGCGCGAGCCTTCATGAACCGGCCGAAAATTCTGTTTTGCGACGAGCCGACCGGCAACCTCGACGGCGACACCGCGCACGCGATGGTGGAACTCATCTTCACGTTGAACCACGAGAAGCAGACGACGCTCGTGCTCGTGACCCACGACTTGGAGTTGGCCGGGAAATGCCAGCGCATCATCCGGCTGAAGGGCGGGGCGGTGGTTGAAGATCGGAGTTTGGCCCACGAAACACACTAAGCACACGAAAGGAAAATCCATGAAAGAACTGATTTATCCGGATGAGTGCTACAAAATCATTGGAGCCTGCTTTGAGGTTTATCGGGAAAAGGGCTGCGGATTCTTGGAGTCGGTCTTCCAAGAATGCCTGGAACTGGAGTTCAAACTTCAGGGGATCCCCTTCGAGGCGCAGCGCCCGCTGCGGCTCGAATACAAAGGGCAGCCGCTGAAGACGGGATTTGTGGCCGATTTCGTCGTGCACGAAAAAATTATCGTGGAACTGAAGGCCGTTTCTCACTTGGCCGACGAGCATCGTGCGCAGGTCCTAAACTATCTCAACGCCACGGGGCACAAGCTCGGCTTGTTGGTGAATTTCGGTCACCATCCTAAAATCGAGTGGGAGCGCTTCGTCCTCTGACTTTCGTGTGTTTGGTGTGTTTCGTGGGCTCCTCTTCATGAACTTCATCCTTAAAATGGCCTGGCGGGATTCGCGCGCTTCGCGGCGGCGATTGATGCTGTTTTCGCTTTCCGTCGTGCTCGGGATTGCCGCGCTGGTTGCGATTGGCTCGCTCGGGTCCAACCTTGAACGCGCGATCGACGATCAGGCAAAGGGGCTGCTGGGGGCGGATTTGATCATCACGGGGCGGAATCCGTTGAACGAATCCGGTCGGGAGCACGTGGCGGCGATTGCGGCGGAGGTCGCGAGTGAGGTGAGCTTTTCCTCGATGATGGCGTTTCCGTCGGCGAACAACCTGACCCGCCTCGTCAACGTGCGCGCGGTCGAGGGGAATTTCCCGTTTTATGGCGACTTCACGGCGGTGCCGGCGGAGGCCCCGGCGAAGCTGCGCGCCGGCGGGGAAGTCGTAATCGTCGAGGAGACGTTACTGCGGCAGTTCGACGCCAAGGTCGGTGATTCGGTGAAGCTCGGTAATACGACCTTCACGGTCGTGGGTGCATTGCAGAAACTGCCGGGCGAGTCGTCCGCGCTGGTCGCGACGATGGCACCGCGCGCGTTGATTCCGCGGAGCGCGCTCGCGGCGACCGGACTCGCGGAGCGCAACGTGCTCGTGCGCCATCGCACGATGCTGCGGCTCCCCCCGGAACGCCTGCCGGCCTTGGTCGAGAGTGAACTCCGGCAATATTTCCGCGGCGAGGGCGTGGGCTTCGACACGGTGGCGGAGCGCAAGCGCAACCTCGGGCGGGTGCTCGACAACATCGAGAATTTCCTCGGGCTCGTCGGCTTCGTCGCGCTCTTCCTCGGCGCGATAGGGATCGCGAGCGCGATTCACGTCTATGTGCGGCAGAAAATAACCACGGTTGCCGTATTGCGCTGTCTCGGCGCGACGGCATGGCAGAGTTTCGCGGTGTATCTCGTGCAGGGTGTGGCGCTCGGAATTTTTGGCGCGGTCGTGGGCGCGGCGCTCGGGCTTGTGGTGCAGATTGCGCTGCCGCGGCTGCTCGGGGATTTGCTGCCGTTCGACGTGCAATTTTTCATCGCGTGGCCGGCGGTCGCGCGCGGCATGGGCGCGGGCTTGGTGATTTGCGTGCTGTTCACGCTCCTGCCGTTGCTCGCGGTGCGGCGCGTGTCCCCACTCGTCGCCCTGCGTTCCGCGTTTGTCGAGCGCACCGGTTCCGATCCGTGGCGCAGCGCGATCATGGGGTTGATTGTCGTGGCGGTGGCGGGTTTTTCGATTTGGCAGACGGGCAAGGTGCGCGATGGTCTCGGTTTCACGGCGGTGCTGGGGGCGGGTTTCGGGATTCTCGGCGGGCTGGCGAAATTTACCGCGTGGTCGGCGCGGCGCTGGTTTCCGCGGCGGGCGCCCTACGTGGTGCGGCAGGGCGTGGCCAATCTTTACCGGCCCAATAACCGCACGGTGCTTCTCCTGCTCTCGCTGGGGCTCGGGACGTTTCTGATGCTCACGCTGTTTCTCACGCGCACCACCCTGCTGAAGGAAATCGAATTCTCCGGCGGTGGCGGGCGCCCCAACCTCCTGCTCTTCGATATTCAGGATGATCAGTTGGACGGGATGGTGAAAATCGCGGCGACCGAGGGCGCGCCCGTGCTCGTGCAGGCCCCGATCGTCACCATGAAGATCGCGGCGTTGAAGGGAAAAAAAGTGGAGGAGCTGTTGCGCACGGCCCGCGATCGGTCGGAAGCGGGGGAGGTGGGCGCACGGAGCGAGGGAGAAAAAGGAAAAGGGCGAAAGGGCGAAGGGCAGAAGGGAATGAGCGGCGATCGGATGCCGGGCTGGACGCTGCGGCGCGAGTATCGCTCGACCTATCGCGGCAAACTAGAAGGCACGGAGCGGCTCGTGAGCGGAAGTTTTGTTGGCAGCGTCGCGCCGGGTGAGGCGGTCGTGCCGGTTTCCATTGAAGAGGGACTCTTCAAGGACATGGGCCTGAGTCTCGGCGACGAAATCGAGTGGGACGTGCAGGGCGTGCCGATCCGCTCGCGGGTCGCGAGTGTCCGCGCGGTCGAGTGGCGGCGACTGGAGCCGAATTTCTTCGTGGTCTTTCCGCTCGGCGTGCTGGAGCCCGCGCCGAAATTTCACGTCGCTGCCCTGCGCGCCACCGATTCCGCCCACTCGGCCCGCGTGCAGCGTGCCATGGTCGCGGCTTATTCCAACGTCACCGCGATCGATCTCGCGCTGGTCATGCAGACGGTGGACGGGATTTTTTCCAAGGTCGCCTTCGTGATCGAATTCATGGCGGCTTTCACGGTGCTGACCGGCGTGATCGTGCTCGTCGGCGCGGTGGCGAGCGGGCGATTCCAACGCGTGCGCGAGACCGTGCTGCTGCGAACGCTCGGAGCGACGCGCCGGCAGCTCCTGCAAATTCAATTCGTGGAATACGCGATCCTCGGTGTGCTCGCGGCCATCGTTGGCAGCGTGCTCGCCGTCGCCGGCAACGCACTCGTCGCGCATTTCGTTTTCAAAATCACGCCGTCGGCCCCGCTGCTACTGCCGGTTCTCGCCGTGGTTGCGGTGAGCGCCGTGACGGTGCTCACCGGCCTGCTCTCCAGCCGCGGCATCGCGAATGAACCGCCGCTCGAAGTGCTGCGACAGGAGACGTAGGAATGGACGATGAAAGGTGGGCGATGGCAGATGTTGACGGCTAAATTTATTACTTTCATTCCAGCGGCCTGCCCTCTCCCTCTTCCAACTGCGATCACCTTCAAAAATGCCACGCGTCGTTTCCTTTCACTACACTCTCCGCGATCCGAATGGGCGCGTGCTCGACTCGTCCGCGGGGGGCGAACCGGTCAGCTACCTTGAGGGCTCGGGGCAAATTATCGACGGGCTCGATGAGCAGCTCCGCTCCGCCGCCACCGGCTTGAAATCGCGGGTGACCGTCCCGGCGAACAAGGCCTACGGCGAACGCGATCCGGCGCAGGTGCAGCGCGTGCGGCGCGCATTGCTGCCGTTCGACGGCGATTTGAAGATCGGGGATCAGTTTCAGACGGGCCCGGATCGGGCCGACCCGGTCGTGACGGTCGCGGGCATTGAGGGCGACGAGGTGTTGCTCGACGCGAACCATCCGCTCGCGGGGGTTGAGCTGACCTTCGACGTGGAGATTACCGCGGCGCGCGAGGCGACGGCGGAGGAATTGAGCCACGGTCATGCGCACGGCGCGGCCGAGGGCAGCTGCGGGTCGGGCTGCGGCTGTCACTGAAACGGCACACCCGGTCGGATTACGGGGCTTGCTCGTGGTCGGATCGCGGCGCAGTTGTTTTCCGTGATGCGGGGGGGGCGGCCCATTTCGGGTGCGCGACTGTCGCGCATGTTGTTTGTTCTCCTCGCTCCGCCCGATGTTGCCTGCCACAGCCATGAAAACCCCGTTTTTCCGCACCGTCCTGTTCCGCGCGCTGGTCGCGTTGGTCGTTTCGCCGTTCGTCGGATTCGCGCAGTCCGACGCCACTGCCGTCATCCGCGGCACGGTGCGCAGCTCCATCTCGGGCACGCTGATCGAGGGTGCGTCCGTCGCGCTGCCGGAGATCAACCGCCTCACCGTTACGCGCGCCGACGGCACGTTTCAACTTGGCGGGCTCGCGGCCGGGACCTACCGGCTCATGGTGACATCCGAGGGCGTTAACGACAAAGCCGAGACCGTCATCCTCGCCGCCGGCGCGCGGCGCGAGCTGGATCTGCGCGTCACCTCTGCGATCGTGCAGCTCGGTGCGTTTACCGTTTCGGCGCAGGCCGAGGGTCAGGCGCAGGCACTCAACTTGCAGCGTTTCTCCGAAAGTATCCGCAAGGTTGCCTCGCAGGACGCGCTCGCCACGGCGCGCGCCGGCGAGGTCGGCGAGGCGCTCCAGACGCTCCCGGGCGTCTATCTCGAAATCTCCACGCACCAGCCCGCGCGCGCCGTGCTCCGCGGGGTGCAGGCGCAATATAACTCACTCACCTTCGACGGCGTCCGCGCCGGCAACACGAACGCCGACCGCTCGGACACCGTGAGCGCGTTTCCGGCTGAGAGCCTGCAGCGCGTCGAACTCTTCAAGTCTATCACGCCTGATCTGCCGGGTGACGCGATCGGCGGCGCGATCAATCTCGTCTCGCGCCGGGCCTTCGATCTCTCCGCGCCGCTCGCGCGCCTCACGCTCGGGATGACCTATAACGACCAGCAGCAAAACTGGGATAAGCAGGCCAACTTCGACTACGGCCGCACCTACCTCGACGGTCGCCTGGGTGTTCTTGTTTCGGTGAACCACTATCGCACCGACCGCGGTTACCACGAGGCGACCTTCAGCTACGGCGTCGACGCCCTTGATCGTTTCACGATCAGCAACCTCACGCTTCTCGACCGCGTGGAGGATGACTCGTGGAAGCTCAAAGTCACCGGCTCCGTCGAATACAAGCTCACCAAATCCACCATCATTTCCCTCTCCACGCTCTACTCCAACGACTCACGCTCGCTGGAGGATCGTCGCGCGATTTTTTCCGGCGGCACGCGCACGTTTCTCACGCCCGATACCTTTACCATTGCGGCCGCGCGCCTCGGTCTCGACCGCCGGTTCCGCACGCCCGTGAGTGCCACGCGCCAGGTTGGCTTCGGGGCGCGCCACGATTTCGCGCTCTGGGATATCGACTACCGCGCCAGCTATGTGCGCGCGACCAACCACTACGAGGAGACGTTCTACCCCGCCGTGCGCAGTCCCGCGACGAACTTTGCGGTCGACCGCAGCGTCCGCGACTTCCCGTCGTTCCGTGGCACGAGCGGACTCAATTTCAACAACCCCGCGATCTACGAGCACAACGGCATCGCGCGCTCCCAGTTTCCCACCAGTGACGATGGCCTCTCGCTCCAGCTCAACGCTCGCCGCGCGCTCCCGAACATCGCGACGAAGTCCTACCTGAAGACGGGCGCGAGTTACAGTTCCCGCTGGTGGTCCTCCTCCGCCGGCGGCATCGGCACGTGGGCTGCCACCGGCACCGCGCCCGTCACCGCCGCCGCGTTCATGGAGCCTTACAACAATTCGCGCTATCTCAACGAAGCCCCGCGTGGCGCGCTGCTGATCCCGAATATCAACGTGAGCCTCGATGCGTTTCTCGACGCGTTCTACAAGCAGCCCGCGCTCTTTACGCGCCAAGCGCTCGCCTCCGATCTGCTCATCTTGCAAAACACCAAGAGCCTCGTGGAGCGGATCGGCGCCGCGTATGCGATGGGCTCGTTCAGCTTCGGTAAACTCGGCGTGCTCACCGGCGCTCGGCTCGAAGACACCGACTACGCCGGCAAAGCCTACCGCGTGAACCAAAGCACGACCACGATCACCGGCGTCACGCGCGCGAAGGTTGCGTTGCGCGACACGCAGGTGCTGCCCGGCCTCCATCTCAACTACGCTTTCACGCCGCGCCTCCTCGCGCGCGCCGCAATCTACAAAACGATCGCGCGCCCCGCCGGCTCCGACCTCCTGCCTGGCTCGGTGATCAACGACACCGCGCGCACGATCACCGAGGGCAACCCGAACCTCGCGGTCACCGAGTCCACCAACTTCGACCTGAGCCTCGAATATTACCTCAAACCCATCGGCGTGTTCTCGGCGGGTGCGTTCAAAAAGGACATCGACGGCTTTTTCTACAGCAGCGCCGGCACGATCGTCGGCGGCACCTACGACGGCTATGCGCTCAGCAACACCACGCTCGGCCGGGGCGGCAAGGTCGAGGGCCTCGAGGTCGAGTGGCAGCAGCGCCTCACGTTTCTTCCGGGGCTTTTTTCGAATCTCACCTTCGGCTCCAATTTCACCTGGATCACGTCGCAGGGAAATTATCCGACGCGCCCCGGCGCCAATCTCACTTTCACCGGCACGGCGCCGCGCAACGGGAACCTCAACCTCTCGTTCGCGAGCGGCGGCTTCGATGTGCGCGCCTACTACAACTACCGCGCCACGTTCATCTCCACCATCGGCGCGCGCTCGCTGCTCGACGTCTATGAACAGGCGCGGAAAACGATCGATGTCTCCGCGCGCTACAAGCCGAAGCAAAGCCGCTTCGCCTACGCCATTGTCACAAAAAATCTCGGCAACGACCCACGCATTACCTGGCAGGGCGACCGCGGAAATCCGCGCAGCGTGCGCTACTTCGACTGGTCGGTCAGCACGAGCGTGAGCTACGACTTCTAACGTGGGCGGGGCGCCCCGCCGCGTTTCCTTGATCCCCGCGTCCCAGCCCAACTTCGCACTCGACTACGGGGCGGCGCGGAAAACCATGTCCCGACCTTCCGGCTGCACGGCGACCCCCTCCGCACCCCATGTCCCGACCCTCTGCCATCGCCATCGCGGCGCATCCTGACGACATCGAGTTTACGATGGCTGGGACGCTGCTCCTCTTGCGCGAGGCCGGATGGGACACGCACTACCTCAATATCTCCTCCGGCTCGGGCGGCAGTCTCGTCCACGGTCCGGCGGCGCTCCGGCGCATCCGCCGGCGCGAGGGCATGGCCGCGGCTCGCGTGCTGGGCGCGACGTTTCACGAGAGCGCGACGGATGATCTGGAGATTCTCTACACGGTGCGGCTGCTCCGTTGGCTGACGGGTGTGATCCGGGAGGTGAAGCCGACGATTGTGCTCACACACCCGCCGGTCGACTACATGGAGGATCACACCAATGCGGGTCGGCTCGCGGTGACGGCGACGTTTGCGCGCGGCGTGCAAAATTTCGCGTCGTCGCCCCGGCGCGCCGGCTGGCCGGGCGAGACGACGGTTTATCATGCCATGCCGCACGGGTTGCAGGATAATCTGCGGCGGCGCGTAACGCCCGGGGCGTTTGTCGACACGAGTTCGGTGCAGGTGAAAAAACTCGCCGCGCTTGAGTGCCATGCCTCCCAGCACGCGTGGCTCCAAGCCACGCAGGGCATGAACTCCTACCTGCGCTCGATGGAAGCGAAGTCGCGCGCGGTGGGCCGCATGGCAAGGCGCTTCGCGCATGCGGAGGGTTGGTGGCGGCATTCGCACATGGGGTTTACGGCTTCGCCCGCCACAGACCCGTTGCGTGCGGCGCTCGGGAAAAAATATCTCGTCAATCCTGCGTTCGAACGCCTCTGCGGCACTTAGTTTCCGCAGCCTGTTTTCCCTCTGAAATTCACCCCATGAAATCCAAACCTTGGTCACTCGTCGCCCTTCTTCTCGCCGCATCTGCCGGCGGACTCCCCGCAGCCGAGGCCGCGCCTCGCGCCACGATTGACGCTACCGGCACGGGCTTGGGTTGGCGGGCGCTCGGGCCCGACGATTTTAAGGCGGTCAACAGCGCCGCCGACACGTGGTCGTGGAAGGCCGACGGCCTGCATTGCACCGGTCAGCCGGTGAGTGTGCTGCGCACCGCGAAGGAATACGCGAATTTTGAAATGGTCGTGGAGTGGATGCACCTCAAACCCGCGGGGAACTCGGGCGTCTTCGTCTGGGCCACGCCCGCGTCGATTGAGAAGCTCACGACCGCCGGCAAGCCCGGTCTACCTGACGGCATCGAGGTGCAGATTCTCGATCACGGCTACGCGGAGCAGTTCAAGGCGAAGAATCCGACGAAGGCGGCGGATTGGTTCACGACCAACGGCGACGTCTTCGCCGTGCGGGTGAAGCTGAACCACTTCCCGCCGCTCTCGCCCAACGGCAGCCGCAGCTTCCCGCGCAAGAATCTCTCCAAGGGTGCTGGCGAGTGGAACCACTACTACATTCGCGGCATCAACGGCGAACTCCGGCTGTGGGTAAACGGCGAGGAAGTCTCCGGCGGCAACGGCGCCGATCCCGCGCGCGGTTTCCTCTGCCTTGAGTCCGAGGGTTCACCGATCCATTTCCGCACGCTCCGGATCCGCGAGCTGCCGTGAATGACCGGCCCAAATCTATGGCCGCAAACCGGCGCAAAATAATCCGTCCGGCCGACGCATTCCTTCCGCGCGCCTATAGGCGCCTTGAGCTTTTTCATCGCCCTCCGATTTTTTGCGCCCCTTTGCGGCAAATCCGTCTGCATCCGTCGTCATGAACGCACCCACCGTTGCATCGGATCACGTGCTCGCACCCTCGGTGCGGCTCGTCTCCCTCGATGCGTTTCGCGGGTTCATCATGGTGTGTCTCGCGTTCGGCGGCTTCGGGCTCGCCGGCACCGCGCGCAACCACCTGAAGGCGGATCCGAGTTCGTCGTTCTGGAAATCCGTCGAATGGTTCTGGGAGCATGGCGAATGGGTCGGCTGCAGTTTCTGGGATCTGATCATGCCGGCGTTCACCTTCATGGTCGGAATGGCCATGGCGTATTCTTATCTGCGTCGGCAGCGCGAGGGTCACTCGACCGCGCAGATGTTTCGCCACGCGTGCGTGCGTGCGCTGGTGCTGATCGCGCTCGCGGTTTTTCTGACGACCGGGGACGGGAAGGAGACGCGGTGGATCTTCACCAACGTTCTCGCGCAGATCGGCCTCGGCTATCCCTTGCTTTTCCTCTGTTGGAATCGCGGCTGGCGCGTGCAGGCGATGGCCGCGGCGGTTGCGCTCGGCGGCACGTGGATCGCTTTCGTCGCCTACGGCGGCACCGGCACGCCCGGGCCGGGTGTGACGGCAGAGTGGGCCGCGCGGAATCAGGCGACTCTCGCCGCGGCCTGGCACAAGAACGCGAATATTTTCCACGTCTTCGACACGTGGTTCCTTAATCTCTTTCCCGCGTCGAAGCCCTTTGCGTTTAACGAGGGCGGCTACCAGACGCTCAACTTCATTCCGAATCTCGCCACGATGATCTTAGGTCTCATGGCGGGTGAGTGGCTGCGCTCCGCCGCCGAGCCCACGCGCAAACTTCGCGGTCTGCTGCTCGCGGGGGGCGCGCTCCTCGTGGTCGGTTACGGGCTCGATGCGTTGGGGTTTCTTCCCGCGGTGAAACGCATCTGGACGCCGTCGTTCGGCCTGCTCTCGACGGGTTGGTGCGTGCTCATGCTCGCAGCGTTCTATTGGGCAATCGAGCTGCGCGGATGGACGCGCTGGGCGCATTTCTTCGTAATCGCCGGGGCAAATTCCATCGCGCTCTACTGCCTGGGGCAGCTGATGAAGGGTTGGACCGGGGCCGTGTGGCGGGCCCATCTCGGCCAGAAAGTTTTCCAGCTCGCCGGACCGCTCTGGGAGCCGACCATCCGCGGTATCGTGATCGGTTTCACCCTCTGGGCCGTGTGCTGGTGGATGTGGCGCCGAAAGATTTTCCTCCGCATTTGATCGTTTCCGGCGCTCAACGCTCAGACCTCAGTGCGCAACTTTTCGGCCGATGCCTCGCAAACTCTCTTCCCTTGCCCTGCGTGGTGGGACTACACCGCGCCCGATAATCCCTTCGGCCAGCACCTCACCGCACTGATGATTGCGAAGGGCATCATAGCCACGCTCGCGCAAATTTTCGCTGCTCGCCGAACATCCCAACGGGCAGTTCAACTATTACCGCGTTGGCCTCGGCTCGTGCGCGATTGAGATGCACCGCTCTGATTGGAGGCAAACCCGGGGCTGCCCTAAAAACACAAACCGCCGTGATTCCATACATAAAATCTGTCTCGGCGCGTGACACGGATTTCCCATGCTCGAATCTGTGATTGCGCGTTTCCGTTTTCTCCCCGCCGGACTGATTTCCGTCCTAAGCCTCGCCGGTGCCGAGCCGCCGGTTTCCTTCAACCGCGACATCCGCCCGATTCTCTCGGACAACTGTTTCGCCTGCCACGGTTCTGACGCCGGCTCGCGCAAGGGCGGACTGCGGCTTGACGACCGTTCCGCCGCGCTGGCCGGAGGCAAATCCGGTGAGCCCGCGATCGTCCCGGGTCAGCCCGCGAAAAGTGAGCTGCTCCAGCGCGTGCGTTCGCCCCACGAAGACGAGGCGATGCCGCCGCCCGACAAGAAACCCCGCCTCAAGCCCGCCGATCTCGCCAAGCTTGAGCGCTGGATCGCGGATGGTGCGGCCTACGAATCGCACTGGTCCTTCATTGCTCCCGTCGCGGCCGCTCTCCCGAAAGCCCAAAATCCAAAGTCCCAGGCCGAGAATCCGATCGACGCGTTTGTCTCCGCGCGTCTGCGTCGCGACGGCCTTGCGCCATTACCCGAAGCGGATGCCGCCACGCTCGCGCGCCGACTCTATCTTGATGTGACGGGGTTGCCCCCGACGCCGGCCGAGGTCACGGCGTTTTCACGCGACGGTTTTTCCGCCACGCTCGATCGCCTGCTCACACGGCCCGCCTACGGCGAGAAATGGGCGCGGCACTGGCTCGATGCGGCGCGTTACGCTGACAGCAACGGCTACGAAAAGGACCTGCCGCGCGACCAATGGGCGTGGCGCGACTGGGTGATCAACGCCCTGAACCGCGACTTGCCCTACGATCGTTTCATCGTCGAGCAGGTCGCCGGTGATCTCCTGCCCGGCGCGACGCCCGAGCAGATCATCGCGACGGGTTTTCTGCGCAACAGCATGATCAACGAGGAGGGTGCCGTCGTGCCGGAGCAGTTTCGCAAGGAAGAGCTCTTCGATCGCATGGACTGTGTCGGCAAAGCCGTGCTTGGCCTTACGCTCCAGTGCGCCCAATGCCACACCCATAAATTCGATCCCATCTCGCACGACGAATACTTCGGCCTCTTCGCCTTCCTCAATAATTCCTACGAAGCCCAGTCGTGGGTTTATCCGCCGGATCAGCAGAAGCAGATCGCCGACATTGATCGCGTGATTGCCGAACTTGAGGCGCCGTTGCGCACCGGCCGCCCCGATTGGAAAAAACAACTCGCGACGTGGGAAGACAGCGTCCGCGCCCAGCTTCTGCCGTGGAAGACTTTCGTCGCCTCGGAACTCGGCAGCGACAGCGGACTCAATCACCCGACGCAGGAGGCCGACGGCTCTATCCTCACGCTCGGCCACCCGACGACGCGTGGCGCCATTTACGCGATCACCGAGCAGCCGCTCAACGGCGTCACGGGCCTGCGCTTCGAGGCCCTGACCCACGGCGACCTGACGTTTCGTGGTCCCGGCCGCAGCCGCTACGGCACGTGGGCCGTCAGTGAACTCAAGGTCTCCGTGAAGGTCCCGGAGGGAAAGGAGTGGCTGCCGCTGCGGCTGCACAACGCCACCGCCGATTTCTCCGAGCCCGCGGGCAAGCTTGAGGACGAGTGGAGGGCCGACTTTGACAAGGAAGGTAAACGCACGCGCGGTCCCGCGGATTTCATGATCGACGGCGACAAGCTCACTGGTTGGCGCGCCGACCGGGGGCTCGGCCGCCGCAACCAGGAGTCCGTGGCCGTTGTGCAATTCGAGTGTCCGATCGAATATCCTGCGGGCACCAAATTCCGTGTCGACGTCATCACCGATCACGGCGGCAGCGGCAGCGACCGCTCCAATAGCATGGTCGGCTGTCTACGCCTCTCTTTCACCCACGCTCCCGATCCGCGCGTGCCGGCGGTCGATCACGCCGCGGTGCTCGCGCTCGCGGTGCCGCCCGCGCAGCGCACGCCCGAACAGCAGCGCGCCGTTTTCACGGCGTGGCGGCAGTCACTCCCCGAGGCCAAGGAGATCAACGATTCGATCGCTGCGGCGTGGGAAAAATACCCGCAGGCTCCGACCTCCGTGCTCCATCTTGCCGAGCGCTCCCGTTCTGACGCGCGTCCCACGCATCTGCTCGATCGCGGCGCGTGGGATCGGCCGAAGCATGTGGTTGCGCCTGGCGTGCCGGCGGCGCTCCATGCGTTTCCGGCCGACGCTAAACGCGACCGACTCGGCTTTGCGCGCTGGCTGGTCGACCCGCGCTCGCCGCTCACGGCGCGCGTGGCGGTGAATCGCGTGTGGCAGGCCGTCTTCGGCACCGGGCTCGTCGAAACCGCGGAGGATTTCGGCACGCGCGCGCCCATTCCCGAATATCTCGACGTGCTCGATGCGCTCGCCGTCGATTTCATGGCGCACGGTTGGAGTCAGAAACATCTGCTCGCGACGATTCTCTCTAGTTCAACCTACCGGCAGTCTTCCGTCGCCTCGCCTGCATTGCTCGAACGCGATCCCAACAACCGTCTGCTCGCGCGCGGGCCGCGTTTCCGGTTGGAGGCCGAGGTCGTGCGCGACTCCGCGCTCGGGATCGCGGGATTACTTTCCGCGAAGGTCGGCGGCCCGAGTATTTTTCCGCCCGTCCCGCAGAGCGTAATCGATTACAACTACGTCAAGCCCACCTACTGGATTCCGGCGCAGGGCCCCGACCGCTATCGGCGCGCGCTCTACGTTTTCCGCAAACGCTCCATGCCGGACCCCGTGATGAGCGTGTTCGATGCGCCCAACGCCGACACCGCGTGCGCCCGCCGCCCGCGCTCTAACACGCCGCTCGCCGCGCTCACGAGTCTCAACGAACCGGTCTTCGTGGAGGCGGCGCAGGCGCTCGCGCTCCGCGTGCTGCGCGAAGGCGGCCGCACCGACGCCGAGCGCGCCGACTACGCCTACCGCCTCTGCACCGCGCGCGCGATTCGCGACAACGAGCGCGCGACTCTCACCGCGCTGCTCCGTGACACACGCCAGCGCCTCGCCGAGGGCTGGCTCAACCCCCGCGAGATCGCGACCGGTGCGCCGACCAAGCTTCCGGAGCTGCCGCCCGACACCACGCCGCAGGATGCCGCCGCGTGGACGATCGTCGCCCGCGTGCTCCTCAACCTCGACGAAACGCTTACGAAATCCTGACCGCCCATGTCATACTCCGCTGATTTTCAAACCGAACGCGCGCGGCTGCTCTCGCGCCGTTGGTTTCTCCGCGACTGCGGCGTTGGTCTCGCCGGCGTCGCGCTCACGCAGATGCTCGCGCGTGAGGCGCGGGCGGCGGCGCCCCCGACCAAACCGCTCGCGCCGCGGACGCCGCCTTTCGCGCCCCAGGCCAAGCGGGTCAATTATCTTTTTCAGGCCTTTGTCTTCGTAGGTAAAGCGGTTTTCATGAATGATAACACCCAATCCTTTGCCGTCCAAAACAAACTGCTCAATTTCATCATAACGTAAAAATATTTTGTTTTTTGCTTGTGGATATGCAAGAGAAAACAACAAATGTGCAGTGGTATTTTCTCCAGGAATGGCAATTAAATTATCTTCAACATTTGCTGTTTGCAAATCACTATTGGAAATTAATAATGGTCCAACTCCCCTACCCAATGCACTACCGCTGTTAAGCAAATTGTATTTATCTAATACCAATGGCAATACTCCGTAACTTAATTTTGT
>JANOAF010000294.1:0-7706 GCA_031411015.1 Opitutaceae bacterium | reverse complement strand
CTCTTCGCGGTCGCGAAAAATCCGGCCAAGCCCTTCATCGTCGAGACGCCCGCCGGTTCCGTGCGCGTGACCGGCACGACGTTCAGCGTCCGCAACGACACCGCCGGCGCAGTCTCGCTCGAAGTGCGCGTCGTCGAAGGCTCCGTGCAAGTGCGCCCCAGCGACCCCGCGGGCAAGCACACCGGCGAACCTTACTCGCTCAAGGCCGGTGACCGACTTTCGGCCGGCACGCGCGGCGTCGAGGTGCGCGCCCTTCCGCCCTCCGCAATCGAAAACGCCCTCGCGTGGCGCGCCGGCCAGGCGATCTTTGAGGATGTGCCGCTCAGCGAAGCCGCCGCGTGCTTCGCCCGCTACCACGGCCGGCGCATTGAGGTCGCACCGGCGATCGCCGGGTTGAGTGTCGGCGGGCTCTACGGTCTCGAGGATCTCCGCGCGTTTACCGCGGCGCTGGAGACGATGTTTCCCGTGAAGGTCAGTGAGGATTTGAGCGGGACTGTCGCCATCAACCCGCGCGTCGTTCTGAAGTAGGGTGGGTCTTCGACCTGCCCTCGGGACAACTGCAAGGCCTCGCCTCAAGTCAAAATGCTCACCGCGGAAAACACCCACGCTCGTGTGCGCCGTTATCCGCGGCATCCGCAGCTGGACATCATTTCCGTTTCGAGGGCGGGTCACAGACCCGCCTTACTTTCGGGCGGCATCCACTGTGCTTCGTGAGCACGCGTCATCATTCCTTGTCCACCGTGCGTCTCGCGCTCGTCTTGCTCCGGCTGTTGGTCGCCCTCACGGGTATCGCAGTTCTGCCTGCCGCGCCAGCGGAGCGCACGGTGGACTTTGATCTTCCGGCGCAGCCCGCGTCGCAGGCGCTGCTCGCATTTTCCAAGCTCACGAAAATCGAGGTGTTGTTTTCTTTCGACGCCCTGCGCGCCGTGCAATCCGCGCCGGTGACCGGCCGCTTTGATCCCGCCGACGCGCTCGCGCGTTTACTCCGCGGCACGGGCTTTGCCGCCCGACCCAACGGTCCCGACCGCTTCGTCATCGGTCCCGCCGCGCCGCCGACCGGCGCGATCCGCGGCCGCCTGCTGTCGACCGACGGCACCGCGATCGCGGCAGCACGTCTTCTGCTCACGAGCACACGCCACGCGACGGTCAGCGCCGCGGATGGCGAATTTGAATTTCGCGGGGTCGCACCCGGCGCTTATCGCCTCGTCGCGAACGCCGAGGGCTTTCGCTCACTGGATCTTCCGGGCGTGGTCGTCACCGCCGCTCAAATCCACCGCCTCGAACCCCAGCGTCTCCAGCCCTCGACCGATCCCTCCTCCCTCGCGCCGTTTCTTGTGCGCGACCGCGCCACGCGCGAAAATCCCTTCGACCGCAGTGAAACCCGCTCCGGCCCGCGTGCCCCCGGCGATCACTTGGATCTGACGCGCACGGAAAACGACGCGATTCCCTACACCATTTATAACCGCGACCAAATCGCGCGCAGCGGCGTCGTGAACCTCAATGAGTTTCTTCAGCGCGAAGTGCTCGACAGCGACGCCGCCACGCGCCCGCCCGAGCAGGATGGCAGCGCCCCCGCTTTTCTCGCCGGGAGCACAAACGTGAATCTGCGCGGCTTCGGCTCCGACCAGACCATCGTCCTCGTCAACGGCCGCCGTCTGCCCGAGTCGCTCACGAGCGGATCGCCGAGCCAGACGCCCGACGTAAATTTCATCCCGCTCAGCCTCGTGCAGCAAATCGAGGTGCTGCCACTCTCCGCCGCCGCACTCTACAGCGGCAACGCCGTCGGCGGAATCGTCAATATCGTGCTCCGCCCCGCGGTCGATTCCGACTCTACCGAGGTCTCACTCACCTACACCAACGCGCTCGCGCGCTACGACGCCGCGCAAGCCTCCGCTTCGATCATGCACAGCCGTTCGCTGCTCGGCGGGGCTTTACGCGTGCGGTTCAACGCCAGCACGACGAGCACCACTCCACCGAACGAGACCGAGCTCGGCTATCGCCAACAACGGCCGCGCCCTTTTCTCCCACTCACGTCGTCACTCTACCGCGCCACGCCCAATATCCGCGGCGTCGCGGTGCGCGCCGAAAACGCCGGCCCCAACGATCCGCCGCCGGTGCAGCCACCGCTCTTCGGCCCCGGCAGCGCGACCGTCACTTCGGTCGCCCCCGGTGCCAACGGCGTCGGCGGGCTCGCCGCGTTTGCGGGCCGTGAAGGTGTGCGCAACTGGGAACTGTTTCGCGCGCCGGCGGGAATCGCCTCGTCGCCCGACAGCCTGAATTATCCCTACGGCCGCGAGCAGGATCGCTCCGCCTATTTCGCCTCGGTCGTCTACGATGTCACGCCGTGGCTGCAGCTCGGGCTCGACAGCATGTATACGCGCACCGTGATCCATCGCGGCTACGATGTGATCGCGGCCGACCTGCGGATGCGGGCCGAGGCGCCGAACAATCCGTTTCGCCAGGAAATCACGCTCTCTCTCCTCGAAACGGCCCCGCGCCTCGGCGAACACTACAGCGAGGCGCGTTTGGAATTCGGTTCGGGCGTCCTGAGCGCGCTCTTCAAACTGCCGCGCGGCTGGACCATCCTCGCCGACGGCCAATACGGCCGCAACCTTTCCAAATACCGCGGTCTCGCCGGAGCCGATTCGACCCGCTGGGAAAAACTGATCGACGAGGGCCGTTACAATCCCTTGCACGACACGCAGGTTTTCGCCCCGCCACAGGAGTTCTACGATCACGTGCTGATCTTCCGCGGCGGCCAAGGCCGCTTCATCACCGTCGGCGACTACTCCACGATCGATGCCTCCGTGCGCATCGGCAATCGCGCGCTCACCCTGCCGACGGGCATCGCCTCGGTGAATTTCGGCGCCGACTACCGCCACAATTCCCTCGCGCGCCACCTCGACGAGCGGCGTTTCGCCGACGGCGCGCTCGCCGCCGAGCCGATCCACTACCTCGGCCGCGCGATCGAGCGTTACAGTATCTTCGGCGAAGTGCAGGCCCCGCTCCTCCCCGCCAAGTGGCTGCCACGCGGATGGAAGAGCGTGGAGACGGATTTCGCCGTGCGTTACATCGCCTCGCGTCTCGGCGACGAATCGAACATCGCGCCGACGTTCGCGCTCAAGGCGGAGTTCGCAGGCGGCCTGGCGTTCCGCGGTAGTGTGAGCACTTCCAGCCGCTATCCCACGCCTCAACTCAGCCGCGTGACCATCGGCGGTCCCAACCGAATCTCCACGACCGCCGGGATCGACTTCCGCGAAGCCTACGATCCGGCGCAAAAACAAACCTACAACGTGCAGGAGGAATCGTTCATCAACCCCTACCTGCTGCCGGAAGATGCGCTCACGCAAACCGCCGGCCTCGTATGGCGGCACGGTCGCGAACACCGCGTGCGCGTCGCCCTTGATTTTGTTGAGACCCGCAAGGTCAACGAACTCGTGACGCTCGATGTGCAGACTATCCTCAATCTGGAGCGCCTGTTTCCCGAGCGCGTGATCCGCCGCACCGAGGCGGACGCCGGTGGCGCCGCGGGCACGGTGAAATCGGTCATCACGGGCGCGATCAATTCTTCCTGGCGGCGCTCGAACAACTGGAACGCGTCGCTCGACTACGCGTGGACCAAGTTTCTCGGCGGCACGTTCGAGGCCTACGGCCGCCTCCTCTACTACACCCGCTATGATCATTTGCTGCTGCCCGGCGCCAACGTCGTGGACGAGCTCTCGCACCCCGAGGGCGGCGGGCTAAACCTGCTCCGTTACCGGGTAAAGTTCGGTGCCGGCTGGTCAGCCAAGACCTGGGGCTTCGGGCTCGACGGCCACTATTTTCACTCGCGCGTGCTGCCTCAGCTCCAGTGGGAAGGCCAGCACCGTGATCGGGTGCAGCCGTATTGGCAGTGCGATGCCTTTGTGCAGGGCTCGCTCTCTGGCTTCGCGAAGTGGCTCCCACGCGGCCTCCGCGCGCAATTGCGGGTGAACAATGTTTTTGGCGAAAATTTCCCCCGCTACGTCCACGATTCCTCCGGCGCCGGCGTGCAGACTTACGGCGACTGGCGTCGACGCACGTATTCGCTGTCGTTGACCACGGCGTTCTGACTTTCGGAGAACCGCCCGATTGACTGCTGCGGGTTGATTTGAGGTGGCGCGGTGCTTCATGGTGCAAACTCGCCCGTATTTTTCCGCGCCGAGTAGCGGGTTGCCGCCTCCCGATTGTCACCACGGGAAAATCCCGTGCACACCCACGAACAACCCACGCCTGAGGACGATCCGGTTTTACGCGAGGCGCTCAAGCGCTGCTCGCCCGCCACCTACTACGCCGCCTGCAAATTCCGCGCGACCGGCACCGCGGGCGACCTCCAGCTCGTCGTTCTCGGCGTGATCGAGCGTTTCGTCGAGCGGGACCACCGAGCCAAGCTGCAGGCCGGCGACGATTCGCTCCGGCTACGCGAGGATCTCGGGCTCGACTCCCTCACGATGATGGAGGTCATCATGCTCGTCGAGGAAGTGCTCCCCATCGCGATCTCGAACGCGGAGCTCACGCACCTCCAAACCGTGGGCGACACGCGCCGCTTCATCGCCGGGAAACACGCCGAGCGCGACTCGGCCCGGCCCGCAACCGTGGTCCGCCCGCCGGCGACCCGCTGGCAGTCCGGCGCGCTGGAGAGCCATCTGCGTGGACTCGATGCCGAGACCCCGGTCCCGCCTGCTGCATGAGGAGGAAATTTGCCGCCCTCCCTGCGGAAACCCAGCGCATGAAATCGAGAATGCGCGCTGAAATTTTGCTTTGGATTGGGGAACCGTGCCCGTCGTGCATCAGGGAATTGGGAAAATTATCCCGGTGGCGGCGGGCACGCGTTTTACGTTTCACTAACGCTATCCGTTGCTGTCAACCGCACTACACACGTTCTCACTCGCTGGCACGATGGCTGCAAAACACCCCCAAACCATGCAAGCGCCCTGCCCCGAAAATTTCAGCCCCGTTGATCTCTTCAGCCGTGAACGGCGGAAGCAGCGCATGCTGCAATTCCTCGAGGCCTTCGAGCGCCGCTCATGGCCGGGTGCCCACGAGGCCACGTTCATCGTGCCCGTCTCCCGCGCCGATCTGCGCGACCTCGCCACGGCGGATCACAATTCTACGCGGCGCTAGCGCCTCGCAGAGTCTCGCGGGGAAGAAACGACCCGGCCTTTTACGGCCGGGTTTTTCATTGCCCACTGACGCGCTTCGGCCGGAAGCACGGCAACGCGTTCAACCTTCCCACGGGGTATCCCGGCGCCAACTCGAAACGCCCCAATCCACGCGGTCGCCAGCGGGCCCCAGCGACAATTCGTTCCGACCATATCTTCACCCCGTGAAACGAATATTCCGTCCACTGCTTTCCGCCCTCGTGGAAGTTCACGAAGCGCCGTGAGGTAAAGCGCGTTGACCTCAACGCGCTTTGGGGGGACTCACGCCCGCTTCCCGATCCCGCGCGTTGGGGTCACCGCGCTCCACCCGCGCGCCGCTCAATCCTCATCGCCGCCCACGCTCCGCGAGCGGCCGTTGTCCTTCGCGCTGAGTTTCAGGATGAACGGAGCGGCCGTTTTCGCCCATTGTTCCGCCTTCGGAAAGCTCGCAGCGCCATCGGCCCAGCACGCCCTCAACAGATCGGTGTCGATCACGCCGGGGTTCAACGGCACCGCCGCCATGCCCTGCGGTAATTCCTCGGCGAGAGATTTAGTTAGGCCCTCGATCGCCCACTTCGACATGCAGTAGGGCCCGACGTCCGCGGCGACACTCCGGCCCCAGCCGGAACTGATGTTCACGATCACGCCTTTCTTCTTTGCCACCATCGCCGGCACGAAGTGGCGCATCACATTCTGCGTCCCACGGATATTCGCATCGACGAGCTTGGTGAACTCGCGGTCGTCCTGCTCCCACACCGGCGCGAGCCGGTTCATGATCGCGGCGTTGTTGATTAAGAAATCGGGTGGGCTGTCGTGCTCCAACACCTTCGCCGCCCAGATCGCGACCTTGCTGTCGAGGCCCACGTCCAACACCGAAAAATCGTGCGGTGCCTGATGCGTCATCCGCAGATCAAAGATCGCGTCACCGCTCCGGCCGCACCCGATGACCGTGTGCCCGCTGCGAATAAACTCCTCCACTAACGCCCGCCCCAGCCCGCGTGTGACTCCGGTGATGACAATCTTCATGGGATGCAAAGTAGCGAGTAGCCAGTAGCGGGTAGCGAGTAGAAAACCGCGCGCGCCAAGGTGATGAGTTCACCCGCGCCAAATGCGCTCAATCCAATTGTCACGGTGAGGCCAGGCGGAGCCAGGCGCGGGCATCCAACTAAAATTCCGGATGGATGGCCACGCCGGTCCGATCCTAGCTATGACAACAGAAAAGCAAACCAGCGCGCATCGCGAAGCGCGCTACCCGCCCGCCGCACTTTCCTCGCCTCTCAGCGCGACTGCAGGCTGTGCTTGTTCAACCCGGCCTTGCGGCACGCGTCCCACACAAACGTCAGGCGATCGAGGGTGGCTTTCTCATCGGAGCGAATCAGCACGGGGATATCTTTGTCCAAGTTCTTCACCTCAAGCAGCACCTTGGGCAGTTCCGCATCGGTGATCGGCTTGCCGTTGAAGTTCAGGCTGCCGTCCTTCGCGATCGCGATGGTGACGTTACCGCGAAACTCGTTTTTACCCGCGGTCTCGACCTTGGGCAGCGTGATGTTGAGCGTCGCCGCCGAACGCGCCTGCATCGTGACGTAGGCAAACAGCACCAGCATCACGAGCACGTCGATCAACGGGACCAGCGGCAACTCGGGGCGCTTCCGTTTCGCCCGATGACCAAGCAGGCTCATACTTTCGGCGGAGTTCCGGTCGGAGCCTGTTTCGCGAGCACGCGCTCCAGGAGGACATCAAGCTGCGCGGTGCGCTTCTCAATCACCCGCTGGAGAAAGCCGCTGCCGATCAGCGCCGGCAGCGCGATGCACAGGCCGAGCACAGTCGCCGAAAGCGCGTAGCCCACGCTCTCGGTGAACTGCACCGGGTCGGGCATCCGCGTCTGCGGATCGACGACCGAAAACGCGCCGAGCAAGCCTGTCACCGTGCCGATGAGGCCGATCAACGGCGCCGCCGCGTAAATCGTGTCGAGGTAACTGATGCCCCGCTCCATCTTGATAATCTCCAGCCGGGCGAAGGCCTTCGTCGCTTCCTGATCTCCCGTGTGCCGCGCCGCAAAATCCAAGATGCGGCCCAACGACGAACGCCGGTCGCCACCTACCGCGGCCCGACCTTCGACAATCGCCTCGGAAAGATGCTCTGGAATCACAGCCGACTGGCGCAGCGCGTAGCAACGCTCGGCAATGATAAAGACAGCGACGATCGAGCACAGCCCGAGCGGGTAGATGAGCATCCCGGCTTCCCGGACGATGCGCATGAAATCAATGGCGGCGAAAAACATAGCTGGAAAAGGAAACGTGCCGCGGTGTGACGCCACCGCGAGGGAAAAGTTCAATCGAAGTGGCACAGGCCGCACGATCACAAACGCGCCTCTCGGCTGCGTCAGTTGGAGGAAGGGCGGGTCTTTGACCCAGCCTCGAACACCCCACGCGCGAAAGGGCAGGTCAAAGACCTGCCCTACTCCCCAAACAACTCACGCCGCCAGATACGGCAGCTTCGCTGCGGTCTGCTTCACTGCCGGCACGCCGTCGATCAGTTCGCCGATAG
>JANOAF010000293.1:0-12706 GCA_031411015.1 Opitutaceae bacterium | reverse complement strand
CTGGAATTCCAAGCGGCTCTACGTGGATCTCCAGGCTGACTACAATTTTAGCCGGAAGCTGTCCCTGTTCACGTCCATCCGGAATCTTCAAGATGCCCCGAGCGACACCAAAATCTTCGGCCCCAGCACGCCGCTCCACGCGCGCTTCCGCAGCCAAGAGCAAGTCGGCGCGCTGGTCACCTTCGGCGTCAAAGGCACGTTCTGACGCCCGTCATTGTCGCAAGTTAGGTTTTGCCCGCCCCCATAAACCCTAGCTCCGAACTAGAACATGAAAACCCCTCCCCGCACCCTGCTCGCCGCTCTCGCCGGTTGGCTCGCGGCTTCGACCGCCGCTGTAGCTCAAACCACCCCCCGCACCTATCGCTGGCAGGACAAGGCGGCCATCGGGTTCCCGGTCATCCTGGGGCCGGACGGGCGCACAGGCGTCATTGACGTCAAGAATCCTTACCTCGGCGAGGCCGAGAGCAACGTCGACCTCTGGGTCGGCTACAGGCGCAAGGTCTTCGGCGACCGGATTGCTTGGAACGTGCAGTTGAACGTGAAGAACGTCGGCCGAGGCAACCAGCTCATCCCGGTGAGCGCCCAGCCGGATGGCACGATTGCCAGCACGCGCATCTCCACCCCGCAAACGTGGACGCTGACGAACACCTTCGAGTTCTAGTCGCGCCTCCAGCCGGTATCCGCTCTTGCCTGCCAACGCCGCGCGCCGTCGCAAACCGGCGCGCCGCCGACCTGCCCCGCCCATGCTATCAATGCCCAATTTGTCCGCGCGCACGTTCGTCCGCCTTCGCCCCACGCTACTCATCGGCTTGGGTCTCGCGACCGGCGTCGCGTCAGCCGCCCCGGCTGTCGCCGCCGAGGACAGCGCGACGATCTTTGCGGCCAACATCCAGCCGATCTTCGCCGATTACTGCACGTCCTGCCACGGTGCGGAAAAAACGAAAGGGAAACTCCGCCTCGATTCGTTCGATCATCTGTTGAAAGGCGGCGAAAACGGCGCGGCCTTCGTCGCCCGCGACAGCAAGCGCAGCTCGCTCATCGAGCGCCTCTCGCTCCCGCTCGACGACGAGGACCATATGCCGCCGCGCGACAAACCGCAGCCGCCGCCGGAAATCCTCAAACTCCTGGCGTGGTGGATCGATCAGGGGGCGGATCCAGCCGCGCGCCTCGCCGATGCGAAAGTCCCGGCCGACCTCGCGCCGCTCCTCGTCGTCCGCGAAGTCCTTCGTCCCCGTCCCCGCGCCGAAATCCAAACCGCGCTCGCCGCCCTCCCTGCCGTTTTCACCGTTCGCTTCGTCGCGCTTGACTCGCCCGCGGTCGCGATCAGTTCCTCGCGCGCCACCGATGCCGACGTCGAGCGCCTGCTCGCCCTGCGTGAAAACATCACGCACCTCGATTTCGCCCGTTCGCCGCTCACCGACCGTGCGCTCGCGACCCTCGCGCGCTGCACGAATCTGCAAGTCCTCCGTCTCGACGGCACCGCGATCACCGACGCTGGCGTCGCCGCGCTCGCGCCCCTCCATCGTCTTTCGTCGCTCAACCTCAACCGCACGCCCGTCACCGACCAGGCGCTCGTCCCGCTGCGTCGGCTGAAGGCGCTGCAAAAAGTTTTTCTTTGGGACACCGCTGTTTCCGCTGACGGCGTCGCCGCGCTCCAGTCCGCGCTCTACCGCTCTGCCGAGGCCGAGCGCCTCCGCCTCCAAATCGCCGCGCTCGAACACACTCGCGACGCCCTTCGCGTCGAGATCGTTGCGAACGTCACGACCGGTCCCACCGCGTCCGAGGCGGAAGCACCGAAACAGATGACGATCGGCGACATCATGAAATCGATCCACGAGGGCAAAGCCTCGAAGGCCGTGCTCGCCCCGCAGGGCAAACTCAGCGACGACGACCTCAACCAGATGCTCGAACTCTACGGCCTCATGGCCGCGATGACGCCGCCCAAAGGAGACAAGGAACACTTCCAGCAACTCACCCACTCACTCATCGCCGCGACCAAGGGCCTCCTGGCCAAAACCCCCGGCGCTGACGACGAGTTCAAACAAGCCGCCGACTGCAAGTCCTGCCATTCGCAACATCGCGCCAAGTAACTATCCTTTTCCCCCACGTGAAAACTCTCTGCCCCGCGCTCCTCGCCACGCTGCTCACGCTGCTTTCGCCCGCTTCCGTCTTTGCCGCTGTGCCGAATCGCACGCCCGTCCGCGAATCCACCCATTGGGCCTTCCAGCCGCTCGCGAATCCCGCCGTGCCCGTCGTCAAAAATTCCGCGTGGGCCCGCACCGATCTCGACCGCTTCATCCTCGCGGCCCAGGAGAAGCGCGGCGTCACGCCGAATCCCGAGGCCGACCGCGCCGTGCTCATCCGCCGCCTCACCTACGATCTCACCGGCCTGCCGCCGACGCCCGAGGAGACCGCTGCGTTCATCGCCGACCGCGCCCCCGACGCCTATGCGCGCCTCGTTGATCGCCTGCTCGGCAGCGCGCACTACGGCGAGCAGTGGGGCCGGCACTGGCTCGATCTCGCGCGCTACGCCGACAGCAACGGCTACCGTTACGACGACGATCAGCCCGAGGCCTACCACTATCGCGATTGGGTGATCCGCGCGCTCAATGCCGATTTGCCCTACGACGAATTCGTGCGCTGGCAGCTCGCGGGTAACGAACTCGCGCCCAAAAATATCGACGCGCTGGCCGCCACCGGCTTCTGCGCCATCGGTCCGAAGGAGCGCGACGAAGGCCCGCCCGATGTGCGCAAACAGATCCGTTACGACGAAATCGACGACCTCGTCGCGACCACCAGCTCCGCGCTGCTCGGTCTCACGCTCGGCTGCGCGCGCTGCCACGACCACAAGTTCGAGCCGATCAGCACGCGCGAATACTACCAGTTCGCCCGCATTTTCAATTCCGGCGAGCGCAACGTCATCACCGCCCCGCGCCCGCTCACGCCCGAACAGGAGACCGCGCAGCGCGAGTGGCTCGCCGAGAAGCAGGCCATCGAGGATGCGACGGTCGCGTGGCACGAGAAATACGGCGCCCCCATCGCGGCCATCCTCGCCCCGAAAAAGGCGAAGCTCGACGCCGACCTCGCCCACGTGCGCGCCGTGTTTTTCAAGACCAATCCCGCCGCCACCGAGGCGGATCTCACCGTCGAGATTTCCAATCTCAACAAGAACCCCATTGCACAAAAATATTTCCTCTACGACGTGCAGGGAAAATTCGCCGCCAACCGCCGCGACGTTGAGCGCCTGGCCGACCCGCGCCGCGATTTCAATCCGCTCGCGGTGAAGGAAGTCCGCGACGCGTTGAGCGCCGAGGCGACCGCCGCCTTCAAGGGCCTCGGCGCGCGCACCACCGATCTGAACCGCCGCGGTTTTTCCCGGCAGGACAAGACGCTCGTCTATGCGGACACCGCCGCCGAGCCCGTGCCGACCACCATCCTGAAACGTGGCTCCGTCACGATGCCCGGCGATCCGGTTTCCCTTGGTTTCATCGACGTGCTCACGGCGAAAAATTACGCGCCCGATACCCGCAAACCCGCCGCCACCACCGCCGACGAGAATGCCGCGCCCACGACCTACCAGCGCACCGCGCTCGCGCGCTGGCTCACCGACGCCGACGCCGGCGCAGGCGGCCTGCTCGCGCGCGTGATGGTGAACCGCGTCTGGCTGCACCATTTCGGCGAGGGCCTCGTGCGCACGCCGAGCGACTTCGGTGTGAAGGGCGACACGCCCGCGCTCCCCGAGTTGTTCGACTGGCTCGCGCGCACGTTCATCGCCGACGGCTGGAGCCTGAAGGCGCTGCATCGCCGCATTCTCCTCAGCGCCGTTTATCGCCAGAGCACGGCTTCCGATGAAAAACGCGTCGCGCTCGAACCGGAAAATCGCACGTGGTGGCGGCGTGGTGCCGTGCGCCTCGATTCAGAAAATCTCCGCGACGCGATCCTCGCCGTCAGCGGCCGGCTCAACCCGCAACGCTACGGCACGAGCGTGATTCTGCCCGTGCCGCCCGAGGCGATCATCACCCTATCCGGCTCGCCGTATCCCGCCGACATCAAGGACGACGCGTGGGTCCACCGCCGCAGCGTTTACGCTTACGCCAAACGCACCGTGCCCGTCCCGCTCATCCAACTCTTCGACGGCGCGGATGCCAGTGCGAGCTGCGGCCGCCGGCTGAATACCACCGTCCCCACGCAGGCGCTCCTCCTCATGAACAACGACGCCGTGCTCGCCCGCAGCGCCGATCTCGCGGCGCGCCTCCAGCGCGAGGCGCCCGCTTCACTCGACGCGCAGGTGTCGCGCGCCTTCGCCCTCGCGCTCTGCCGCGCGCCGACCGACGACGAACGCACCCGCCTCGGAAAATTTTACGATGCGCAGCTCGCCCTCCGCAACGGCGACGCCCGCCGCACGCTCACCGACCTCTGCCAGGTCGTTTTCAACCTGAACGAATTCATCTACGTCAACTGATTGGTCCTTCCGCCATGTCCCTCTGCAAAAATCAGTCCGCCCCCGTCACCGACTCGCGCCCCTTCACCCGCCGCGAAATGCTCCAGCGCGCCGGCGGTGGTTTTGGTTTGCTCGCGCTCTCCGGCCTCCTCGGCACGAACAGACTTCTCGGCGCCAGCGCACCCGCCGCCCCCGGCGCCTTCGTGAATCCCCTCGCGCCGAAGCCGCCGCACTTCGCGCCCAGGGCCCGCTCCGTCATTTGGCTTTTTCAGGAGGGCGGCCCGAGCGGTTTCGATCTCTTCGATCCGAAGCCCGCGCTCGAGCGCTACCACGGCAAGCGGCTCGCCACGAGCGTCGAGCCGTTCTTCGGCAACCTCGGGCCGATCATGCGCTCGCCCTACACGTTCAAACGCTACGGCCAAAGCGGCACCTCCGTCTGCGATCAGATGCCGCACACGGCCAAAGTCATCGACGAACTCTGCCTTATCAAGGCGTGCCGCGCCGACTCGAACAGCCACGCGCCCGCGATGTATCAGATGAACACCGGCTTCACGCGGCCCGGTTTCCCGAGCGCCGGCGCGTGGGCGAGCTACGGCCTCGGCTCCGAGAGCCAGGACCTCCCGTCGTTCGTCGTGATGCCGAAGAGCGACGGCACCAAGGGCGGCGTGCTCAACTGGGGCGCGGGCTTTTTGCCCGGCGCGAATCAAGGCACGCTCTTCCGCGCGGGCAATAATCCCATCCTCAATCTTCGCCGCCCCGCCGACGTCACCGATGCACAGCAACGCCGCCAGCTCGATCTTTTGCGCGAACTCAACGAGGCCCACTACGCGCGCAATCCCGCCGAGCGCGACCTCGAGGCACGCATCGCCAGCTACGAACTCGCCTACAATATGCAGTTCGCCGCGTCCGACGCCGTGAACCTGGCATCAGAAACCGCCGAGACGAAATCCCTCTACGGCGTGGATCAGGATCGCAGCCGCGACTACGGCTCCAAACTTCTCCTCGCCCGCCGCCTCGTCGAGCGCGGCGTGCGTTTCATCCAGTGCTACCCGAACGAACAGTGGGACGCGCACGGCGATCTCAAGGGCAACCACGGCAAACTCTCCGGCATGACCGACCAGCCCGTCGCCGGTCTCCTCACCGATCTGAAACGCCGCGGCCTCCTCGACACCACGCTCGTGGTCTGGGGCGGCGAGTTCGGCCGCCTCCCGCAGTCGCAGGGCACCAATGGTGGACGCGACCACAACCCCGAGGGCTTCCTCATGTGGATGGCCGGCGGCGGCGTTCGGGCCGGCTACCACCATGGCGCGACCGACGAAATCGGCCACCGCGGCGTGTCCGATCCCGTGACCGTCCCTGACGTCCACGCGACGATCCTCCACCTCCTCGGCCTCGATCACCAGCGCCTCACCTATCTCCACAACGGCCGCCAGTTCCGCCTCACCGACGTCTCCGGCCAGGTGATCGACAAGATCATCGCGTGAGAAAAGCTCGTCACATTTCCAACGCCACCATCGGAACGATCGAGCCCTGCGTTTTTCTTTTTCTGTTTCTGATCGTGCTCCCCGGTTTCGCCCGGGCCGCCGACTCCGCGCCGGCGCGCCCCATGATCTGGGTCACGCCCGCCGACCGCGCGCCGATCCTGGCGAAAATCGAAGCGCAGCCTTGGGCCCGCGCCGCGTTCGACGCGATGCAGGCCCGCGTGGCGGACGCCGTCGCGCAACATCAGCGCGATCCCGACGCATTTCTGCGCGGCCTGCCGCTCGTGCCGTCGCGCACCGATCCATCCACTCATCCCACGCTCGCCCACATCGGCGGGAACCAAGCGAGCGACGCCGAATCGGGGGCGCGCGGCAAACTCCAGCGCTTCCTCCTCATCGGCATCGACTGCGGCGTCCTCTATTTCCTCACCGGCGACGAGTCCTACGCGCGCTGCACCGCCGATATTCTCCACGCCACCGTCGAGGCGATGGTCCTGATGAAGCCCAACGAGTCCGCCGGCAACGGCGGCTGGATCTATCCCGACGATCACCTCTATGAAGCGCGCGCCCTTGGGGCGCAGGTTCCGCTGCTCTACGATTTCGTCGCCGGCCATCTCCGCTCCGGTGCCACCGTCCACAACCTCGCCGTCAAACGTCGGGTTCCCTTCAATTTCGAAAACGCCCAGCAGGTTTTCCGCACCTACGCGCGCCTCGCGATCGAACACGGCATCATCAATGCCAACTGGCCCGTGCTCGAGCTGCCCAGCCTCACGCACAACGTCCTCGCGCTCGACGACCCCGTCGAGCGCACGCGCCTCTTGGCCTACGTGACGCACGAGGACACGCCGCATCAGGACTCGCTGAAAAAAGTCGTCGCCGAATACGCGAAGCCCGGCGCCGTGTGGCCGGAATCGTTGCAATATTCCAGCGGCGTCTCGCACCTTTCCACCTACCTCGTCGCTCTCTTGCGCCGCCAGACGCCGGCGCTCGCGCTCCCGGCCGGCTACGAAAATATCCCGCTCTCGCTGGCGCGCCTCCGCGATTTTCGTTTTCCCAACGGAGAAAACATCCGCTTCGGCGACAGCCCGCGCCGCTCCGGCGATGGCTATGATTCCTACGAGATCGCCTATGCACTTGGCGTGCGCGAAGGCGACGCCGCTCTCCACTCCACGTTCGGCGCGCTGATCAATCTCGGCGTCGAGAGCGGCCAATATCGCCGCGACACCCCGCGCGGCCACGTCTCCGGCGCGAGCCCCTACTTCGGCCCGCTGCAACTCCTCTGGTATGCGCCCACCGTCGCCGGAAAAAGGGCCGCGCCCGCGCCGCGCACGACGGACGAACTCGGTTTCGTCGGTGCCGTCTTGCAGCGTAACCTCTCGCCCGACGGCGATCCTGCGCACTCGCTCATGGCAGTGGTGAGCGGCGGCGCGCACGTCCACAGCCACGCCTCGGGCATGGCGCTCGAACTCTTCGGTGCCGGCCACGTGCTCGGCACGCCCGCGGGCAAGGGCACCTACACCACCGACGACCACGAGAACCACCGCCGCCTGTTCGCCGCGTATAATTGCGTGATCGTCAACGGTGCCTCCCGCAGCGACGGCGGCTGGGTGAACCTCGGCATTAACACCGTTGAGAAAATTTCCCTCGAACCCGCTATCGGTGCCGCGCCGGTCTCGCCGAATCACTCGTTCACGCTGACCGGTTTCGTCGATGACAAGGGCCCCGGCGCGAAGGCGAAACAGGAGCGCCTCGTCGGCCTCGTGCGCACCTCGGCCTCCACGGGCTACTACGTCGACGTTTTCCGCTCGCAGTCCGCGCTTCCCGATCAGTTCCACGACTACCTCTATCACAACCTTGGGGAAGCCGCCTCGGTCACCACCGCCACCGGCCCGCTCCCGCTCACGGATTCGCCCAAGCGGTTCGTCGCGGTCGCCGGTGCGGAGTGGAGTCGCAACCGCTCCTACCTCTTTCCCGGCTGGCACGTGTTCAAGAGCGCGCAAACCTCCGCGCCCTACGCGGGCGATGTCGCCGTCAATTTCACGGCCGCCAAACTCTCGCCCACGCCCGCCGCGATGTGCCTCTTCATCCCCGGTGCCCAGGGCCGGGAATATTCCTCGGCGCTTGCTCCACTCACGAAGGAAGCTCCCGCGCCCTACGACAAGGCTCCGACGCCCGTGCTCGTGATCCGCCAGCGCGGCGAGGCGTGGACCCGCCCTTTCGCCGTCATCTACGAACCCTCCAGCGGCACCTCCGTCTCCGGCGCGATCCGATCCGTTACCGCGCTCACCCAGCGCGGCGAGTTCGCGGGTTTCAAAGTGGTGAGCCAGATCGCCGAACGATCACGCACCGACTACATCCTCGTCCTGCCCACCGCCGACAGCGCCTTCGCGGACGCGGTTCTCGGGATCAACTTCCGCGGCCGCTACGCCGTGATTACGCTGAACGAACGCGATGAATGCGTCGCGCTCTATCTCGGAGCGGGATCGCGGCTAAGCTTCCAGGGTCACGAACTCTCCTCGCTTTCCGCCGGACCGACAGCCGCAGCCGTCGATCTGCGAGGTGGGGGCGTCAACCTCACGGCAAACTCTCCAGCGGTCTTTAACGGACCCCGCGGAAAACAATTCTCCCGCTCCCCCGCTGTCGGCACTGAGGTGCGTTGATTCCGGACTGCACGTTTAGCGGCCGTCGCCCCTCGGAATTCGCGGCGCACCCCGGCAATCACACGGCACCCTCGCCCGATCCGTCCGTTCGACGGCGCGGCCTGACTCGCTTTCGGGAGGGCAAGCACTCCGGCCCGCAAAATAATTTCCTCTCAGCGCCCGGAGTCTGGAAAACGGGGGCCGATGGCGACGAATGTTTCTGTGCGCAAACGAACGCCAGCAACGCCAGGGTGAGGAAATCAACGCGGTAAATGGGCGCCCGTGTCTCGCGAATTGGTGCGTCGAAGCGGCGCGAAAAATAAATGCATCCGCCGATTACACCCGCCCGTTGCATCCCCGCAACCGTGGCCCTTCGGCCAACTGGTCTCGCATAATTCAAAAAGAAAAATACTCGTTCCCATGAAGCTCCGCTCCCTGTTCGCCTCGCTCCTCCTCTGCTCCGGCCTCGTCGCCAGCGCCTCGGCCAAAACGGTCGTCGACATCGCCGCCGGTTCTCCCGATCACACCACGCTCGTCGCGGCGGTCAAGGCCGCCGGCCTCGCTGAGACCCTCAGCGGTGCCGGTCCCTTCACGATCTTTGCGCCCACGAATGCCGCGTTTGCCAAGCTGCCCGCGGGCACGGTGGAGTCGCTGCTTTTGCCTGAAAACAAAGCCAAGCTCGTCGCGATTCTCACCTACCACGTCGTCCCGGCCAAGGTCATGGCTGCCGACGTGAAGTCGGGCGAGGCGCCCACCGTCAACGGCAAGATGCTCAAATTGAAGGCCGATGGCATGGGCGTGATGGTCAATAACGCCAAAGTGGTCGCGACGGATTTGGTCGGCAGCAACGGGGTCATCCACGTCGTCGATACCGTAATCCTCCCGTAATCCGCGGGAAATTTAGTCCGGTTGCCCGGAAACGAAAGCACGCACCCGGGGCCGGAAGACGGATTAATCGGTAAGTCCGATGGTTCGTTTTCTCGCCCCGGTTTAATTTTTCCAAGGCCTTGCGCCGCGAGCCTAACAATCCCGAACTCTGATGAATAAAATTATACTTCTGCTCGCCCTCACGACATCTCTCATGGCCACCGAACAAGCGTTTCCCCCTTCCCCTGTTGGCGTGTCGGAGTTGAAGACGCTGCCCGCCGGGTTGCTGCTGAAATCGACCGGCAAGGGAAATTATTTTGACCAATCGAACGGCCTGTTTCGCCCGCTATTCAACTACATCTCCACGCACGACATCGCGATGACCACACCGGTGGAGGCGAAGATCGACGGTGCCGCGATGTTTTTTTGGGTGGCGCAAAGTCAGCGCGCGAAAGTAGCCGGGAGTGCGAATGGCGTGGAGGTCGTGGAGATTCCCGAGCGGGCGGTCGCGAGTCTCGGGGCCCGCGGCAGTTACTCCGCGCAAAATTTTTCGAAGACCCGCGATGAGTTGCTCGTCTGGCTAACCACCCGCAAAGATGTGGAAGCGGCGGGAGCACCCTACGGCGTCTTTTGGAGCGGACCGTTTACGCCCGGATTCCTAAAACGCTTTGAGGTCCACGTGCCAGTCCGAGCGATTGCGCGCTGAACTGCCGTTCCCTCCAAATCGCGTCCGAATTAACGGCAAAGATCTTACTACTCCAAATTTCCCTACACTCTCATGTCCAAAGACACACTCCTTCTCCTCGGCTCCACTTGCGCAGTGCTGGGCTTCCTTTCCATCTTCGCGTCGATCTACATTTGGTTGCGCGTGAGATTTCCCTCCGATGGCATTTCGCAGACCACCGCAGACCAAGCCGTGGTCTCGGCGCGCGCCGAGCGCAGCGCGATTTTCGTCGGCCTGTGGGCGCCTTCATTCTTCGCCCTCGCCGCATTTCTGAGGACAATGCCGATCGCCTAGCTCGTCTCACCTAGCCATGCGACGATCTCAGCAGGTAACGTCCGTGGTCATCAACCAAGCGGGCGTGAAGTCGCCAGACTTAGCCGCGCGATTGGCGTTACGACAATCCCCCGCCGCTTCGGCGATTGGCTACCAGCGTTGGAGTGAGCTGCTTTTCTTGCATTGGAAAATCGATCCGCGCGCCATTCAGGCCACGCTACCGGCGGGCCTGTTCGTGGACACCTTCGAAGGCGACGCCCACCTTGGCCTCGTGCCGTTTTTCATGCAGCGAATTCGGCCGGCGTGGCTGCCGCCGCTGCCGTGGATTTCCTGGTTTCTTGAGCTCAACGTCCGCACCTACGTGCACGACGCCGATGGCCGGCCCGGAGTCTGGTTCTACTCCCTCGATTGCAACCAACCGCTGGCCGTCGCACTCGCGCGGCGTTTCTTTCATCTGCCGTATTTCCATGCGCGCATGGCTGCGACCCATCGCGACGGCGCCGTCCACTACGAGTGTCGCCGCCGCGACGACGACATCCTGAGCGACCGCTACACGTGGAAGCCGGGGCGGGACCTCCGCCCGGCCGAACCCGGCTCACTCGCGTTTTTTCTGGTCGAGCGATATTTGCTTTTCGCCGCCGACGGCGCCGGCCGACTCTTCACCGGCCGCGTGCACCATGCACCCTATCGCCTGCACACGCCGGAAGTGGCGGAGTTCTCGACCGCCCCGGCGCGCCAAGCGGGATTCGATCTCGCCGGCGAACCGGCGTCCGTGCTCGGGGCGCGGGCAGTTGACGTTTCAATTTTTCCGCTGCGCCGCATTAACGCGTCCACCCGATGAATGAACAAAACGAATCACCGGTCTGGTTTATCACCGGCTGCTCCAGCGGTCTCGGCCGCGCGCTCGCGCAGCGCGTGTTGGCTCGCGGCCATCGGCTCGTGGCCACGGCGCGGCGACCGGCGACCCTCGCCGATCTCGTCGCCAGTCATCCCGACCAGTGCCGCGTGCTCGCGCTCGATGTCGCAGTCGCGGCTCAAATTGCGCCCGTCGTCGCCCAAGCCGCAGCGGCGTTCGGGCGGCTGGACGTCGTCGTCAACAACGCGGGCTACGGCCTCATCGGTGCGGTTGAGGAAGTGAGCGATGAGCAGATCGCGCGGAGCTTTGAGACGAATTTTTTCGGAGCGCTGCGGGTGATGCGCGCGGCGTTGCCGATTCTGCGCGAGCAGCGCCGTGGTCATTTCGTGAACATCAGTGCGGCTGCGGCCATCGCCAACTACCCGGGCTTCTCGGTTTATGGTGCCGCCAAGTGTGCACTCGAAGGTGTCTCCGAATCGCTCGCCGCCGAAGTGCGGCCGCTGGGGCTCAAGGTCACCCTCGTGCAGCCCGGTCCGTTTCGCACCGACTTCATTACGCGTTCGCTCGAGCGGGCGCCGGACCGGATCGCCGACTATGAGGCGACGAGCGGCAAGTTTCTGCGCTTGCTCGAAACCATGAGCGGCCGGCAGCCCGGCGATCCCGATAAAGCGGCCGAGGCGATCATCGCGGTCGTCGCGTCGGAGAATCCGCCGCTGCGACTGGTGCTGGGGAAATACGCGAACGAGAAAGCCCGCCGAAAATTCGCTTCCGCCGCGCGGGAACTCGACGCTGGGTCAGCCTTGGGGCTCGAAACGGATTTCGTTTCCACCGGCCCGGGCGAGTCACCGCGATGAAGCGGGGATCAAAAGTCCGATCAGGTGCGTCGGCCGCCGTCGTGGAGCAAAAGGACGGAGGGCGAGTCGTGAGCGGAGCAAAACGCGAGCGCCGGCTCGTGCTGGTTTTGGGCGATCAACTCGACGCGGCGGCGGCGGCGTTGGATGATTTCGACGCGCGGCACGACGCGGTGTGGATGGCCGAGGTCGTGGCCGAGTCGGAATATGTCTGGTCGAGCAAGCCGCGGATCGCGGTGTTTCTGTCGGCGATGCGCCACTTTCGCGACGCGCAAAGAAAGCTCGGCCGCATCGTCCTCTACACCGAGATCGACGCGCCGGGGAACACGCAGACCCTCGGCGGCGAATTGGCGCGCGCCGTGGCGGAGTTCAAACCGGACCGACTGGTGATGACGGAAGCGGGCGAGTGGCGCGTGAGCCAGGCGATGGCGGCGGCGGCCGAAGCGACGGGCCGACCGTTGGAGGTGCGGACCGATCGCCACTTCTTTTGCACGCGGGCTGATTTCACGGCGCACGCAGCGGGGCGGAAAAGCCTGCGGATGGAATTTTTCTACCGCGAAGTGCGGCGCCGCCA
>JANOAF010000292.1:0-5582 GCA_031411015.1 Opitutaceae bacterium | reverse complement strand
CTTGCCCGGACGCGGTGGACGACGCCGACCCGCTGGGCAGGCGCCGCCCGTTGACGAGGACGAGCGTATCGGCGGCGCCGAGACCACGGGAATTGATCACGCTCACGTTCGCGTTGGTGTTGCCGATGCCACTCGGTGAGACGGCGTTGGCGGTGTTCTGCGGCAACTGCGTGATGAAGTCCTGCATCGAAATCGCACCGCTGCGATCGATGAGCTCTCGATCGGCGACCACGTAGGGGGTGATGTCGTTCTCCGTGCGCGGCTGGTCCACGTTGCGGGTCTCGAAGCGGTCGCCCTTGATCTCAAATTTGTCGAGGGCGATGGCGGATTGGCCGGCGGCAGCGGTCGCCGGGGCGATGGATTGGGCTTGGGCCGAGGCCACCCTTCCGACGAAAGCGGCAAGAATCGCCACGAGGAGACGCGGTAGTGTAGGCATGGTGTTCATCGGTTGGCTAAAGGGGATTCCTGAAAATGGTTTTGAAAGGTGACGTGAGGGATTTCAGGAATTCGCCGACACGGCCTTCGGCGACGGTGCGGTCGCGTGGGTCCGGTGGCGCCCCGACCCATTGCTTTGGCGGCGAGCAGGCGGTTCGTAGCCGCGAGCGGGAGCGAGTAGAATGCACCTGCTCACGCTCGCGGCTACCCATCACGAAATCTGCGGGTCGGGGCATCATCCGACTGCGACCAACGATTGGAGCGTCCGGAAAAAGAGATTCCCTGCCGAGATGGCGGGTGTGGCCATTACGGGTTCCTCGAGGCGGTTGACCGCGAGTTTGCGATAGTCGGGGCCAGCCGCGATCACATGCACGTCGCCCTCTTCGCTGGCGCAGTAGATCTTGCCGTCTCCGGCGACCGGCGACGCCGAGAAACCCGCCGCCGCGGGCACGACCCGCTCCTGATAGTGCACCTGCCCGCCTTTGGCGTCGTAGCATTTCAGAATGCCGTTGTTCGAACCACAGTAGAGCTGATCGCGGTAAACGAGGGGAGTTTGAATGTAGACTCCGCTCTTCTGATCGGACCAAGCGATGAATTTATTCGAGCTCTCGCCAGTGTCCGGCGTGATATCGCCGGAGGCTTCGGGCCGAATTGCCCAGACAGGGGCCGAGCCGCCGTGGCCGTTTGCGACGTAGATCAAACCATGGGCGGAGAACGGCGTGGGGATCGGATTGTCACCGCCGGTTTTCAGCCGCCAGAGTTCCACCCCGGTGTTGAAGTCGTAACCCGCCACGTAGGGCCAGCCGTTCGCGACGACCTGCGTCCGGCCGCCCTCGGCATGCACGAACGGCGTGGACCAGCAGCGCTCGCATAACCCGCTGCGCTTGGTGCGCCAAATCTCCTCGCCGTCGGAAAGTCGGAAGGCCGCCAGATAGGGATTATCGGGCGCATCGCACTGGAGAACGATCCGATCGCCGTGCAAAGTCGGCGAACTCGCGTAACCCCAGCCCACGCCGTATTTGCTCACGTTCACGACGCCGAGGTCCTTTTTCCAAAGGCGTTGCCCGTCGAGGCTGTAGCAATGCAGCCCTTCGGAACCGAAGCACGCCACGAGGACTTTCCCGTCCGTCGCGATCGTCGTGTTGGCCTGCGTGCCCTTCAGGTGGCGCTGCGTGCGCGGGACCGCCTGATGCGCCGTTTGCTCCCACAGCGCCTTGCCGGTGCGTTTGTCGAAGCAGAGAATTTTCCATGATTGCTCCGTGGTTTCTTCGGCGGCCGTGCGGTCGCCGTAGAGACCGAGCTTGATCGGAGCTTTGCCGCCGGGAGTTACCGCCGTGGCGACGAAGAGTCGATCGCCCCAAATCACCGGGCTCGAATGGCCGAGGCCCTCCAGCGGAGTCTTCCATTTCACCTTCCACTCCGTCGGGAGTGGCGCGGAGTCGCCCACGCCGGTGGCCAACGGTCCGCGAAACGACGGCCAGTTTGCCGCCGCCGCGAGGCCGCGGTGCGCGGCGAGCAGCAATGGCAGCGCGACAAAGCTGCGGCGCGTCATGGATGACACGGGCGAGGGGTCGGACGGGCGTGGGGACTGGCGGGGGTTGGATGGGTTCATGAGGTTTGTCGCGATTCTTTGAGCGCGTATCCGGAGAGTTTTATTTGGCGGTCGGCGCTGGCGTCTTCAGCTGAAACAATACCAACGAGGGCGCGTCCGACCGCGCCGCGACGATATCCATCAGTCGGTCGTGGTTCAGATCGGCGACGGCGAGTCCGTAGGTGCCGCCCTTGCCGTCGCCAAACTGCGATTGCGTGAACTTCCGGCCGCCGCCGTCGTTCCAGAAAATCACGCCCGGTGCGCGGATGAATCCGACGATGATCTCGGGTGCGCCGTTGCCATCGAGATCCGCCGCCACGAGCGAATAGGGGACGGCATCCGCTCCGGAGATTTGCTCGCCCGCGGCGAAGACGCCCTTGCCTTGATTGAGATAGATGAAGGTGCCCAGCGCTTCGTGGCACGCGATGATGTCCAGCCGGCCGTCCTTGTTCATGTCCGCCACCGCAATCGCCCGTGTCGAGGCGACCTTCGGCCCGAAGCCCACCTTGCGCGGAAACTTCCCGCGCCCGTCGTTTAGGTAAACGACGCACTGGCCCTTGTCGCGGAAGGCGACGATCACGTCCTGCGAGCCGTCGCCGTCCATGTCGCCGGTGACGAGTGTCGAGGAGGTTTCCGGGCCGAGTTCGGTCGAGGTCGGGAAGTTGCCCTTGCCATCGTTGAAGCAGACGTAGCTCGAGCTGCCGCGGTTCGCGACCGCGATGTCGGGGAAGCCGTCGCCGTTGAGATCGGCCACGACGGCGTTGCGCGTGGGCCACGTGGGCGCGCCGAACGTGCCCGACTGGCGGAAGTTTCCCTTGCCGTCGCCCAGGAACACCAGTTTCGCATCGGGCCGATCGTTGCTGAGGATAAAATCGAGGTGGCCGTCGCCGTTCAGATCGACGAGCGGCGCGGAGTAGCTGCGGTTCGCCTCCTGCGGTAGCGGGGCCCCGGGTTTGAAATTTCCTTTGCCGTCGCCGAGGAGAACCACGGACTTCAGCGGCCAGTGCCGGCCTTTCACGAGCAGAATGTCCGGATGCCCGTCGCCGTTCAGGTCGCCAATGCTGGCGTTGGCCGTGGTTTCGGACGCGGTCTCCAATTCCCGCATCTCAAAACTGCGGGGCTCGACGGCGGCGGCGCCGGTCGCAGCGAATAGACCAAGGGATGCGAAGACGAGCGTCGTTCGGTTAAGCAGTGTGGTCATGGGGAAAGGGGTCTTACAGCAAGGCCAACGCCAACCTGCCGGCGTATCGCGCCGGCGAAGGCCGAAGTGGACGGCGGGTAGTGACGGGGTAGGGCATACGTCGCGCCGATGAAGCGGGTGGGGAGGCGGCGCGGCCAATGGCGGAGACGAACGAGTTTTCGAACAAGAACAAACGAACGGTTTCATCGAAGAGAATTTCCAATCACGGATTTCCGCGCGACCGCAGTTGGGCTCGGCCACAGCAGAGCGGAAACTGGGCCGACACATCAGGAGCAGGGGAGCGGGCGTGGCGGCGTTGGGGTTCGTTGGAGGCGCAGGGCTCTTTTGCGGCCCGTGCCGAATCGAAAAAATCTCCGAACAACGAGCGCGGATTCGTCGCGCTCGATGTGCCGGCGGGCATCGTTTCAGTGCTCCGCTCCGGGCTCAAATCAGGTTTAGAGCATCCGCTCGAACTCACGGGCGGGACGCCCGTGCCACGTGGGATGGCCGTCCTGCTGATGGCTTCAAACCGGCGGTCGCAAAAAACTGGTTTGCGCCCCTCCGCTGCGATGCTCCGCCTTTGTGCTTCTCGCCGCTGTCGGCGTCGGGCATCGTCCGCTTCCCCTCATGCTCGCTTTCGCCCTCACGATTTTTACGGGAGCCTTTCTCCTGTTCCAAGTGCAGCCGCTCGTCGGCAAATACATTTTGCCGTGGTTTGGCGGCGGGCCGGGGGTGTGGACAACCTGCATGCTTTTTTTCCAGATGTTGCTGCTCGGCGGCTATGCGTATGCCCACACCGTCAGCCGGCACCTGAAACCGCGCACGCAGGCACTCGTGCATGTCGTGCTGCTCATCGCGGCACTTGCCTCGCTGCCCATCACTCCCAGCGATGCGTGGAAGCCTACGGCCGAGGGCAATCCGGCGTGGCAGATTTTAGCGCTGCTCACGGTGAGCCTGGGGCTGCCGTATCTCATCTTGTCGGCGACGGGCCCGCTCATGCAGGAGTGGTTTCGGCGCACGGCACCGGGTGCCTCGCCTTACCGACTCTATGCGCTCTCGAATGTCGGCTCGCTGCTCGCGCTCGTCAGTTATCCCTTTTATTTCGAAACGAATTTCACGCGCTTGCAGCAGGCGCGCTTTTGGTCGTGGGGTCTCGTCGTCTACGTGCTGTGCGCGGGATTTTGCGCGTGGCGGGTGTGGCGGCAGCCCGAAGTGAAAACGCCCGCGCCGACGGCGACCGACTTGGCGGACGCGGCGTCCGCACGTCCGACGGCGTTGCAACGCCTCTTCTGGCTCATCCTGCCGGCGTGCGCCTCGGTGCTGCTCCTCGCGGTGACGAACAAGATGTGCCAGGACGTCGCCGTCATCCCGTTTCTGTGGGTGCTGCCGCTCGCGCTGTATCTCCTCACGTTCATCATCAGCTTCGACAGCCCGCGTTGGTATTCCCGGTTCTGGTTCACGCTGCTCCTCATCGGCGCGCTGGTGGCGGTGTGTTACGCGCTCTTTGAGGGCACCGACATGCCGATCGTGCGGCAGGTGGTGATTTACTCGGCCACGCTCTTCGTCGGCTGCATGGTTTGCCACGGCGAACTCTACCGGCAGAAACCGGACCCGCGGCACCTCACTTCGTTTTATCTGATGATCGCCGCGGGCGGCGCGGTGGGCGGACTCTTCGTCGCGCTCGTGGCCCCGGCGGTGTTCAATAATTTTTATGAGTTCCACCTCAGCCTCGCGCTGCTCGTGGTGCTGTTGCTGGTGATTTCGTGGCGCGGGAAGGACGCGCTCAGCGCACGGCGCTGGCAAATTCTCGGCGCGTTGCTCACGGTCGCCGGCCTTTACGGCACGGACAAGATCCTCGATCGCGTTGTCGCGTGGGCGCTGCGCAACGGCCACGTGACGCACGAGTTCATCAACGCCCGCTGGAATGCTTCGTTGCTCGCTGGCGTGCACTGGCCGCTGTGGGTGCTCGCTGGGTTGCTCGCGGTGGGAATTGTTTTTCTGCGCCGGAGTGCGACAGCTCCGCTGAACTGGCACCGCGTCACGTGTGGCTTGCTCGGCGCGGGGTTGGCCGGGCTTGTTGTGGTGCTCGGCGTGCACATCCACGACACCTCGAGCGGCAATCTCGTGAGCGTGCGAAATTTCTACGGCGTCCTCTCCGTGCAAGAATACGGCAAGGACGATCCGTCGTCGCGTTACTACCTGCTCCAACATGGCCGCATCACGCATGGCATCCAGTTTGCCGACCCAAATCGCGCGCGGGCGATCACGTCGTATTTCGGGCCGAAGAGCGGGCTTGGTTTGGCGCTGCGGAATTTCCCGCGGCAGCAGAACCAGCGCATCGGCCTGCTCGGCCTGGGTGTCGGCACGATCGCCGCC
>JANOAF010000291.1:0-3805 GCA_031411015.1 Opitutaceae bacterium | reverse complement strand
TTCGCGACCGCCGCCTTCGGTGCGCTCGCTTCACTCATCTACGCTGGCCCCGGTTCCGACTACTGGAGGGGCACCAAGCCCGTCACCACTTTCTCCGAGGCCAAGAAAGTGGGCCCCGACGACACGGTCACGATGCAATGCAAGACCTGCAAAACCGTCCTGATCCGAAATGCGAAACACGTCGGGCCGCCGAACCAAGGCCAGCAGGAGTGGTTCACCGTTGGCTCCAAGCATACGTGCGACGAATGCAAAGGCGAGATCACGGTGGTTAGAGGCAAGACCACGGACTCCATGCAGCACAACTGCAGCAAGTGCGGCGATGCCACTGTGACGTGCAGCGTCGCCATGGCGGCACCCGACAAAAAGTAACTCGAAAGAATTTAAGGCCGCATGCCGAAGCGCGCGGCCAAAAGACAAGCACGGTTAACACATCCCATGAATACATCACGAAACTCAAACAAGACACTCGGGCTGGGCGCACTCCTCGCTCTCGCATTCGCAGTGATCGTTCCCACCGCCACCGCCGGTCCCGGCTCGGAGTATTGGCGTAATTCCGGACAGGTAAAAACGCAGAAGGAGGTTAAGGCCATCGAACCCGAATCGACGGTGATGCTGGTCTGCGGGGCCTGCAAAACCGTCAAGCTCAGCGTTTATAAATCGCCCCAAAGCAACGACAGGCCGCCCAAAATCTGGATGGACGTCGGCTCGAAGCACGATTGTGGCCACTGCGGCGGCACGATCACCGTCGTGAACGGAAAAACCAAGGACGAGATGCAGCACAACTGCAGCATGTGCGGCACAGGGGCGGCGTTTTGCTGCGCCGCCGTGCCGGAAAAGGCCGCTGCGCCGGAAAAGAAGTGATCGCATGGCGCCGCGGTTTGCCGGTCCGAAAAAACAAAGGCCGCCGTTCGCTTCCGGACGACGGCTTTTTTCTCCCCGACGGCTACGGTTGAAAACAATCCCCTTGAGCGCGGTTGGGGCCGTGGACTCGGAAACAGGAAAACACCCAGCTGAAAATGAAATCTATAATCCCAATTAACTCCGCACGCCGGAACTGCGCCGGCCTGTTTGCGATGACTGCTCTTGTGAGCATCGGACAAGCAAATCTCGCGGCTCAATCGCCCGTCGATCCCGTCCATGCCGCCCACATTGCGGCGGGTCTCATGCCTCCGGATCCGATGAAGGGCGACCCGGTGCTCGCGCAACAAATCTCCGAATTGCAGCAGAAGGTTGCTCAACTCGAGGCCACGCTCGCGAAAGCTGCGCCGCCGATGGCGATGGCCGCGCCACCCGTCGCCGCCATGCCCGGAATGCCGGCCGCGGCGCCGAAGAAAAGCATGGGCATGGACAAAATGAAATCAGGCGGCGCCATGCCGGCGATGCCCGCGCCAGCGCCTTCGGCTCCCGCAATGGCGGGCATGAACCCCGCGGCCGCTCCCGCCGGAGGAATGATGGGCATGATGAGTCAGATGATGGGGATGATGGATAAAATGATGCCGATGGGCGGCGCCAGCGCCCCGATGCCCAGCGGCAGTGCAATGCCTGCGGGCGGCGGCATGGGCATGATGGACATGATGGGGATGGGGGGTGGCGCCAGCATGGCCGCCATGCCGCAGTCCGCGCTGCCCGGCTTCCCCGGCGCGTCGCATCTCTACCATATTGGCGCCACCGGCTTCTTCCTCGATCACCCGCAACACATCGCGCTCACCACCGAGCAGCAAACCGGGCTCAACAAAGCCAAGGAGCAGGCGCTGCTTGCCAAGAGCACCGCGGACCGCGCGATCGAGCAGGCGGAGCAAGGGCTCGGGACACTCACCGCGTCCGATCAGCCGGACGCCGCAAAGATCGAGGCGAAGATTCGCGAAATCGAAAAACTGCGCGGCGACGAGCGCCTCTCCTTCATCCGTGCTGTGGGAGACGCGAGCAAGCTCCTCACCGACGAGCAGCGCAAAATCCTCACCGGTTTCGCGCCGCCCGCACCCGCCGTTCCCGCTCCGGCTCCGATGCCCGCCGGCATGAAAATGTGAGTTGGCAACCCAGAGGGTGCATCTGCCTGCTGGCGGGGCTGGTTTGCGCGCCCGGTTTCCGGGCGCAGTCGCCCGCTGAGCACGCGAGCCACCACCCCGGTCAGCCCAGCGGCGCGACGCCGGCGGTCGAAGGCGCGCCAGCTCCCGCCGCAACTCCCGACGGAGCAGGCGGCATGATGGCGGGGATGGGCGAGATGATGAAGGGAATGATGGGCGTGCCGCCGCCGAAAGAACTTTATCCGACGCTGATGGCTTTGCCGTCGCTTACGCCCGAGCAGCGCACGCAAGTCGAGCAACAGGCCGCTGAGCGGATGCACGCGGGCACGAGGCTGATGGGGCAGGCGCTCGACACGCTCAACGCCGGCACGTTGTCCGGTGATTACGCCGCGATGCACGAGGCCACGACGCGTTTGCGCGAGGGTGTCGCGCAGCTCGAGAGCGGTATCGCCGCGCGCCGCGCGCTCGCCGAGGGCCGCGCGCCACGCGATTTCGCGCTCGCATGGTTCAAACAGGAGATGAGCCTCGTATCTCCCACCGTGGCTGAAAGTGCGCACGGCAAGCGTGGACTCTCACCTTTGCACCTCTTCACGATGGCGCTGCTCGTTGCCTTCGCGCTCGCGATGCTCGCCATGTATTTTTTCAAGATGCGCCGGGCCGCCGCCCTGTTCGGACGGATCGAGCCCGGCACAGGATCTCCGCCCCCGGGATCGTCGCCGCCGCTCGGTGGCACGCCCGGGCCTTCCGCGCCGCCCGGAGGAAAGGCTCCGCCGACCGGAGGAACGCAGGCACCGTCAACCGATCCCGCAACGAACTCTGCGACCTCTTTCGTCGCGCCTCCTGTGGACAAAGCAAAGTCGCCCGCGCGGAATGCAGCGGCGCCGTTGACGGCGAAGTGGGTGGGCCGGCTTCGCGTGGAGAACATCATCAGCGAAACGCCCTCGGTCGAAACCTTCCGCCTCCGTGCGCCCGGCGGCGGGTCACTGCCGTTTACTTTTACGCCGGGACAATTCCTCAACGTCGCGTTTGCGATCGGCGGCGCGAGGATGAATCGCTCGTATTCCATTTCGTCGTCGCCCAACGAGCGCGACTACGTCGATCTCACGGTGAAGCGCGAGGAGCGCGGAGCCGTCTCCCGCCACATCGTCGATCTGCTCAAAGTCGGGGACGAAATCGAAGCGGGCGGGCCGGTCGGCAAGTTTACGTTCACCGGTGCCGAGGCGGAGAGCGTCGTCCTCATTGGGGCCGGCGTCGGCATCACGCCGATGATGAGCATAGCCCGGTATCTCACGGAGCAGTCGTGGCCCGGTGAAATCTTTTTCATCTACGGCTGCCGGGCTCCGACTGATTTGATTTTCGGCCAAGCCATCCCCGCGCTCGAGCTCCGCAATCCAAAGCTGCACGTCGCGATCACGATGTCGAAGCCGACGCCGGAGTGGAAAGGGGCCCGCGGACGCATCACGAAGGAATTCCTCGTCGGCGCCGTCCCCGATCTTGCTTCGCGGCGAGTTCAACTGTGCGGGCCACCGACGATGATGGAGGCAATCAAGGCGCTCCTCATCGAGCTCGGCGTATCTCCAGGAAATCTGAAGACCGAAGCATTCGGGGCCGTGAAACCTCCGCCGCCTGCTCCCGGAACTTCGGCCAAACCCACCGCCCCAGCGACGGGGCCACTGGTTACGTTTTCGCAGAACAACAAGTCGGCGAGGATTCGGGCGGATCAGACCATTCTCGAACTCTCAGAAGACCTCGAGATCGGCATCCAGTATTCCTGCCGCGTC
>JANOAF010000290.1:0-17398 GCA_031411015.1 Opitutaceae bacterium | reverse complement strand
TTCACGTTCAACTGCACGTTCCAAGCAATCCGGTCGCCGAAGACCTTGCGCCGGTAGCCGACCCAGAGGTCGACGTTGCTCTCGGTCTGGCCGAGGTAGGGATGCTTCACGTCGATGATGCCGGTGACGCGGTCAGGCCCCAGGATGATAGGGAAACCGATGGCCGCCTTGTCCTGCCAGCGGTAGGTGCGGGGGTGGTTTGAGCTACAGCGGCGGTCGAAGCCGCGAGCCACCCGGCGAGGGCGGCGAGGAGGGTGCGGGGATGGGTTTTCATGGTCTAGTTCGGGGCTAGGGTTTAAGGGGTGGGAAAAATCTCACTTGCGACGAGGCCGGGCGTCAGAACGTGCCTTTGACGCCGAAGGTGACCAGCGCGCCGACTTGCTCTTGGCTGCGGAAGCGCGCGTGGAGCGGCGTGCTGGGGCCGAAGATTCTGGCATCGCCTCCGGCATCGGAGAAATTCCGGATGGCAGCAAACAAGGATAGCCTCCGGCTGAAGGCGTAGTCGCCCTGGAGGTCCACGTAGAGGTTCTTCGCATTCCAGTTATACGTGCCGGCCTCGATGCTGCGGCCCGTGACCTCTGCGCCGCGCTGGACACCGCGGTAGTTCCAATTGGCGCGGAGCGAATATTTCTGGCGGGAGAGACTTACGCCCCAGTTGTAGGTGCGCGGCGTGAAGCCGTTGAAATTCGCCGCGCCGTCGCCCTGCGTGCGGACGACGCTCGCGTTGGCGAAGACCTGCACCCCGCGCGCCCAGTGCGGGAGGAACGTGAGCGCCTGCTTGTATTCGAAGTCGAGGCCGGTCATCCGCACAGTGGTCGGGACGTTATACTGCGTTGCCACCGAGTAGGCGCCATAGGTGGCGGGATCGAGGTCGTAGAGCGCGAGGAACTCCGGCGTCGCGGGGAACACGGTGTTGCCGAAGAAATTCTCGAAATCGCGACGCCACGCCCCGATGGAGAGATTGCCGACGCCCTCGAAATAATACTCGAGCCGCACCTTGGTCGTCTTCGCACTCCAGGCCTTGATGGCGACGTTGTTCACGCCGATGCGGTTGCTGGTGGCATTGGGGGCGTTTTCGGTGTCGGGCAGAGTGAGCGCACCGGCGTATTGGCCGAAATCGGGCCGGCCCACGGAGGTGTAGAACGCGGAGCGCAGGATCAGGTTTTCGCGGAGGTTGTAGCTCGCGTTGAGACTGGGGAACAGGCGCAGGTATTCCTTGGATGAGTGCTGGCCGCGATCGAGGAAGGTGAGCTTGGAGACCTCCAAGGCATTGCTCGTGGGAAAAATCAGCGAAGGCACGCGGCGGTTCGGATCTGCGGGAGTGGGGCTCGCGACGGTGATGACCTTGCCGCTGGCATCGCGCTGGTAGTTGCGCGTCGGATCGGTGAGCGCACCCTCGCCCTGGACGTTGGTCTGCTCGGCGCGCACGCCGCCGACGAGCTTCAGCCGCCGGTTGAAAAACGCGGCGTCACCGCGCACGTAGCCGGACGAGATCACCTCGGCGGCGCGCTGCGATTTGCTCACGTAGGAGCGATACAGGGTGTTTTGATCGACCGTGAAATATTCCGGGTGCGCTTGGTAGAGGCTATAGTAGCGGGTGCTGTCGAGCCACTGAATCTGGCCGAAGCCGTAGGGCGCGGTGTTCTGCGAGTTAAAGACGTCCAGAGCCACGCCGGCCCGGTCGTCGCTGCCGAGCGGATCGAGGGGTGTGGTGGTGGCGCGTTTGTCGGCCCCGACAAAAACGAAAGACGGCGCACTGCCCCGGAGGTCGCGGACTTGTTCCCGGACGTCGAGGCCGGTCTTGAGGGTGACGGGCACGTCGCGCACGACGAAATCGCGGCGAAGATTGGCGTAGGCGCTGCGCTTCAGGTCGGAGGACGGGCGCTGGTTGCTGTTGCCGGTGGCGAGCGTGTAGTTGTCGAGCAGGCCGGGATCGACCGGTGCGCCGTTGGGACCGGTCACGGTGATCCGGCGCGGCCGCAGATAAAAAATGTCGTCGAACGCCACGGTCACGCCCGTGCGCCGGGCGAGGGGCGTGGTGAAAAAGCCCTTGTCGATATCGCTGAAGACATTGGTTGAGTGCGAATAGCCGGCGCCGAACTCGGATTTCCACACCGGGCCGTCGTGCCGCCAGACGAGCGTGGGCATCCACGTGGTGCCCACCTTTCCGTCCGCATCGTTTTCCATGCGGAGCTCGGCCCCACCCGGCGCGCTGCGGGTGGACGTCGGGGTGAAATCACCGGGGAGCACCTGATTGATTTGGTAGTGTAGGGTGCGGTTGCTCCGCCGCTTGTCGGAAAACGCATATTGGAAGCCAAACGACACCGTGTCGTTGCGCGTGAGCTTGTAGTCCATCGTCGTGCCGGCGGAGGAGCGGCGGCTGATCTTGCCGGCGTCGCGCACGGAGTAGTCGGTGAGGTAGGGCCGGTCGGGCGTGGTATCGGGAAAATTGCCGGGATTGGTGACCACGCCGTTGACGATCGTGGGCGCACTGGTGGCGGCGCTGACGCCGCGCCACGTGGTCGACACGGAATCGAGCGGCGTGTATTGCGTGCTGTTGCCGGCCGACACGGTGAAGCCAAAGCGCTTGTTCACGGGCACGACGTAGGAGAGTTCCCAGCCGGGATAGGTCTTGGCGGCATTCTTGTTCAGCGGGCCGGGCGTCTTCCTGAAGGGGAAGTCGCGATGGTTGTCCCGCATCAGGAGGTAGACGCTGTAGTTGAAGACGGGCCTCGAACGCTCGAACGCGCTGCGCGGAACCATGTTGACCGAACCGGCCAGCGCCATGCCGGGCGACTCGGGCGTGGGGGTGTGGAGAACCTCGATCCGCGAGATGTTATTGAGCGAAAGTTGATCGAGGAGGACGCCGCGATTGGTGCTCGAGCCCGAGGCCCCGGCGAGATCGAAGCCGCCGATAGAGATCGGCACGTTGCCGGAGGGGACGCCGTTCATCGAGAACTGGCGCGCCTCGCCGCCGGCGACGTTAATATTCATGCCCGGAAGGTATTTGAAAAACTCGCCCACATTGCCGTCGGTGATCGCGCCGAACTCTTCGGCGGAGACGACGTTTTTCATGCTCGGGGCGAAGCGCTGCTCGTTGATCGCGATCGCGGCGCCGTCCATCTGCTTCGAGGTCGCGACGACGAACTCGGCGAGCTTCACGACCGCGCCGTCGCGGCTGGCCGGCGGCCGCGGTCCATCAGATCCGAGATTGAAGTCGCGCTGCGCCGTGGCGCCGCCGGTGACGAGCACCGATTCCGTCTGCGCATTGAGCCCGGTGAAGAATACCCGCACGCGCGCCGGGCCGGCGGGGACGTTGGTGAGGCGGTATTGCCCGCTGGGGTCGGTGAAGGTTTCCAGACCCGTGCCCTCGACGGTGACGCGGGCCCGCTCGACATATTCGCCGTTGCGCAGATTGAGCACGCGTCCCTCGACGGTGCCGGTGGCGATGGATTGAGCGGGGGAAGCCGCCGTGGCGAACACGGCGAGCGCGACGAGGAGGGTCACGCGGCGAATCGAGGTGAGAAACGCAGGAGTTTTCATGGGGTAGTCCCCAGAGTGTGCGGCCCTCGGCGGCCCGGTCAAAAAGCGAATCGCACTTGTCCGTATTGCGGACGGATTTTTCGGCCGGGATTTCGAGCCGGCCCGAGGTGGCGCGCGAGCTAGCCGAGGTGCCGGCGGATCGCGGTGAGCGCCAGCCGCGCCTTCGCCTCGGTAAAACGGAAGAACGGCCACTTCACACAAATCACCGGCGTGACACTCGAGGGTTTCCCTGCCCACGTGGCGACGGCGGTGATGTTGGGATCGGATTCGCGGCGATTCCACGCGATGCCGGTGCGGCGCGCCTCGTCAATCTCGGCGAGCAAGCGGCGGTCGGTCAGCCCCGCGCACAGGTCGGGGCGCTGCGAGAGGAGGAGTTTGCCCGTCGCGGTGCGGTGCAGCGGATAGAGCGCGCTCTTGAGCGGATCGATGGTAATGGGATGGGCGGCCTGCACCCAGTCAATGTAGCGCACGCCTCGACCCTCGCCGATGCCGAGCTCGACGAGTTCGTCGATTTCACCGGCGATGGCGTGGAGTGCGCGGTGGTAGCGCTCCTTGATTTCGCGATACATGTCGCGATTGCACCAGTCGTGAAAGCGCTCGGTCGTGCCCCACAATTTATCCTGGTGCGCGATCAGGCCGAACTGCTCCAGCGTCGCGAGCATGCGGAGCACGGAGGTGCGCGGGAGTTTCAAGCGCTGGCAAACCTCGGGCCCGGTCAGGCCCGCGGGGCTGCGCGCAAGCAGCGTGAGCAGATCGAGGCCCTTGAGAAACGACGTGGCGATTTCGCGTTTCTGGCGGGGAAGGCGGGTGGCGGGCTTCGCGAGGCTCAGCTTGTCCACCAACGGGCGAGAGGGGCGACGGGCGGGAAGTATTTTCATCGGGTGACGGCGGGCGGCGTGAAGCCGGCGGCGGTGACGCACGGCGGAGATCACCGGTCAATTTCCAGCGAGAGGACGAACTCCCGGCCGGCCTGGCGGCCGTAGTTGCGGGCGACGCCGTTGGCGAAAGTGCGGGTGACGAAGAGGCGCTCGGTGTTGAAGACGTTGTTCACGTTGAGCTGCACGCGCCACGACGTGCCGGCCGTGCCGCGGAAGCGATAATTGGCCATGAGGCCGGTGATGACGTAGCCCTCGGACTTGTAGGGACGATCGCGGTCGCTGCGGATTTTGCCCTTGGCATCGACGATGTTCGGGAAGCCGAGGAGCGAGGGGCCCCGGTAGCGGAAATTGGCGCTGAGGGCCGCGCCCTTGAGCCGGCCTTCGGTGAAGCTCTGGGTGGCGACGAGGTTGGAGCGCCACGTCTGGGCGTTGCCGCCCTGGTTGCCGAGGCTCGCCTGGATGTCGTCCACGGGGCCTTGGATGAGCTGGTTGAACGCGGCCTCGACGGTGCGGGTCGCATCGTAGGGGGCCGCGGCCCAGTTGCCGCCGATGGCGCGCCAGACGGCGACCTTGGTGTTGATGTAGTCATACCACGGCTGCGTGGAGAGGTCGTCGAGCTCGGTCTCGGTGCGCCCGAGGTTCCAGAAGAGACGGAGGTTGCGCGTTGGGTTGTAGGTGAGGTCCACCTCAAGGCCCTTGCTGTTGCGATCGCCGGGGAGGCGGAATTCGCCGACGAGGGGATTGCGCGTCTCGATGAAGAGCGGATTAATCGGGTAGCTGCGGTCGTTGGTGTGGAGCTGCTGCTCGAAGTTGATCAGGTTCTGGCGGAGGCCGCTGTCGGCGAGAGTGAGATTGCGGTTGAGGGAATTGAAATAATTCACCTTGAGGTTGAGCCGGTCGTCGAGGAGGCGGAAGCGCACACTGTATTCGTGGGACTCGCCGTAGGGTGACTCGAGGACGGTGCCGTTCACATCGCGCACGACGGCGACCTCGTTAAGCGAGGAGTTGCGCGAATAGTCGTAGCCGAAGGAAATCCATTTTTCGAGCCACGGCGGGCGGACGATGAAGCCGTAGTTGAAACGCGTGGCGGAGCGGTAGGGCGTCCAGATGGAGGGCGGCTCCTGCTGCCGGAAATCGGAGTAGGCGCGAAAGCCGGTGCCGAGGGGATTCTGCGCCGTGATCGGGCCGTCGGTGAGGATGGGTTGGAAGGAGCCGAAGTTGGCGTTGCGCACGCGGTCGTAGCGCACCCCGAGATTGGCGACGACGTGGTTTTTGAAAAACACGCTCGACGTGCTCGCCGCGAGCGAGCCGCGTTGGAGGTGGTTGGCGGAGGGTGCGGTGCCGATGTTGCCGACGGGATTTTGAAACGCCGTGACGCCGAAGCGCTCGCCGGCGGCGGTGGTGAAATACATCGTCTCCATCAGGTCGCCGTAGGCGGTGGGCGCGGCGAGACCGTAGTCGTGGGGATTGGAACTCGCGCCGAAGGCCGGGAGGTATTGCCGAAGAAAAATCGCGCGCTCGACGTGGAGGGGATTGTCGCGCGCGGCGGCGGAGAGGAAGCTCGGCTTGCCGATGATGAGATTGCGGAGCTGGGCGAGCGTGTAGGTGGCGCTGTCCTCGTAGCTGGAAAACGCGGCGAGGCGGTGGCGGCCGAGGTGGCGCGTCCAGCCGGCGTTGCGGCTGAAGTCCTGCTCGTGCGTGATGACGGCGCGGTATTGGTAGATGTAGTTGTCGGCCCAGTTGCCCTGGCCGGTGGAGTTGTTGGCCTCAAGGTAGGGGCGGCCGTAGAGCGGATTGGGGGTCGCGCCGTCGGGCAGGAAGCGGTTGATGTCCACGAGGACGTCGTAGGCGTTGTTCGCGAAGAGCTGCGCGGTCTGGTTGCGGTAGAATTCGTAGGAGGCACCGAGCTCGAGAAACGTGCGCGCCGCGAGACGCTGCTCGATGGTGGCGGTGGCGTTGCGGCTGCGGCGGAAGTTGTAGCGCGACCAGCCGGCGGTGTTGGTGTAGAGCGGCATGCCCGGCTCGAGGAGCGTCTGGGTGTTGCCGGAGGTGGCGGCGCCGTCGGCGATGTTCACGAAGACGGTGTTGCGCACGTCCTGAAAGTTCGTGAACGTAGGCACCGTGTTCTGTGGCAGCACGAAGAGGAGGGACTTCGTGCTGAAGGCGTAGGCGCGCGTCGAGCCGTCGCCGAGCGTGAACGAAGGCGCGGCGGGACGGCCGGCGGTGGCGGCGTCGGCGGCGCGATTGAGATAGATCTGCGGGGTGCCGGCCCGCTGCGAGGCGAGCCAGTGCATGTAGCCGTTGTCGCGCGCGAGCGTGGTGGTCGGGCGGGCGTCGCGACGGTGGACGTATTCGCCCTCGATGCGCACGGTGGTGTTCTTGAACGGCTGGTAGGTCGTGGTGACGAAAGCGCGGCGGTTATCCTCGTAGCCGGGCTGGATGAAAAATTCCCGGTTCTCGCGAAGCGTGGCGACGCGGAGGGCGAGCTTCCGCGGGACGAGCACCTGGCTCACATCGAACACGGTGCGCTCGGACCCGTAGCTGTCGGTGCGGAGCGAGACCTTCTGGCGGTTGCGCGTGAGGTTGGCGCGGAGGGTCGTAGTCTCGGCCGTGCCGGCCGCGCCGCCGAGGCCGAACTGCACGGCGTTCGAGCCGCTCACGAGGCTGATGCGCTCGGTGTTGTAGGTGTCCGTCTCGATGGTCGTGCGAAAATAATTTCGCGTGCGGTCGAGATTGCCGAGGCCGCGAGAATTGCCGGAGTCGTCGGCACCGTTGCGCGAACCGGGGCGCGAGTCGGCGTTGCCGTTGACGTTGTCGAAATAGGTCTGCGTGGTCGCGGAAAAGAGGAAGGCCTCGTCAGTGTTCGTCGCGCCGAGATCGTCGAGAAAGTCCTTGGTGAAGACCTGCACCTGGCCCGCGACATCGGCGAGGTCGATCTTCCCGCGACCGCCTTGGAGCACGGCGGTGGCTTGGTAGCCGCGCTCGGATTCGGAGCCGACCTCGAACGGGGAGAGGACGACGGGCCCTTCCTTGGTGGGCGCGGCCGGTGGCAACGATGGCGTGGGGGCGACGGCTTGAGCGCGGCCCAGTGAGCCGGCCAGGCAAAGGAGCGCGAGGATAGCGGCGGGGGAAGGGGAGGGCATGGCTGGCGTAGTGAGGTGGGGGAGTTGGGCAAAACCAGTCTGAGGACGCGCCGCCAACCCGAGAGGCGAGCGGCGCGATCTTAGCTGCGCATCTTCCGGTCAGAAATCAAACGAGTTCGACAGCTCCCAGGTGCGCGGCGGGGCGACGCCCCACACGCGCGACTGGTCGGGGTTGATCGAGATTTGGCGCAGGCCGTGTTCGCCAAAGAGATTCTGGGCGTTGAGCTGGACCTTCCACAGGATGCGATCGCCGTGGATTTTTCGGCGATAGTTGAGGAATGCGCCGCCGGAGAGCGTGGAGTTGCGGATGAACGGGCGATTGGGGTCGGACACGGTGCCGGGGACGTTATCGAGTCCGCCGAGGTTGAACGTGGTATTCAGCAATGCAAAGCCAACGATCTTGCCCTTTTCCCAGCTGGCGTTGCCACCGACGGCGAAGCCTTTGAGCGGTCCCTGACGGAACGAATAACTGGTGACCAACCGGAACGTGTATTCCGAGATGCCGGGATTCGAAGTGCCCTCCTTCAGGATATTGCCGACGTAATTCGCCGCGACGGTGTTGATGAAATTATTGCTGATCAGCGAGGCGGTGCTCGGGTTGGCGCTGGTGGAGCCATCGGTGCGAAGGCCCTCTTGGAAATACTTTCGGTAGAAAGGCGCGCGGACGGCGAGGAATTCGCCCACCTCGCGACCGACGTTCGTGCTGACGTTTTCGAGTTTGCTCCCGTTGAACGCCATCCGCCAGCCGGGCAACGGCGTGTAGACGACCTCGAGCTCAACGCCCTTGGAAACGGAGTCCTCCGTCGCCGAAATATCCAGCGGGCGATTGTATTCGGTGGTGATCTTTCCGGTCGGGCCAAACGTGGACCATTCGCCGCTGCGGTTGGTCGCGGCGAGGGCCTGGTAGATTTGATCTTCGATGACCTCGACGCGGAGGCTGGCGGTGCTGGCGGCGCCGCCGCTGGTCGCGAGATTTTGGGACGAGTTGTAGGCGGAGACGCGGACGTTCAGCTTGCCGTTGAACAGGTCGAGGCCCGCGCCGACCTCCTTCGTGATGCCGTTTTGCGGGGCAATCGGGCGGAAGAGGCTGTCGGTGCGCGAAGCAGTGGCCGCGAAATTTTCCGAGCGGCTCCCGAAAATGCGCAGCCAGTTCGTCGGGTGAAAGACGATGCTCTGCGTGGCCGTGGCCTTCGAATTGCTGAGCTGCGGAATCGTGCTCCTGACGTAGTCGGCGCGCGTGGCGCCGGTGAGGGGCTCGGCGGTCGAGACCAGAGTGTTCGTGAACGAATCGACATGGTCCTTCCGCCAGCCGACGAGCGTGACGATTTTTCTTTTCCAGAAAAAGCTTTGGAGCGAAGCGCCCACGCCGTCGTTTTCCTGACTCGTGTAATTGCGGCCGCCGGCGATCAGTTGATTCGAAGTCTTCAGCGGCGTGGGCGATTGTTTCCACGTGCGGGTGGTGGAGTCGTAGTAGGTGAAATTGTAGGAGCGGTCGGCGGTCGTGGCCGTGTCGGTGGGGAAGCCAGTCAAGCGCAGGCCGGTGTCGCCCACTTGCACGGGGTCGCCGATATACCAAAACTGATAGAGGTGGCGCGACGCCGCCGTCTGACCGGCGGTCATGACGCCGGGGATGGTGTTGTCGATTTGGACATTCCAACGATAGGTCAGGCGGTCGGCCTCGGCGCGGGTGTAGAGTGATGTGAGGCGGTGAAAACCCAGCCAACCGAGGCGGTTGGTCTTCTTGGCAAAATCGAAATCATAATTCGCCTGCACGAGAAAATTGTCGGCCGTCTGGTGGTTGTAGTCGCCGAGCTGGCGGCCGAAAATAAACGGGCGGAGGAAATTCGGATTGGTGCGTCCGTCAGGCAGCTTCAGGTTCACATCGATGGAAACCTGCTGCTGCTGGGCGATCGGGCTGAATTGTTGTTTCTGGCGGAAGACCTCGCGCTGAAAGCTCGCCGAAACGTCGAGCCCTTCGGCCACATGCTGGTCGACGGTGACGTTGATTTTGCGGCCGCGCTCCCATCGGTAGTTGCCGGGCAGCGCACCGATCTCGACGCGGTCGAAGGGCAAAATGGCGCGATTGGTGACCTGCGGATCGGCGTAGGGATTGGGGCGATTTTCCAGCGGATCGGCGGAGCGCACGAACATGCCGCGAAACGCCGCGGCCTCGACGGTGCCGGCGCCGTTGCGGGTGGAGGTGATGGTAGCGGTGTTGGCCTGCGGATTGGACCAGTCGCGATTGTCGTAGAAGAGCGCGGTGGCGTTGGCATTGCCGTCGTTGCCGCGGCGGAGCAGACCGAGGTCGGTAGTCTGGCCATTTAAGGTGACGAGGCTATTGGTCGGACCTCCGGAGGCATTGAACACCGTGGGGTCCCAGTAGAACGCGGCGGCGAGTTGCGCGGGCGAGAGGACTTTCGCGTATTGGTTGTAGAGCGAGAGCCAGCCGGAGACGTTGTCCTGCGAGGTGCGGTAATTCGGGCGACGACCGCCGGTGTCGGTGTGTTCGACAAAGCCCCGCACGGTGGTGTCCTTGAACGGTCGATAGGTGGCCGTAAGGAACAACCGCTTGTCGCGCCAGTAGGCGCTATCGACCCGATAGCGCTTGTCGTTGTAGAGACCGACGCCGCGGATCGCGAGGCGGTCGCGGATAAGTGTCCGGCTGAGATCGAGGACGCCGCGATGGGTGCCGAAGTTGTCGACCTTGGTTTCCACGCGGGTGATGTCTTTGCGGAGGTTGGCGACTTTCGTGGAGTAGCTGATCAGGCCGGCCGGCTCGGACAAACCGAAGAGAATGGAATTGGCGCCCCGCAGGAACTCAGCGCGCTCGATATTGTAGCGGTCAGTCGAAGCGATCACGGGGACGTAGTTGGCCGCCGTCGACGCGCGCCCGAGACCGCGCACGCGGACTTCGCCGGAGCGGGTGTTCACGTCACCGAAGTCGCCGCCGAGGTAGCCTTGGTTCAGGCCGATGGACGTGGGATCGGTGGTCTGGTCGGTCTCGGCGCCGGCGATGAGCGCGAGTGCGGATGCGATATCGGTCGCGCCGAGGTCGTCGAGGAAATCATTGGTCAGGACGCTGACGGAGGCAGCGATGTCCTTCAGGTCCGTCTTGAGTCGGCTGCCTGAGGTCGATGACGACGCGCGATAGCCCTGATCCGAACTCGAATCGACGACGAACGGCGAGAGCACGATCGCTTCCTCCTGAGCGGGTTTGGCAGTCGAGGGGGCCGTCGATTGGGCCTTGGCGACGGCCGGCGCGATGAGCACGAACGTGAGCAGCACACGGGAAGCGTGGTTTTTCATGGGTGGGGAAAAGAGGGGTGGCAGGGAGGGGGTGGCCGGCTGAACTCACACGCAGAAGGGGCGCGGTGCCGGTGGGTTTGACGTCAGGAGCATACCACTGGCCGGCCGCCTAATGAAATGGACAAGTGGGGAATCCTTTGTCGTTTTGCATTCTATGGCGCGGACTCGCACCCAAGTTAAAAAAGGCGGTGGGCGGCGTGGTGGCGCCAACGAATTACCGGCAGTATGCCGAGCCGGCCTTTTTCAGTTCGCGGCGGGACAGGTGTTTACCAATGGCTGTGTCCAGAGCCGGGCGCTCTTTTGGTGCAAAAGCGGACGCGGCGAATTTGTGGCCAACGGCGTCACGCACGCGCTGGAGCCGCATGATCTCTATATTTTGCCTTGGGGACGGCGTATTACCTACCGGCCGTCAGAGCACGAGCCGATGTTCACGGCGCACGTCCATATCGTGCCGTGGTATCGGCTCGGCGCGCCGTGGGTGCCGAACGTGCCGCACGAAAAGGGCGAGCGCGAATTCGATTCAACCGATCGCCGTGATGTTACGTGGCCGATCGCGAGTGGGGTGATTCGTTTGCGCGCTCAAGCGGAAGAGCCGATCGGGCGGCTGATCGATTACGCGGTCGGCTGGTTTGCGAAATCGGCCCGGGACGAAATGGAGGCGCGAGCGTTGGGAACGCTGCTCGTGCGGGAGGTGTGGCGTGCGGCGGCGGGCTTGACGACACCGGCGGTCAGCCGCCCCGAAGAACTTAGCCGCATGCTGGTCCATGTCGACCGCGGGTTCCACCTCGGGCCGCGGATTGAGGAGCTCGCGACCATCATCGGACGGAGCCGGTCGCACGTCCTGAAACTCTTCCGTCGCCACCTTGGCGTGTCGGCGAAGCGCCACGTGATCAGCCGGCAGCTGCAGGAAGCGCGCGAATTGTTGCTCAGCACCACGCTGCCGATTGCGGCGGTGGGAAAATCAGTCGGGCTGGCCGACCCCTATCATTTCTCAAAATTGTTTCGGCGGCACGTCGGCCTTTCTCCGCGGGCCTTTCGGGCGGAGCACGGACCGTTTTCCACGCCGCCAAAACCGTCGAGCCATCAGGCAAGCCCGCCAAAAGCCTAACGGCTGCCGGCGGGCCACGAGAGGGACTTTAGGGTAGGGTCTTGAGCCGGACGTTTTTGAACTGAATCGTCATCGGCTGGCCTTGGTGAAGCTGGAGCGCGATTACACCGGACTTCGCGCCGAGGGTGTCGTCGGTGTCGATGATATCGGCGGTGAGTTTGCCGTTCAGGAAGTGCTGCAGGTGGTTGCCATTGGCGATGACGACAAATTCGTTCCAGTCACTCAGTTTGTAGGCGGCCTCGATCTCGGCGGCGGGCGTGGCACCGGAGAGTTTTTCGACGGCGGTCTGCTTACGCATGCCGTCCTTCTTCTTGGTGTCGGGAACCATGGTGGTCGCGCCGATCTTAATTTTTTCGCCGGTCTTCATCAGGAGGCCGCGGCCTTTTTCCTCGTAGAGCATGCCCGTGTAGTTGAAGGGCGAGTCGATATCGGCTTGGTAGCCGGCGACGACGAAGCCGGCGGCATCGACGATCTTGCTGCGATACTGGATGCCGGAGTTGCCCCATTTTTTGTCGTTGTTCGGGGTGAGGCGGAACGAAAGGCGCAGCTCGAAATTCGCGGGCGACGCGCCCTTGTAGATCAGAAACGTGTTCGTCTTCGCCGGATTTTCGGCAGTCGTCTGGCCGGTGAGTGCGCCGTCTTTCACGGACCAGAAGGAAGGGAGACCTTCCCATCCGGCGAGGGTTTTGCCGTCGAAGATTGGTTTGAAGCCGCTCTCGGCGGCGAAGGCGGAGGCGGTGAGCGCAGCGAGCGCGAGGAGGAGGCGGGGGGATTTCATGGGTGGAATTTTTTTGGGACGCTAATCTTCGCTAATTTTTTCCGGAGCGATGGAGAGGATGAAAATTGGCTGAGCCTCGCCTAGTCGGCGAGACTTCACGCCTTGGTTTTCGATGAGCGAAGATTAGCGCGGATTAGCGTTCCCGTTTTTCAGTGTTTGTGCGGAGCGGCTACGGGAGCGGGTGTCGCGGCGGGATTCGCGTTGAGGTAGGCCTCAACATCCTTGGTCACGATGAGCTGGCCGAACATCACGGTCCAGTGACCAGGGAAGGTGCAGACGTATTCGTAGACGCCCTCGGTGCGGGTGGCGTTGGCGGCGATCTTGAGGCTCTCGCTGCGGCCGGGCTCAATCAACTTGGTGGCGGCGATGATGTCCGTGGACTCCGACACCCAAGCGCGGCCCTGTCGATCGGTGAACTCGGGGGCGAGCATCATCGTCTCGGCCCCGATCTTCGCGCGCGTGTTGGGTTTCACGACGACGAGGTTGTGCGGCATCACATCGGGATTTTCAAAAATGATTTCGAATGGTCGACCGGCCTGGACGACGATGCGCGGGGTGTCGAAGCGCATCTCCTCGACGACGGCGCGCACGATAAACGTGGCGACGCGGAGGCCGGAAAGAGTTTTTCGCAACGCCTCCGATTCCTCGGGGGGTAGCGTGCCCGTAAGATCGTCGGCGACTTGGATGGCTTCGACGTAGTCGCGGCTCGTGCGCTCGCTGGCGTGGGTCTTGCCGGCCCAGGCGATCAGCGCGCGGGCGGCGGAGCCCGCGGCCTCGGGCGTCCAGCTCGCGCGTGGTAACGAGCGAATGCCCTGGGCCGCCGTGGTCGCCTGATAGCCGCGCTCGATCATCGAGACGAGGGCGGCGAAGACCTTGGCGGGTTCCTTGCGGGTGCTGACCGCGGAGCGGATCGCGTCGCGTTGGATGGCGGCGACGATGTTGTCCGGACCCTGGATGTCGGTGACGGATTGCGCGAGGATCGGCATCACGCGATCGAAGGCGGTCGCGCGCAGCTCGACGTTCGGAATGAGGTGAATCCCGCCGAGCAGGCTGGCGAACGAGAGCGGCGAGGCGGACGCGGCCTGCCACGCCGAATCGAGCGAGCCATCGGCGACCGCGACGGCGGCGAAGGCCCACGTGCGAGCGTCAGAGTTGTCCGCGAGCGCGAGCTTGAGGAGCGCGGCGCGGTGCGGCTTCAGGTCGGCGGACGATTGCGCGAGGAGCAAGCGACCGACCGCGCGCACGTCGATCTCGGCGGGAGAATCGATCGTTTTCACGAGGAGGGCGACGGGCGCGGTGTTGCGAATCTTGGCCAGCGCGGCGAGGGCCTCGGCGCGGACGGTATCGGTCACGCCGGTGCGACCGAGGAGATTTTCAGCGACGTCTTCCGTGCGCGGCATCTTCACGACCTCGGCGACGGTGAGCGTGCGCAAAAGATAGCGCGCGCTGGCCGGATCGCCGTCCGCGAACTTGCCGCCCTCGCCCATGCGCTTGCGCCAGAGCGGGCGGAGTTGGCGGAGCGTTTCACCGATGGTGTAGTCGAGGTAGTAGTCGACGGAGAGTTTCGTGGCGGCGAGCGCGACCTCGGTGGCCTCGGGCACAGCGAAGAAACTTGCGGCGCGCACGGCATGGAGACGCACGCGCTGGTTATCGTCCGTCGCCTGTTTCTGAAGGAGCGCGAGGGTGTTCGGCAGGCGGTCTCGCCAATAGCACAGGACGCGCGTCGCGGCGGCGCGGGCATCGGCGTTCGGCGAGCGGAGGAGCTGCGTGAGCAGTTCCGCGTTCACGACGTTGTGCCACTGGTGCACCCAGAGCGCCTCGGTGAGATGGTGCTGATACTCGGGATCGTTCTTGTCGAGGCCGGCGACCCAGGTCTTCACCCCGGCGATGACCTTGGCGGCGTCGTGTTTGCCCAGCTCGATCTTCGCGAGGTTGCGGATTTGGTTTTCGCCGCGCTTGAGAAGGGCGAGGAGTGCGGGAATCGGTTCGCCGTCGACCTTGGGCTGCCACGCAAGCGGGCGGCCCTCGGCGGTGACGCGGTAGATGCGGCCGTGCTCGTGGTCGCGGTTGGAGTCGCGGAGATGGCTCTGGAGATGGCCGATGAGCGGATTGTGCCAATCGACAATGTAGAGCGCGCCGTCGGGACCGGTCGCGGTGTCGATCGGGCGGAAATTAAAATCCTTCGACTGGAGGATATCGGTCTCGCGCGTGCCCTTGATGCCGGCCCCGTCGGCCTCGAGGTTGACGCGGTAGATGCCCTGAAAGCCGATGCAGTTCGGGTTGAGATAGTCGCCCCAATATTCATCGGGGAAATGTTTGCTCGTGAGGATCGTGCTGCCGGCGCTGGGACGCGAGGGGCGGTCCCAGAGGGTCTTCAGCTTCGGATGTTTCGCCGGGTAGTCGAGGCGACCGCTGAAGGCGGGACCCCAGTAGGTGTTGTTGCCGGTGGCGTCGGTGATGATGTCGTTGCCCCAGTAGTCGAAGGCGCGGCCATGGGGGTTGGCGAAGCCGTAGGCGATGTAGGTGTCGAATTTTCCCGTGAGCGGCTCGTAGCGGTAGATGGCGCCATCGATATTGCGCACGGCTCCGGCGACGGTTTCGACCTGCGAGCGGTGGAAAACGCCGTCACTGAACAGAATCGCGCCGCCCGGCTCGTAGATGAGCGAGTTGGCGGTGTGGTGCGAATCGGCGGAGTCGAGGCCCATGAGCACGCGCTCCGTGAAGACGCCCTTGCCGCCGACATCGCGCACGAACCAGACGTTGGGTGCCTGCATGAGCAAGATGCCGTCCTTGAAAAACTGGAAGCCCGTGGGGCAGTTGAGGCCGTCGAGCCAGACGGTGCATTTGTCGGCGCGGCCGTCCTTGTCGGTGTCTTCGAGGATGATGATCTTGTCGCCGTTCTTGGACAGTGGCGTGCGCTCGGGGTAGTTGGGCCAGACGGAGACCCAGAGGCGGCCCTTGGTGTCGAAGGCCATTTGCACGGCCTTCGCGAGTTCGGGAAACTGCTTCTCGCTCGCGAAGAGATTCACCTTCAGGCCGGGCGCGACCGTCATCTTCGAGATCGCCTCGTCGCCGTCGAGAAACGGATAGGTGCCGTCGATATTCGAGCCGGGCTTGTTCGTGCCGAATGAGGTGACGGTGGGAATCTGCACCATCTCGACCGGGCCGGTCTTGCCGGCGGCGAGCGCCCACGCCTTGCGCTCGAGGTTGGTCGTCATCGCGTCGCGCTGCGCCATCTCCTCCATCATGATTTGCGTGTTGGTGATCTTGGGCGCGTCCGGGTGGGAGACATACGCGATCTTCGAGCGGTCGCCGTAGATGTTGTAGCCGTCGACGGTGCGGTAGTGGGAGTGCCACATCTCGTTTTTGGCGTTCACGGCGGCGCGGAGTTGCTGCGCCTCGGGCGTGTCCATGGAGGGGGCGGCGGCGCCGAAGAGCGCGGGAAAGGCCTTCTGCGCGAGCTTGCCCTCGCCGGCGTCATTGAGATGCACGCCGTTGATCGTGAGCGGCGGCTGCCCGTTGCGCGCGGCCTCCGCATAGAGCTCCTGCGAGGGCGCGAAAAGATTCACGAACGTGACGCCCGCCTGATCGCGTGCGACCTCGGCCATCGCCTGCGTGTAAGCGGCGAGGTTGGCGTTGATCTTCGGGTCGTAGGCGTAGTTGGGATCGGGGTGCTTTTCGACCGCGATGGGCGAGAAGAGCACGATGCGCGGGGCGGCGACGCCGTTGTATTGTTTTGCGCGGGTGTCGCTCAGGAATTTTTCGAGGTCCTCCTTGAACTTCGGGAGGCCCTCGGGGCCGGCGAAGGACTCGTTGTAGCCGAAGAAGGAAAACACGACGCCGGCCTGGACCTTGGCGAGCCACTCGTCGGGCGTGCCGAAATCCTTCGAGCGCGCGCGGGCGGTCAATTCATCGCCGGACACCGCGAGGTTGCGCACGACGATCTGGTGCGCGGGATTTTTCGCGTGGATCATCGTCTCAAGCCAGCCGTGGTGCTGCATGCGATCGGCGAGGGCATTGCCCACGATGGCGACGCGGTCGCCGACGTTGAGAGTGAACGGGACGTTGATGGCCGCGGGAGTGGCGGACGCCGCGGTGGCGGGAGATGGGGTCTGGGAGATGAGAGATGGGGCGGAGGCGACTGCGGCGGTGGCGGCCTGCTGCTTGGTCGGTGGCGCGGTGGGGCCGGGAGGCGGGGTGCCGCCCTCGGGCACGGTTTGGCCGAGCGCGTAGACGGCGGGCTTGAGCTGGTAACGGTAGCCCTTGAAGCCATATTTGTGCGGCGTGTAGGGATCGACGAGACGCACGTCGGCTTGCGCGGGGACCGCGAGATTCACGGACCAATAAACGGCGTTCACGATCAGGCGGCGGAGCGATTCGTTTTCCAAATCGGTGGCGGCGCCCATCGTGGTGGTGAAGACTTTGTTTTCCTTGCCGGCTTCGTTTTTGAAAAGCCGCGTCCACGCGATCGGCATCGCGGGGGAGTTGATGCCCTGGTCCTGTTTATCGGTGGCGCGCTTCTTGACGGAATCACCTCGGTTACTCCATCGATCCGCTACCTCGCCCTGCGCGCCTGGATGATCCAGCAGTACGGTCAGTCCGGACGGCCCGATGCGGCCGCTCCACCGCTTCAACCCTGCCC
>JANOAF010000289.1:0-13276 GCA_031411015.1 Opitutaceae bacterium | reverse complement strand
CTATGTCCACTAATTCGAGGCACCCTCAGTGTGTGCGATTACTTTCAGTTAGGTAGCACCATATTAGCGCTGATATCGATCGTTATGTAGCTCTAATTTGGGGCAAATCCATTAATTCCAGTTCGGGATTGGAAGTAAGGGCCTCGATTTTTCGCTTCAATTGATCTTGGTCAAATGGCTTGAGGAGCACTTCATCCGCCCCCGCTTCTTTCGCTTTTGACGTGCAATCTGCGGCACTCGCAAATCTACCGCCACCAGATATTGCCAGAATCTTCACCCAAGGTCGAGTTGTGCGCAGGGATTTTATCACCTCCAGGCCGTCGGGGTTTGGCATTAATATATCGCTGATTATCAAATCGAAATGCAGAAGGGAAAGAGCAGACAATGCATCCGCTCCAGTATGGACGCAGGCGGTGCTATGGAATCTGAGCCACTTAGCCAACAGAGTGCACACTTGAGGCGAATCGTCGGCGATCAAAATGGAAAGTTTCTTCATGCTTTGGGGGTAATGGGGTGATCGCTGCGAGGTAATCTGGTTTCCCGGAGTGATTTATATATCATATAGCCGATGCTGATCCGCTGGCTCCGTCTTGTGTGTTATTCGTTTAGGTCCAACATCCTAAGAATAAACGATTGTAGTCTTGAATTTTATCTAAGGTAGTTTCGTAAAGAGGTCGGAACCGAGTTGTGGTGTAATCTCATGATATGCTTCATATTATGCTAATGAAGAAGGCTTAGTGACCTCTCGGCCTTCGTAAGAAATCCTGACACTTTTGGGTCAGCTTCCCGCGGGAACAAATGGTTGGTTCGACCTGCCCTCCCATACGACGCTTTCATGGAGTAATTCTGGCGCTGCCGGTTGCGGGTATCGGAACGAAAGATCCTTCGCAATGAGGGCACTTACGCTCGCCGGCTGAATGCATGGTGCCGGACCGCCTCGCCGCCCGGTCGCAGGCCGACAAACGCCCCCCGTCGTCACCCTCCCTCAGTTCACGAGGGGAAAAATGGATCCGAACCGAAGAAGAGGTTTCTTGCGGAATCAGGACGAAAATCCACGGGAAGAACCGTGAGTTTCAAACCGTGGAAGAAGTTGGGTTTCAAGTCGGTGCTGGTAGTCCAAGCCGGCTCCGCGCTTTCGATTCGGTTTCGAGTGGCTTCGGCTTGGGATCGCGGCGCCGACATTGGCCTGACGGTTTCCTGCTGGGGCGTGCGTGGGACGTGACATTCACGCGCGATGCCTCGGGCGCGGTGAACGGATTTGTGGCGACCAACGCGCTCGGCCGTAGCCGTCGTTCTCGCGCTGTTAGGGATAGACTTTTGGGGGCGGCCCGGCGGGGCCCGGGGCCGACGGGAAGAAAGGAGCCAAGTGATCGATGAATGGCGTGAGGAAGGCCGGCTCGCTGCGAGTCTGCGTCCAGTGTAGCACCAACACAGCGAGGATGAGCGCCAACACGAAGTAAACGAGTGCCGGGCTGATGCCTTTCAGAAAACGGTAGAAACTGATCGTCATCAACACTGCGAAAAATCCGCACACAATCGTGATGAAGTGATGCTCAACGAAGAGCAGCTTCACCTGCTTCCAGATCGGCTCGAAGCCTTTTTCCACCGGTGTCAGATCGACGTTCATTTGCTTTTGTCCGACTTCAAATTTGCGGTCGGTCGCTGCTCGGTCAAAGGCTAAGCCGCCCGAATCGGTGAAGCGCCGGTAAAGTTTGCGCATTGCGGCTCGTCCGACCTTGACCGCGGTGGTGCTGGACGAGTTTTTCACGCTTGGGGCGGGTGACGCGGGAAGGCGTGCGCCGAAAAATTCCGCTCGCGCCCGCAACCCGGCACGAGCATTGCAGTGATTCCCCTCCGTCTCTCCGGCGAAACTGTTTCGTGCTCTACCCCAATGTCCGCCCGCGCCAACCCGGCTCGTCCCGGGACCGATTCTGTCCCGCCGCCACTGCGTTACCGGGCGTTTCTCAGCTACAGTCATGCCGACACGAAATGGGCCATGTGGCTGATGCGGCGGCTGGAGGGCTTCCGCGTCCCAGCGCGCTTCCACGGTCGCGCTGCCCCGATCGGCGAAGTGGGCGCGCGGATCGCGCCGGTGTTTCGCGACCGCGATGAACTGCCGACGGCGGGCGACCTTGGCGAAGTCGTGCGCGCCGCGCTCGCCGACTCCGCTACCCTCATCGTCATCTGTTCGCCGGCCGCCGCACAGTCGCGCTGGGTGCGCGAGGAGATCATTGCGTTTAAGCGACTGCACGTGGAGGCCCGGGTGTTCGCGTTCATCATTTCCGGTGAGCCCAAGGCGGAGGGGACGGCTGAAGATTGTTTTTCACCTGCGCTCCGACACGGGCTCGGCGCCGACGGGCAACTTTCGGCGACGGTGGCCGAACATGTCGCCGCCGATGCGCGCCCACAGGGAGACGGGAAGGAGGATGCGGTCCTCCGCCTCGTCGCCGGATTGCTCGGCGTGGGGTTCGACGACCTGCGCCAGCGCGAGTTGCAACGCCGCCACCGGCGAATGACGTGGATTGCGGTCGGTGCGACGGCGGGCATGGCGCTGATGCTTGGCCTTGCGGCGGTGGCGTGGATCATGCGGAGCGACGCGCAGCGTCGTCAGGACAACAGCGAGGAGCTGATGGCGGCGGTTTTAAACGACATGACGGTCCGTTTGGAAAAAGCGGACAAGCTCGACACCCTTGAAGAAGCCGTGGCCCGAATGACGGCATATTTTAAAAAAATCGATCCGCGCGACCTGACGGACGTCACGCTCACGCAGCAGGCCAAGGCGAATACGCAGATCGGGCAGATTCGTGTCTCCCAAATGCGCTACCCCGAAGCGGAAGTTGCATTCTCCGAGGCGTTCAAACGCCTGGCCGCGCTCGTGGAACGTCATCCCGAGGATGGCACGATGCTTTTCGAGCGCGCGCAGGCGGAATTTTGGATTGGGAATGTGCGCTACAAGCAGGGTTATTTCGTGCCCGCGGCGGAGTGGCTGGGAAAATATCGTGACACAGCGGTGGCGTTGTCCGCCCTCAATCCGAATCATCTCCCTTGGCAGCGTGAAGCGGTCTCCAGCCATCACAACTTGGCTGTGCTTGACCTCGAACGCGGCGACCTGGCGGCGGCGCGCGGTGGATTTCTGGGGGAGAGACTGTTGCTCGAAACTATGGTGGCGCGAAGCCCGGACGAACTGTCGTTGCAGTTCAGTCTGGCGAATGCCGATTCGTATCTTGCGTCTACGGCGGAGCGAAGCGGAGATTACGGTGAGGCGAACCAGCGCTTCGCGCGCCAAATCGCGCTGCTCGAATCCTTGATCACGAGCGATCCGAAAAACACGAGATGGCGGCGCCGGCTAGGGGACGCGATCGCGCTCCAATCGGATTTGCTCTTCATTTCCGGGCGTCGCACCGAGGCATTGGCCGCGCGCAAGCAGGCGACCCACGTTTTCACGACCCTCGCTGCCCAGGACCCGGTGAATCGGGACTTACAATCCGCCTCCGTAAACGCGCGGATCAAGGAGGCGTTTCTCCTCCGAGCTTCGGGGGGCGAATTGGAGGCCACCGCCATTGTCCGAGAGTGTCGGCCGTTCCTTGAAAAACTCGCCGCCAGCGCGGCGACCGATCGGGTCGTGACCGCCACCCTAGCCGCCGCTTGGCGGTTGGAGGCGCAACTGCGCGATGCGGCTGCCGAACCCGGCGCGGTCGACGCGGCGGCTCGGGCCATCGCCATCGGCCAGTCGCTGGTGGAGCAAGACCGCGCCGGGGACAACCACCGCGGAGAACTGGCCTACGCCTGTGTTACTGCCGGTATCATCGCGCAGCGCGGCGGAGATTCGGTGGAAGCGCGCCGGCACTGGCAGGCCGCGCTCGATGCGGTGCAAGACCGAGGAATGGCTTCGCGACAATGGCGCCTGCTGGATCCGGGCGCGCGCGCGCTGTCGCTGTTGGGCCGAACGGCCGAAGCCCACGAAATCTTGGTTCGCCTCAAGGAAATCGGCTATCAACCATTCGAACCGTGGCCGGCCGATCCGGCGCCCGATGTTTTGCCCGTTACCCCAAAAACATAAATCCTAACCTCACCATGCCTACCGCCACGATTGAAATTGAAGTGACGACTTTCCGCCGCGCCGGTAGCGGATTCTGCGCCCACAAACCCCCGGCCATCCAGGGCAATGGAGCCAACGGTCGCGTGACGATCGATCCGAACAACGCCAATAGCATTCTCGTCTCCGGGCCCGGTGCCGTTGATCTTGAGTTCGTGATTCGGCCGGTGAACGACTACGTGGTGACCGGTGCGCTCATCGATCGCGACGGGCTCAATGGGAAAGGCAGCGCGAAAAACAATTTCGCGATCAAGGATATCGATGACAATGTCATCACGATCACGAATCGCTACGCCAAGGGCCGCTCCGCTTGGGAACTCTACATCGGTGTTGTTAAAAGCGGGACGAATGTCATCGGCCTAATCGATCCGGAAATCGAAAACTCTGATGCCGGGATGACGAATCATCCAAAACCCCGCCGCCGCCGGGCCGGTAAAAAGTGACGAACGTTCCGCCGCATTTCGCGTTCAATACCTGCAAAGTCGCATATTCGCTTCTTCAAAACCAATGCCCACCGCCAAAATAAACCTCACCGTCACGCAGTTCGCCGACATCAACACCACGACGAACACGCCGCGATGGACGGTGGCCGCCGCCCCCGTCATCACCGACAGCGCCAACGGCAAAGTGCGGATCAGCGCTGACGATCCAAATCGCATCGTCGTCAAAGGGCCGTCGAGAATCGACTTGGAGTTCACGATCCTTCCGGCGGGTCAGTTTTCACCGGCGGGAATCGCTTACACCCAGGCGACCGGGACGGGCGACCGAAACGGGAAGTCCAATTTCGATCTCGGCGCGCTGACCTCCTCAACGATCACAATCACGAATAAGCTGAAGGATAGTGGATCGGGAGCCAATGCGCCGCGTTGGAAATTTTTCGTCCTCGTCCAGGATCAGTCCGGCGCGCTCGGCATTATCGACCCCGAGATTGAAAACGAAATGACGTGAGGCCGGCCGCGCGGAGCGCCTTGCCGTATTGGCAAGGCCTTTGTCTCAATCCTGTTTTTTCTCGGGCAGCGACCCAGCGAGGACGGTGATCATTTTATTCGGAGACAGGTGATTTTTAATCGAGGTGTTCACCTGTTCGAGGGTGAGCGCCTGTAGGCGGCGGGGATATTCATCGACCCATTCGGGAGTGAGTCCGCGCTGGAGTGCGCTCAGCAGTGTGCTCGCGACGCCACTGCTAGTGGCGAGTTGGACTTTGTAGGTGCCGCTGAGCGTGATTTTGAAATTGGCCAGTTCCTCGGCGGTCACGCCCTTTTCGCAGAAGCGGGTGAGCTCGCGCGTGGTGGAGACGAGGCCCTTGTCGAGGAGGTCGGGCGCGAACGTGCCACGGATGGCCCACGCGCCGTCGGAGTAGGTGTCGTTCGTGAGTTGTGCCCCAATGCCGTAGGTGAGGCCTTCTTTGTTGCGGATGGTATCGAGCAAGCGGGCGGTGAAAAACCCACTGCCAAGCACGGACGTTGCCATGTTGAGCGCGAGGCGATCGGCGTCGGTGTAGCGCAGACCCGAGGGCTGGCCGATGAAGAGCGAGACGCTCGTCTTGCCGGACATCGCGACCTTTTCGGTGCGACCGGCGGCGAGCGCGGGGGCTTTCTTCGCGGCCTCAACGCCGTGGCCGCCCGTCCAGCCGGCGAAGGCTTCGCGCAGCGCGGTGTCGATGGCGGGGTCGTCTACATCGCCGACGAGCACGAGGCGGAGCGAGGCTGGGCCGTAGTGCGCGGCGTGGAAGGCCTTCACTTGTTCGAGTGTGGCCGCTTCGACATCAGCGAGGTATTTCTCGGTGGTGGGCGGGCGGTTGGGGTGGCCCTCGGGAAACACGGCGCGGGCGAAGGCCTCGTCGGCGCGGTAGTCGGTGTCCTCAAGCGCGCGTTTGCGCTGGCCGGCGAATTGTTTCTTGAGTTTGGCCAACTCCTCGGCGTCGAAGCGCGGCGCGCGGAGTTGCTCGCCGAGCAGCCCGAGCACGAGGGCAAGATCCTTGCGGAGGAATTTGCCCGAGAGGTTGACGACGTGCGAATCGGTGCCGAAGCCGAGCGTGGCGCCGACCTGCTCGAAGAGCGCCGCGATCGCGAACTTGTCCCGGTTGACGGTGCCCTTGTCGAGGAGACCGGCGGTCAGGTCGGCGATGGCGGAATTGCCGAGCGGGTTGAAGACATCGCCGGCGGCAAACGCGCCGCGGAGCGTGACGACATCTTGGATGCTCGTTTTGACCGTAAGCACATCCGCACCGGCGATCGCGCGGCGCCGGACGTGGGGCGCGATCAACGCTCCGCCCGCCGCGCCGGCGGCGGGGGCGCTGGATTGTTGTAGGGGCGCTCCTTGTGGACGCCCGCGGGCGTCGCCAAGCGACGCCTCCACAGGATCGCGGTAGTAGTGGGGGCCGCGGGCGGCGTGGCGCTTGGCGTCAGCAGGTTTTTCTCCCGTAGCCGCGCTGCCGCCTTCGGCGACCGGGATGAACCAGCCGGTCGTGCTCTGATCTTCCAAGAGGTAAGTCTTGATCACTCGGTTCACATCCGCAGCGGTCACGGCTCGGAGTTTTTCGGGAAGCGAAACATAAAGCGTCCAATCGCCGATCGCGATCGCCTCGTTGATTTGGCCGGCGATGGCGAATGAGCCGTCACGGCCGTAGGCGAGGCGCGCGAGCCGCTGGTTGGCGGCCCGGGAAACTTCGTCGGCGGTCACGCCGTTCGCGCGCAGTTTCTCCACTTCGGCGAGCAGTGTCTGCTCTACCTTCTCGTGCTTGATGCCGGGCGTCACGAGCGCGCTGAACGAGAAGAGCGTGTTCTCGCGGAAGAATCCCTTGGAAGCATCGGCGTTGATCGCGAGGTTGGTGTCGATGAGCGCGCGGTAGAGGCGGCTGTTTTTTCCGTCGCTGAGAATGCCGGAGAGAATCTCCAGCGCCGGGTGATCAGGGTGGAGCGTGGGCGGGGCCTTGTAGGCGAGTTGCACGGCGCCCACTTCGCCGGGACGCTTCACCGTCACGCGGCGTGGCCCGGTCTGCGCGGGCTCCTCGGTGTAGGGCGAGGGAATCGGATGCGGGGCGCGCGTGATGGCCCCGAAATATTTCTTCACGTAGCCGAGCGCGGCATCAGGTTTGAAGTCGCCGATGATTGTGACCGTCGCGTTGTCGGGCCAGTAGAACGTGTCGTAGAACTCGCGCAGTTTCGCGATGGTCACTTTCTCGATGTCAGAGCGCCAGCCGATGGTCGGGTGGTGGTAGGGGTGCGCGAGGTAGGCGATGGCGTTTACCTCCTTGTCGAGCGCTTCGGCCGGATCGTTTTCGCCGCGTTCGAATTCGTTGCGCACGACGGTCATCTCCGGTTGGCGATCCTCCTCGCGCAGGAGCAGGCCGCGCATGCGGTCGGCCTCGAGCTCCACGGCGAGCTCGAGGTGATCGCTCGGGAGATTTTCGTAGTAGTTGGTGCGGTCGAACCACGTGGTCGCGTTGTTGATGCCGCCGATCTTGTCCATCACGGTGTCGAAACCCTTGCCGATGCCGGGGTGAAAATTCTTCGAGCCCTTGAACATGAGGTGTTCGAGGATGTGCGTCGCGCCCGTGGTGCCCGTGACCTCGTGGCGCGACCCGACGCGATATGTGACCATGAACGTCAGCACCGGCGCCGAGTGATCTTCCAGCAGCAGCACATTGAGGTCGTTCGCGGCGAGTTTGTATTCGGCGATATTGCCGACGGTCTTCACGGGGGTGAAGCCGGCGGGCGCGGTGGCGCTACTCACCGGAAGACACGGAAGGGCAAACAGGAGACAGCAGAGGAGGCGTTTCATTGGGTGAATCGGGTTGTGTCACTGAAACCGGCGCGAGGGTTTCCACAATTCGCGCTCGGTGAAGGCGGGGAGAGTTTTTTCATCAAGCGGATGGTTCTTACTCCCGAGGAGAACCGTGCGGCGTCGTGCGGTTTCGGGGGCGAGTGCCTGCGTCAGCAACGCGACCGCCTGCTCCTTCGTGAGCGACGACAACGCCGTGAGCGAGGCCTGCTGCCGGTCCCACTCGCCCTCGAAAGTGTAGGCGCGCCCGAAAAAGATCTCGGCCTTGTCGCGGATGCTCTTGGGCTTCTCCTCGAACTGCGACCGTGCGCCCGCCAGGAGTGTGGTCCACTGCGCCTCGGGGAGCGCGGCCAGTGCGGCGGGTAGCCCGGCGATGAAGGCCTCGGCGCGACGCCGCAGCTCCTCCGGCGCGTAGCCGCTCGATTGCACGACAAACGTGAAATACCGGTGCCGCAGCGACGCACTGGCTGAGGAGCCGACGATATAGCCGAGTTGCTGCTTGGTGCGCAGTTCACTGTAGAAAGGATCGCCGAAGAAATTGGCGGCGACGGTGGCCGCGACCCGGAGCGCGGGCGAATCGTCACCGAGCACATAGTCGGCGACGAAGGCAGAGTTCACGCCCTCGATGGGGCCGGCATCGAGGACGTTCTCGCCCGGGGCAATCGCGAGGTGGCGGCGGCGGAGGAGTTCGGCCGTCAGGGCAGGTTGCGCCCCGATTTTCAGGGCGATGAGGCGCGCCGAGGCGATCGCTTGATCCGCCGAAAAATGCCCGTGCACGACGGCCTCGATCGCGCCGCGGGCGAAGAATTGTTTGGCGAACGCCTGCACATCGGCCCACGTCGCGGCCTTAGTGGTCGCGGTGAGCTCGCTCGGTAGATAGTGGAATTCGCGCACCAAGGCGTCGCGACGATCCCGGGCGAGCACATAGGCCTCGGTTTGGTTGTAACTGCGAAGGCCGCGCAGCACGGCCTCCTTGATCGCCTCGAAGCGGCCGGGAGCGAGGGTGAACGTTCGGAGATTCCCCGCGGCGTGCACGAGGTAGCGCGCGGCGGAATCGCCATAGCCGGCGGCGGAGAACTTGGCGCCCTCCAGTGTGAAATCCGACGCGAGATCGAGGCCGGCGAGTTCGGCGTCGCTGGTGGCGGGCGTGAGGAAGTCGCGCAAACACGCGTCGTAGAGCCGCAGGAGCGCGGCGGAGCGCGCACTGCCCAACTCACGCACCGGCACGAAACGCACGCTGAGCGCGGTCTGCGGGCGTTGAAACTCCGTGTCGGGCGCGTAGTGCAACACGAGGCCCGGCTCGTTGATGAGCGCGACCGGGCGTTCGGCGAGCAGCGGCGTGTCTGCCGGCATGAAGCGGTTGGCGCCGGGCAGCGCGAATTTCGTTTTCGAAGCGGGCTGGGCGATGGCGTTGTAGGCCGCTCCGGTTTCCTCGGTGTAAGAGTAGGCGGTGCCGTAGATGCGCTCCTTCCTGTCGGTCGGCACACCCTTCGCGGAAAGAATCACGAGTGCGTTGTCGGCCGTGAGCGTGTTGAGCAGACGGCGATACGCGGGCTCATCCGGCGCGCCCCAGACATCGGCGGCACGCTCGGCGATTTCGAGCGGATAGAAGAGCGCCTGGTTCGCTAGGCGGGTGGCAAGCGCGGCGCCCTCACCGCGGTCCTTGAAGGTTTCGTCGAGCGCGGCGATGCGCGCGCGGTCGCGGTAGAAATCCGCGGGGAACGGTGCCGCGCGCAGGTGGGCGAGGTAAGCGAAGATTTCCGCGAGCACGCGTGCGTGCTGCTCCTGTCCGGTGGGTGTGAGGTCCATGCTCAGCAGAAAGGAGCCATAGACCGGCGTGCGCTCCCACACCCCACCACTCATGCCATTGATCAGCCCGTCGCGCTTGAGCGCTTCGATGAGTCCGCCCGGACCGGGATAGCTGATGAGCTGGGAAAGCAGTTCGTCGGGCTTGCTCGCGAAATCCGCGCGCGTGCCGGGAATGAGAAATTCAAGCCCGAGGAAGCGCAGCTCCTTGATCGGCTCCACCTGGGCGAGGCGCAGTGCGGCCTTGCGCGGCAGGAAGCGCGCCTCGCGCACGGGGGGCGTGACCTGGCGCTTCGGCACGGGGCCCAATTTCTCTCGCGCGAGTTTTTCCAGTTCGTCGAGGGGGGCCTTGCCGCAGAGCGCGAGGGCCATGCGGTCGGCGGAGTAGGTGGCCTCGTAGAAAGCGCGGACTTGCGCGGGCGTGGCACCGGCCAGCGTGTCTTTGTTGCCGGTGCCGAACTTGTTCTCCGGGCTGCCGGGCGCGTAGAGTTCGGCGGCGACGAGGAACCGCCGGCGCAGATCGTTCTGCACGTGGCGCATGGCTTCGTTGTGCACGGCGTTGATCTCGCGGCCGGTAAACTCGGGGGTGAATCGCGGCGCGATGAAAAATTGCGCCAGCCGATCCACGCCCTCGGCGAACGCCTCGTGACGCACCTCGAATTGGTAGTTGGTGTGGTCCGAGGCGGTGTAGGCGTTGTTGTAGCCGCCGTTGGTCTGCATGAAATTCCCGTATTCGTTCGCGTCGGGATATTTTTCCGTGCCGAGAAACAGCATGTGTTCGAGGAAGTGCGCCATGCCCTCGCGATCCACGGGGTCATCGCTGGCCCCGATGGGCATGACGAGCGCGGCGGAGGACTTGTTGAACTTCCCGTCGGAGACGAGCAGCACGCGCATGCCGTTCTCAAGGACGAAGCGGCGGAACTGAGCGGTGTCGGTCGGGGCGGTGACGCGGGGCGGGAGCTGCGGCATCGCGGTCGCGGCGGGGAGCGGAGTGGCGAGCGCGAGCGGCAGGAGGAGGGCACGGAGGATCTTCATGCAGAAAGAGGGTGACGGTGCGAACGAGCCGTGACGCTGACGGCAACCCGGGGCAAGGCCAAGTCGTTTGCGGCGAACGGCGAGCGGACATTTCAAGGTCAGCGACTGGTTCTGAATTGGTCTTCCTTCACCATCGGATGGCTGCACCCCCAGAGGTTTACCGTCATCCGATTGGTTCGGTCAGTATGTTCCGAATCACAAAGAGTGTGTCTCAGAATGACAGACCCTTTTTCGACGCCCTCTGACACCGATCGTCCTCTGCTCGAACAATGATTCTGACGGACGTCCGAGGCATGACAGGGCGCGGTGTGGCCGCTCGCCGGGCTGCCTTTGAGTGGGTGGCGTTTGGTCGCGTAGGCCCGCTCGCTTGCGAGTGCCGGGTCACGAGTCGGCAGAGCGCTCGCAAGCGACTTGGCCTACGAATGCATCACGAACCCGCCATCGACGTTGACGGTTTGGCCGGTGATTTGGGCGGCGCGGGCGGAGGAGAGAAACACAATCGTGTCGGCGATGTCGGCGGGTGACTGCCAGCGGCCGAGCGGGACGACCGCGTGGATTTTTTCCGCCGCCCAGTCGGCGTAACTGCGGCGCTTCTCCGGCGGCTGCGCATCGTGCCACGAGCGCCAGACGGCTTCGTTGAGCGGTGTCTGCACCATGCCGGGGCACACGGTGTTTACGCGCACGCCGTGCGGCGCGAGATCCTTGGCGAGGCACTGCGCGAAATTGATGTTGGCCGCCTTCGACGCGCTATAGGGCGGGTCGGTTTGCGAGCCCATCTGGCCGGCGACAGACGCGAGAAACACCATCGTCCCGCTGCGTCGCTCCCTCAGGCGAGGCGCGACGGCGTGCGCGACATTCGTCATGCCCATGATGTTTACCTCCAGCACGCGCGGCCAATCGGCGGGCGATAGATTAGTAAACGGAAACCCAAATTTCCCCGAGCCGATCGCGGCCGCGTGCACGAGATGATTGATCGGTCCGAGCTGCGCCTCGGTGGCCGCGAGCGCGGCCGTGATCGTGTCGCGCTTTGTGACATCGACTACGCAACCCATCGCCGGGGCCGGAGTGCCGGATGCGGTGCGCAATTCGCGGGCGACCTCCGCGACATTCGGCGCGAGATCCCAGAGCGCGACGCGGCAGCCCTCGGCGGAGAACAGGTCCGCCGTCGCGCGCCCGATACCGCTGGCCCCACCGGTGATCGCGACGACGTGGTTTTCAAGCTGGAGTTGCACGGTTCAGTAAGGACGGTGGCTGGCTGAGAATGAAAGCGGAAAAATATTTCCGCCTGAAACCAAAGTGGAAGCGAGTTTTCTTCCGCTCGTTTCCTGTCGCCGAGCACTTTAGTGCGTGGTTGCGTTTCGGCGTATGAAGCGCGGATCAATTTTTACTCTGCTCGCGGCCCTACTCGCATTTGCGTCTGTCCGCGCCGCCGAGCCGGTGCGGCTGGGATTTTTCATGTCGATGACGGGCCGGGATGCGTCGTTTGGCGAGGCGTCACTGCGCGGCGCGCGGCTGGCTATTGATGAGCTCAATTCCGCCGGTGGCGTGCTCGGCCGCCCGCTCGAACTCGTCGTGGAGGACAATCGTTCGCAAGCCGGCGAATCCGCGACCGCCGCGAAAAAACTCATCGCGCGCGACCGTGTCGTGGCGCTCATCGGCGAATGTTCTTCGGGGCGCACGCTGGAGGCGGCGCCAGTGGCGCAGGCGGCGGGCGTGCCGTTGATTACGCCGGCTTCGACGAGCCCGAAGGTCACTGAGGTCGGCGATGCCATTTTCCGGGTGTGCTTCATCGATCCGTTTCAGGGCGATGTGCTCGCGACGTTTGCGCGGAAGCGGCTCGGGCTGAAACGCGCGGCGCTGCTGATCGACGCGGGCTCACCCTACTCGGTGGGGCTCGCGGAATATTTTTCGCGCACGTTCACGGCGCTCGGCGGTGAAATTGTCGCGACGCAGAAATACGCGGGGGCCGACACGGATTTTCGCGCGCAGCTCACGGCGCTGCGGGGCGCAAAGCCCGACGCCCTATTTTTGCCCAGCTACTACGTGGCGGCGGGGCTCGTCGCGCAGCAGGCGAAGCAACTCGGACTGACCGCGACGCTCTTGGGCGGCGATGGCTTCGAGGCCCCGCAGTTGCTCGAAATCGGCGGCGAGGCGCTCGACGGCGCCTACTACTCCTCCCATTTTTCCGACGCCAACTCCGCGCCGGAATCGAAGCGTTTCGTCGCCGCCTATCGGGCCCGGCACGGTTCTGTGCCCAACGGACTCGCCGCATTGACCTACGACGCAGTGCGGATCGCCGTCGATGCGATCGCGCGCGCCGGCACGACCGAGAAGGCCGCGCTCCGGAGTGCGCTCGCGGCGACGAAAGATTTTCCGGGCGCGACCGGCCGCACCACGATTAACGCGCAGCGTGATGCGGATAAGGATGCCGCGATCATCGCGGTGCGCCGTGGGCGGCTGGAATTTGTCGAGACGGTGCGGCCGTAGGCGGAACGATGCAGAAGGAGTCACCACGAAACACACGAAAGACACGAAAAGCAGAGGGAGATTTTGCCA
>JANOAF010000288.1:0-1605 GCA_031411015.1 Opitutaceae bacterium | reverse complement strand
GGGCAAACCCGAGGATATCGGCCGCGCCGTCCGCGCGATCGCGGAGGATCGGTTTCCGTTCTCGACCGGGGCGTGTTTTGACGTCGACGGCGGGTTTCATTTGCAGCGGCTGTGAGGCGCTGACGCCGAGAGGGGCGCATCGCAGTTTGTTGCAGCGACTGGCACCGGGCTTAGCGCTGTCGCCTGACCGCGTTCTCCGACCCAAACCGGGCCAGGCTGCCCGTGCTGCGCATGGCCGTGTTTTCTCCACTGTGGTGTGCAAAAAACGGCTAGACGCTGACGCTGAGATTTGGCGTCGGGTGCTGCCTTGCGAAATTTCCGCGGCCTCCTACCGTGCCCGCGTCATGAAAAAACTCCTCGCTTTGATTTCCACCCTCCTGCTCGCCGCGGCACTCTTTGCGAATACGGGCAAGGTCCCCGATATCACGCAGACTGATCTCCAAAAGGCGATCGCGGCGAAGACGGTTACCGTGCTCGACGTGAACGGCACCGATTCCTTCAAGGAAGGCCGCATCCCCGGCGCAATCGACTATATCGCCAACGAGGCGAAACTCGCCGCGCTCCTGCCGAAGGACAAGAAGGCCCTCATCGTGGCCTACTGTGGCAACGAATATTGCACCGCGTATCAGGCCGCCGCCAGTGCCGCGGTTGCCCTCGGCTACACGAACGTGAAGCACTACTCGCCCGGGATCGACGGCTGGAAAAAATCCGGCGCGAAGATCGAGAAGAGCTGAGACGGCGAGTCGTTAGCTGAGAGTTGAGAGCTGAGCCGGGAGCGAGCAGTCGAACGAGATTTCGTTCGCAACCGCACAGCGGCGAAGGTGGAGCGACTTGCCCCCAAGGCGCTTCAGGTATTCCCGCTCTCAAACCAGCGCGTTGGGTCAACGCGCTCCACCTCCGACTGCAACGTTCGGGCTGAGAGCCTCGATTCCAAGGACCCGGGTCAAATGCCCGGGCTTTTTTTGCGCTCGCGACGCGCAAGGCCGCGGGCACGTTCGCCCGCATGTTGCTCACGTGTCAGGCTGGTTTCGAAGAATTGCTCGCGCGCGAGCTGACAGAGCTGCACGGGACAGCCGTCGCCGAGAAAGGCCCCGGCTGGGTGCGGGTTGAAAGTAGCGCGGTCAGCCTGACCGCGCTTGGAAGCGGTGAACGCGGTCAGTCTTACCGCGCGACCACAGACCTCACCTTTGCTCATCTCACGCTCCACGCGCCTGTCGAGATTCGGGGCGACGCGGTCAACCCGCTCGCCTCCCGCGTGGCCGAGTTTTTCCTGGCGAGTTTGCGGGGTGAACGGGTCGAGGCGGCCTGGCCCAGCGTGTGGCTCGGGCCCCATGAGTTCGTCGGTCTCGGGCGGCGCATCAGTGCGGTCGAGGCCGCGTTTGGCGAGCAGTTGCGGAAAAGACTCTCGCGTGTCGCCAAACTGGCGACGGGCGATTTGCCGCGCGGCGTGAGTGTCGGGCCGGTGCGCGGACTGTTCGTGTTTTTCGTGGATTTCGGCCGCGCGTTCGTGGCCCGCGAGGCGTGGGTCCACGGCCAGCGCCGGATGGCCGACGACGATCTCGCGCCGTCGCGCTCGTATCTGAAAGTGGAGGAAGCCTATGTCGT
>JANOAF010000287.1:0-1730 GCA_031411015.1 Opitutaceae bacterium | reverse complement strand
CGAGGAATCGCCCAACCACAGAACCGTGGAAGGGTTCATCCCGCTCGATACGCCCCGCGGCCTCCTCGTGCTGGGCGGCGCGCCCGTCTGGGCTCGGCTCATCGCCGAAAGCAACGCCCGGGGGGAAAACTATTTCCGCCTCTGGCCCGAGTTTTTGAATCTACCCCGGGCCGATTTCGCGGTGCGCGCGCAGGCGTTACTCGACGCCGCCCTCGCCCATCCCGGGGGTCACGACCCGTATATCCTGGCCACACTGCGGGAAAAGCCCCTCACCTCGATGCACGACGTGGCCGAGGGCTTTGGTCGCGCCATTACCGAGGCCCTCACGACGACAGAATTTCCCGCGCTCGCGGCCCTGATCGACGCACCGACTTCGCCCCTCGAATTTTCCCGCGCCGCCGTCATCGAAGATCTCCTGCGCTTCATTACCGAAGCCCAGATCGTCCCGCGCAAGGACAACGAGGCCGCCGCCGCCGTGCGCCAGAAAATCACCATCCTCGAAGCCAGCGCCCCGGTCGATCGCGCGCAAGCCCTCGCCGTGTCCAGCGCGCCCGTCGATCCGCACATCCTCATCCGCGGCGATCGCCTGAAGCCCGGCCCCGCCGTCCCGCGCCGCCTCCCACAGCTCCTCGCCTCGCTCGACAAGCAAAACTTTTCCGACGACGGACGCCTCCCGCTCGCCCGTGCTCTCGCGAGCGAAACAAATCCCCTTCCCGCCCGCGTCATCGTAAATCGGATCTGGCAACAGCACTTCGGCACCGGCCTTGTCGCCACCGCCGATAATTTCGGTGCCACCGGTGAGCGCCCCTCGCATCCCGAGCTGCTCGATCACCTGGCCGCGTGGTTCATCGAACACGGCTGGTCGGTGAAGGCGCTCCAGCGCTATCTCATGTCGACTGCGACGTGGCAACAGAGCAGCGCCCCGCAATCGGCCGCGCTGGCCCGCGACGCGTCCAACCGTCTCCTCTGGCGCATGAGCCCGCGGCGCCTCGAATTCGAAGCGCTGCGCGACAGCCTGCTCCGCGTGGCGGGGCGGCTCGACACCCGCCTCGACGGCCGCAGCGCTCCGCTCGACGACGACAACACCCGCCGCGCGGTCTATGGCTACACGGATCGTTTTCGGATTCCGGCCTTGCTGCGAAATTTCGACATGGCCAACCCCGACCAGTCGATCGCGCGCCGCGGCGAGACCACGCACCCGCTGCAAGCGCTCTATTTTCTCAACAGCCCGTTTCTCCGCGCCCAAGCCGAAGGCGTAAACCGCCAGCCCGAGATTGCCGAGCAGCTCGATGCCCGCGAACGCATTCTCGCGATCTATCGCCGCATCCTCATCCGCCAGCCCAGCGCCGACGAACTCGCACTGGCCCAACGCTACCTCGGTCCAGCCCCGACCGACGCACAGTGGGCGCAGTTCGCCCAAGTGCTGCTGCTGTCCAACGAATTTTTCTACTGCGACTGATTCCCTCGTCATGCCCGAAAATCTTTTCTCTGCTTCGTCACCGCTCTCCCGCCGCGAAATGCTCCGCCGCTGCGGTGCGGGCTTCGGCACCATCGGACTCGCCGCGTTGCTCGGCCCGTCCCTCGCCCGCGCGGCCGAGCCGACCGGCCCGCTCGCGCCGCGCGCGCCGCATTTTCGCCCGCGCGCCAAATACGTGATCCAGATTCTCGCGAATGGCGGTCCCGCCCAGATGGACACCTTCGACCCGAAGCCCGTGCTCACGAAATATCAC
>JANOAF010000286.1:0-2376 GCA_031411015.1 Opitutaceae bacterium | reverse complement strand
CCCGACATCGTGGCGGCGCGTTCGGAGGCACCCAATGCGATCTGGTTCAACGGGCCCGCGGTGAAGAAGTGAGCTGCGCAATGTGACTCTTGTTTTCCCGTGCGCTTGCGCCCCAAACCCCGGACAGCGCTTCAAGAATTTCGCCCAGAACGGCGCCGGCAAGTTGAGTCGCGAGGAGTTCGGCCCGCCGTCTGGAAATAGACTACTCCCCCTCGGCACCATGAAATTCACATTCACTTTCATGGCGGCCATGATGACTACGCCTGCGCTGCCAGCGGCCACCGCGCCCGCGCCGTCCGTCAAACCCAACATTGTTTTCATTCTCGCCGACGATCTCGGCTACGGCGACGTCCGCTGCTACAACGCCGAATCCAAAGTCGCCACGCCGCACCTCGATCGGCTGGCCCGCGAAGGGTTGCGTTTCACCGATGCTCATTCTCCTTCCACCGTCTGCACGCCGAGCCGCTATAGTCTCCTGACCGGCCGCATGGCGTTTCGGATCAACTATCGGAGTGTCTTCGAAGGCGTGGGCGGTCCTTGTCTGATCAAGGAAGATCAACTGACGCTGCCGCAAATGCTCCGCCAGCAGGGCTACGCGACCGCGCTGACCGGCAAGTGGCACGTCGGCCTCAGTTTTCTCGACACGGACGGACAACGCATCACGCAGGGCGGCATCGAAGGGGTGAAACGGATCGACTACTCGCGCGCCATTCCGGACTCACCGATTCATCGCGGCTTCGACCGCTTCTTCGGCACCGCGTGCTGCCCGGCCACGGATTATCTTTACGCCTACATCGACGGCGATCGCATCCCGGTCCCACCGACGCGGATGCTCGACAAGTCAAAGTTGCCCAAGCATCCGTATGCCTTCGACAACCGCGCGGGCCTCATCGCACCGGATTTTAACCTCGAGGAAGTGGATTTGGTTTTCCTCCAGAAGAGCCAGGAGTTTCTCGAACAACACGCGCAGCGCGATCGGGCGAAACCGTTTTTTCTGCTGCACTCCACGCACGCCGTGCACCTGCCCTCGTTTGCGGCCAAGCAATTTCAGGGCAGCACCCAAGCGGGACCGCACGGAGATTTCATCCACGAACTCGACTTCATCGTCGGCGAGTTACTGCAGACCCTCGAACGGCTCGGCTTGGCCGACAACACCGTGGTGATGTTCTCCAGCGACAACGGCCCCGAAACCACCAGCGTCGCTCACATGCGCGCGGACTACGGCCATGACGGTGCCCGGCCGTGGCGCGGGGTGAAACGTGATCAGTGGGAGGGCGGACATCGCGTGCCGTTCATCGTGCGCTGGCCGGGGAAAATCGCACCCGGTGGCACCACTGACGAGACGGTGTGCCTCACCGATGTCATGGCGACGTGCGCGGCGATCGCGGGCGCCGTTCTGCCGGCCAACGCCGCGGAGGACAGCTTCGACCTTCTGCCCGTGCTGCTCGGAGCCGAGCGCGGAACGCCGGCCCGGCCCTTCACCTTGCACCAGACGATCAGCCTCGCGCTCGCCATCCGCCAAGGGCCGTGGAAGTATCTCGATCACCGCGGGTCCGGCGGAAACAACTACGAGAAGCGTGAACTGATATCCTTTGCTCTGCCGGACACTGCGCCCGATGCCCCGGGCCAGCTCTACCACCTCGCCACCGATCCCGGCGAAACGACCAATCTCTACTTCAAGCACCCGGCGAAAGTGCGGGAGCTGAAGGCGCTGCTCGACACGAGCAAGGCCGCCGGCCGAACGGCCGCGCTCTCCACCCCGACCACCGCACCCTGAACCACCAGCCCGCGCGTGGCCGTTCGCGCGCTTTACTCACCCCCATCCCTCACTCGGAAAATTTTCCATGCGCCAAGAAGCCATTCCTTCCTCGTTGTTCGTCGAAAACCGCACCCGCTTGAAATCGCGGCTGCCCGCCGGCTCACTTGCTGTCGTCAACGCCAACGATATCCCGCCGACGAACGCGGACGGTTCGCGGATTCCGATCCCCAACTCGGACCTGTTTTACCTCACCGGCATCGAGCAGGAAGAGACGATCCTCGTGCTGGCCCCGGATGCGCTCGACCCGAAACTGCGCGAGATCCTCTTCGTCCGCGAACCCAACGCTCACTTGAAAACGTGGGAAGGCCACAAGCACCCCAAAGACGAAGCGCAAGCCATCTCCGGCATCAAGGAGATCAAGTGGCTCACCGATTTTCCCGCCATTTTCCACCTGCTCATGTGCGAACTGGAGCACGTCTACCTGAACTCCAACGAGCACACCCGAGCCGTCGTCGAAGTCGGGACCCGCGACGCCCGTTTCGTGCAACAGGTCCGCGCCAATTACCCGCTCCACGACTATCGCCGGCTCGCGCGCCTGCTGCACGAGCTGCGCGTCG
>JANOAF010000285.1:0-3415 GCA_031411015.1 Opitutaceae bacterium | reverse complement strand
CAATCGAGCGTCAGCGTGCTGCCCGGCTCAGGCTGCGCCGCACAGGTGCCATCGGCCCAGGGAAAAACCGGCGCTTCGCTCGACCACACGCAACGCACGCCCATCCGCGTGATCCCACGGTGCGCCCCGGACGTGAACCCGTGATCCCGCCGCAATTTTTTCCGCACCTGGCGCAGGAGTTCATCCCCCGCCTCCCCAATGTCGCCCGCGTGAATCTTGCCCGCATCCCGTCGCCCGCCCGCCGCGCCCACGCTGAGCACCGGCACCCCGCGATCCCGGCTGCCCGCGATCAAGAGCGCCTTGTGCGACATCCGGTCGACCGCATCGACGACAAAATCAAAACGCGGTGCCAGCAATCGTTCCGCCGAACTCGCCGTGAAAAACTCCTGCACCTCGGTTACCCGGCACTCGGGATTGATCAACCGCACGCGCTCGGCGAGCACCGTCACCTTCGGGCGCCCAATCTGACCATCGAGCGCGGGAAGCTGGCGGTTCACATTGGTCACACACACATCGTCGAGATCGATGAGCGTGAGCGCACCGACTCCGCTGCGCGCCAAACCCTCGACAACCCAGGAACCCACTCCCCCGACACCGACCACGCACACGTGCGCCGCACGAAGTCGTGCGAGCCCAGCGTGACCAAAGAGCCGCGCCACCCCGCCGAAACGTTCGGCGAAATCACCCGTGCGCACCTCTGCCTCCGAAGTCATTCGGGCGGCTGGTGAACGAAATCCGCCGCCACGCTCCGCAGGTTCGACCTCACTTCTTCGCTGGCTCGAGCAGGCGCTTCAACGAATTCTCAATCTGATTCGCCGGCAGGTTGGGCGTGAGGGTCAGACCCTGCATGGTCGTTTGCAAAAGGCCTTTCTGATCGAAGATGAGCATGGCCGGGACACCCGTGACGTTGAGCTTCGCCGCGAAGGCGTTCTTCGCACCCTTACCGTCGAAATGGACCGGCCACTTGAGGCCGGCCTCCTTGATCGCCGCGAGAACCTTCGGGCGATCCTCCTCCTTGTCGAAGTTCACGGTCACGATTTCGAGTCCCTTCTTCCGGTAGTCAGACGACACCCGCTGCAACCCTTCGAAATTTCCGATCGAGCCCTTGTTGGTGGTGCCCCAAAAATAAAGCGCGACGACCTTGCCGCGGAGCTGCGCGAGATCGACCTCCTTGCCGTCGAGCGCGGTGAATTTCAAATCGCTGGGCACCTTACGGGCCTCGATGATGTTGAGCTCGGTCTGCGCCATGCCGGCGATCCCCTTGTCGGCGTGGGTCAGCAGTTTTTTCAGGTGCTCCTCGGCTCTGGCAAAATTCGGCGCCGTGAGGGCGATGAGGAGATGGGTGTAAGAGCGCTCGCGATCGAAAAGGAAACGGCCGGACTGCGGCGCCTCGACCAGCGCGTCGGTTTTCTCGCGCAATGTGACGAGGCCCGCCGGGGTCGGCGCGGCGCGCACCTCGGCGTCCACGGACGCAGCGTCGACGGCAAGCAGCGCGGCCACCGTCTGCTCGCTCACGCCATCCTTGAAGCGCTGGTTCGTGATCTCGAAGCGCAGATTCGAGAGATAGGACGTGCGGAGCGGAGCCTGCTTGGCGTCGATGTTATTGTTGCCGTAAAAGGCGAGTTCACGAATCACCTCGTTCACGCGACCGTGCGTGGGGTTTTTCACCAGATAGGTTATCCCGGCGGCGATCACTTTTTGGAAGCGAGCCTGATCCTTGGTTCCAGGCTCTTTGCGGGCTTTATCAAACTCGTCGAACGCGAGGTCAGCCGGCGACTTTGGTGCCGGCGCTTTCTTTTCGCCGCCTTTGTCTCCCCCCTTCGGGGCCTGGGCGAGCAGGGCGGAACCACCGGCGAGGGCGCAGAACACAATGGCAGCAGGAGTAAATCGGAATTTCATGGGCAGCAGGGGATGAGGTTGGGGAGGATTCGCAGAACGTGGGAGGGCTAGCGGAGCGCAGGTGAGCCGCAAGGAAAACTCGCCAGGCCCGACAAAGTCGAAAAAAGATGTTTCACCAACCCCCGCGGCGTCCACGCTAGCCATCCCCATGAAAATTCCCCGCCCCCTGCTCGCCGTTCTCCTTGTTTTCGCCCCACTCGCTCACGGTTTGGCCCAGCCCGCCATGGCTGAGGATGGCTTCGTGCCCCTCTTCGACGGCAAAACCCTCAACGGTTGGGACGGCGATCCGAAATACTGGAGCGTCCGCGATGGCTGCATCCTCGGCCAAATCACCCCCGAGACGATCATCAAGCGAAACACCTTTCTGATCTGGCGCGGCGGTGCACCAAAGGATTTCGAGCTCAAGGTCGAGTATCGCGTCTCCGACCGCGGCAATAGTGGGCTCAACTACCGCAGCGCCGAGCTGACCGACGCCAAGTGGTCGCTCGCCGGCTACCAGGCCGATATCGACGGCCCGAGCCGCCACACCGGCCAGAACTACGAGGAGCGCGGCCGCACCTTTCTCGCGAAGCGCGGCGAGATGGTCCACATCGGCGCGAGCGCCAAGCCCGTCGTCATCGCCTCGCTCGGCGAACCGGAGGCGCTCAAAACCTTCGTCAAGACCGGTGCCGAGTGGAACCACTACCACCTCATCATCCGCGGCAACGTCCTCACGCACATCCTCAACGGCCACGTGATGAGCGTCGTGATCGACGACGATGCGAAGAACCGCAAATTCGAAGGCCTGATCGGCGTGCAAGTCCACGTCGGTCCACCGATGACGATCGAGTATCGGAGCTTCCGGTTGAAAACGCTCTAATCGCGCCGCGGCGGAAAGTGCCGCCGCAACACGGCCGCCAGCCCCGCCTTGTCCATCCGCCGATCCGCAATGGCGATCATGGCGTCGTAGAGTTCGCGGTCATCGCCGCGGTCGACGCAATCGTTCGCCGTGAGAAACGCAATCGCACTTGAGATTGCCGTGCGCTTGTTGCCATCCAAAAAAGCCTGAGATTCCGCAAGGTGAAATGCATGGGCCGCGGCGATTCCCCAAAGGTCGCCTCCCGCGTAACACCACGTGTTTCGCGCCGAAGCGAGGGCCGATTCCACCGCGCCGGGATCACGCACCCCGTCAAGGCCACCGTGCGCAGCGAGCGAACGCCGGTGCAATTTCATCACTTGCTCCAGCGAAAGAAATGCCGGCGCCCCATCCTCGCTCATTGTGCGAGACGACGAAGCAGTTCGTGGTGCTTCTCAAAAATCTTGGGCGCAACCTCGTCGAATTTTTCGTCCGAAATGTAACGGATCGTCCGCTCTGCCGGCGGCGATTCGGCGTTCTCGTTTTGAAAAAATTCCCGCACCTCCGCCTTCTCCTGCGGCGGCAGTTTTTTGATCAGCTCAATGATTTCGGCGGCGCTCATGGTGCCGGCAGGCTAGCGATTCACTCCCGCCGAGCAAGCACGGCCTCCGGTTGTCACCG
>JANOAF010000284.1:0-2052 GCA_031411015.1 Opitutaceae bacterium | reverse complement strand
GGATCGAATTTGTGATCGTGGCAGCGCGCGCACGCCGCGCTCGTGGCGAGAAAGGCGCGCGTGGTGGTGTCAATCTGCTCGTCCACCAGCTCGGCCCCAAATTTCCCGCCGTCCTCCTCGCCGACGTTCTTCACGCCTATGGCGAGGAAGCCGGTGGCGATGAGATTCTGCGCCTTCTGCGCGTTGCCCGCGGGCGGGAGCAGGTCGCCGGCGATCTGCTCGCGGATGAATTGATCGAACGGCTTGTCGGCGTTGAACGCGTCAATCACGTAGTCGCGATAGCGCCACGCGTGCATGGTGATGTTGTTGCGGTCGCCGCCGGTGGATTCGGCGAACCTCGCCACATCGAGCCAGTGCCGTGCCCAGTGCTCGCCGTAGTGCGGCGTGCGGAGCAGCGCGTCCACGAGGCTGGCGACGGCCTTTTGGTCCAGCGCGCCCGTCGCAGGGCTGATCAACTTCGTCCAATGCTCGACCGCTTCGGGCGACGGCGGCAGACCGAGCAGCACGAAAAACAACCGGCGCACGAGCACCGCCGCGTCGGCGTCGCCGACGGGTTTGAGGCGCTTCGCTTCGAGTCCGGCTTGCACGAAGCGATCGATGTCCGTGCGCGCCCAAGCCGCGCCGCTGACGACTGGCATCGACGGTTTCGTCAGCGGTTGGTAAGCCCAAAACGATCTTCCCTTCTCGACATCCACCGCCGTCTTCACCGGCACAGAGGCGACGGTCTGTGCCGAGCGCGGATCGGGCGCGCCCATCTCGATCCACCGGCGCAAGTCTGCAATCACCGCATCCGGCAGCCGTCCTTTCGGCGGCATCTGCGCGTCTTTGTCCTTCGAGGTGATGGCTTGAAAAAGCAGGCTCTTCTCCAGCGAGCGCGGCACCACCGCCGGCCCCGATTCGCCGCCCTTGAGCAGCGCGTCGCGCGTGTCCACCCGCAGCCCGCCCTTGGTCTTGCCCGACTCGAAGGAGTGGCATTCGTAGCAATACTTCGCCAACGCCGGCCGCACGCGCGACTCGAAGAACGCGATGCCTTCATGATCAGACTCCGCCGCCTGCGCGATGGAGGCGGCTGCGAACGCGGTGACGAGCAGACGATTCATGTCACCCTTGCAGATGCGCACGAGCCGCAGGTGTGGACAAAAAACTTTTTTGTCCGCATTTGCGCCGCGGCTGCATCGCCTTATCGAAGACGCCGATCGCCAGCCCGCCGGCCGTGCTCGAACTGGTCTGCGCCGACCTTGACGAGGGCCTCGCGCTGTTGCGCGGGCTGGGGATGCGGCTCGACGTCATCTATCCGGCCGACGAACCGCACACCGCGCTGCTCAGCGACGCCGACCGCAAGGTCCGGCTGACAACCCGCGCCGGTGACGCCGGAATGCCTGGCGACCTGGCGCCATTCACGCCCGAGTATCAGCTTACCCGTGCCACCGGCGAAGCCAGCCCGGGCCGCGCGGGAATGCTCTATCGCGATCTCATTCCGGGCCGGCTCGGCGGGCGTTACATTGCCTCGCACATCACGATCCCCGGCGGCGGGCCCGTCGCCGACTGGGTCCATTTCCACCGCGTCGCGTTCCAGATGATCTTCGTCGCCAGCGGCTGGGTTCGCGTGGTCTATGAAGGGCAGGGCGATCCATTCGTGATGGAGGCGGGCGACCTCGTCCTCCAGCCGCCCGAAATCCGCCACCGCGTGCTCGAAAGCTCGGCCGGGCTCGAAGTGGTCGAGATCGGCTGCCCAGCACTGCACGAAACGCATGCCGACCATGCGCTCGAACTGCCCGACGCGCGCTCGCCGGATGAGCGCGATTTTTCCGGGCAGCGATTTCTGCGCCATATCGCCAATGACCGTCCGTGGACGGCGATCGGCGGCATTGAGGTGCAGGACACGGGTATGGCCCAGGCTACGGCCGGACTTGCCACAGTCCATGTCATCCGGCCGGGGATGGCCAATGCGGTCGACTTTCCGGCGCATGACGGCGAACTGGTGTTCGGTTTTGTCGTCGACGGCTCGGTCGAGCTCGAAACGGCCTCGCGCACCCCGCTCGGGCGCGGCGA
>JANOAF010000283.1:0-2867 GCA_031411015.1 Opitutaceae bacterium | reverse complement strand
CGCCGGCAGCACGCCGGCCGCGAAGCGCGTCGTCATGTTGAGCGTGCGGTTCACGAGGTTGCCGAGGTTGTTTGCGAGTTCGCTGTTGTAGCGCACGAGGAATTGCTCGCGCGTGAAGTCGCTGTCCTGCCCGACGTTCATCTCGCGAATCAGGAAATACCGAAAGGCGTCCACGCCGAATTCCTCGACGAGGTCGAGCGGGTTGAGCGCGTTGCCCGTGCTCTTCGACATTTTCGCACCGCGTTGGAGCCACCAACCGTGCGCGATGATGCCCTTGGGCAGGGCGAGGCCTGCCGCGTGCAGCATGATCGGCCAGTAAACGGCGTGCGGAGGCACGAGAATATCTTTGCCGATGACGTGGTAGTTCGCGGGCCAGACGCCGGGTAGGTCCGCGACCGCGGAGTAGTAATTGATCAGCGCGTCGAACCACACGTAGGTCACGTAGCCGGCGTCGAACGGCAGCTCGATGCCCCATTCCAGCCGCTCGCGCGGACGCGAGATACAGAGATCGTTGAGCGGTTCCTTCAGGAATTCGACGACCTGCTTCTGGCGAAACGCCGGGAAGATGAAATGGGGGTTCTGCTCGTAGAGCTCCACCAGCCACGCCTGATACTGCTTCAGTTTGAAAAAGTAATTCGACTCCACGATCTCCGTGACCTCGCCGAAGATCTCCGGCCACGAGCCGTCGGGCAGGCGATCCTTGTCCTGGAGGAACTGTTCCTGCCGGGTCGAATAGAAGCCGCGATACTCGGCCTTGTAGATTTCACCCTTGTCGAAGAGCTGCTGCAGCACGGCCTGCACGACCTTCCTGTGCCGCGCCTCGGTGGTGCGGATGAAGTCGTCGTTCGAGATGTTCAGCTTCGGCAGCAGCGCGCGAAACTCCGCACTCACTTCGTCACAAAATTGCTGCGGTGGTATGCCCCTCTTCTTCGCGCTGGCCTGCACTTTTTGCCCGTGCTCATCGACGCCGGTGAGAAAATGCACCTTGTCGCCCATCTGCCGCCGGAAACGCGCAATGACGTCTGTCAGCACCTTTTCATAGGCGTGGCCCAAGTGTGGCGAACCGTTCACGTAGTCGATGGCGGTCGTGATGTAGAAAGACTTCATGTCGAGCCGGCCAACAAAACGCGGGTGGGATCAAATGTCGAAAGTTTTGACGTGTCGTCTCTGCAGGTCAGCATCGCCGCCGTCCCGCATGAATCTCCTGCCGCGTTCCGTAGCGATGGCGCTGTTCGTTGTGCTCGCCGCCCTCGTCGGCCTACTCACCGTGCCCGTCTGGCGCGGGCTGCAGGCCGAGAGTGTCGCCGAAAAACCGGCGACCATCGCACCTGCGACACCAACGACGCTGGTGAACGCGACCGAGGCGGCGACGACACGGGCCGTTAATTTTTCGCAGCGGGCCGGGCTGGCCCTCGCCGCGATTGCGCTGCTCCTTACCGTGGGCCTCGTGCTGATGCAGGCGTTTCGGCCTGCGCCGACGCCGGAGCCCACCATGTCAATCACGGCGGCGCGCGGTGAAGTCGTTACTTTGGCCCGGCTCGCCGAGACGTCCTTGGCGCAGAGCGCGGAGCTCACCCGCGAGCGCGACGTGCGCCGGCGCGCTGAAGAGGACGCGCAGTTGAAACAGCGCATGCTCGCCCAATCGCTCGACGAAAAAATCCGCCTCGGGCACGACCTGCACGACGGCATCGTCCAGTCGCTTTACGCCGCGGGGCTCACCCTCGAGGCCGTGCGGCCGCTGCTGAAAACAAACCCGGATGAGGCGGACGCGCGATTGGAAAAAGTTCGTGACGGCCTGAATGTCGCAATTCGCGACGTGCGCACTTATCTGGTCGGACTCGCGCCCGAAAATCTGCGCCGCGCCGGATTTGCCCAGGCGCTCACCGCGCTCGTCACCGAACTGCAAGCGGACCGTGAGGCGCGTTTCGACATCAAGATCGATGATGAGGCCGCCGCGCTCCTCGCCCCCGAGCAGAGCATTGAGATTCTCCAAATTGCGCGCGAGGCCGTGAGCAATGCGTTCCGGCACGGCGGGGCCAAGCTCGTCACGCTGCGCCTGCAAAAGAGCGACCGGGAAGTCTGCCTGCTCGTGCAGGACAACGGCGCGGGCTTCGATGCAGCGACCGCACGCCCTGGCGGTCATGGCCTGGGCAACATGCAGGCCCGCGCCGCGCGCCTCGGGGCGACGCTCCGACTTACGAGCCAGCCCGGCGAAGGCACGCGCGTGCTCGCCACGCTGCCGATTGTCCCACCCCCTGTGACATGACTGCGACCGCCCCGCCCCCGAAGATCCGGCTCCTGCTCGTGGATGATAGCGAGGTGGTCCGCGCCGGGCTGCGCGCTCTCCTTGGCACGGAGCCAACGCTCGAGGTCGTCGGCGATGCCGCCAACGTCGCGCAAGGCGTCGCCGCGAGTGCGCGGTTGAAGCCCGACGTTGTCCTGCTCGACATCCGCCTACCCGATGGCACCGGCATCGATGCCTGCCGCGCGATCCTGAAAAATTCCCCCGAGTCGCGCGTCCTGATTCTGACCTCAGTGCTCGACGACGCGATCGTCGATGACGCCATCCGCGCCGGTGCCCACGGCTATCTGCTCAAAGAAATCGACGGCCGCGGTCTGGTGGCCGCCATCCGCGACGTGGCCGCCGGACGATCCACCCTCGATCCCGCCATCACCGCGCGCGTGATGCAGATTGTGAAAGAGGGCGGGACCTCGCGCGATGTGCTCGCCGTCCTCTCACCGCAGGAGCGCCGCGTGCTCGCGCTCATCGCGGAGGGTTGCACCAACAAGGAAGTCGCCGCCCAACTCAACTTGAGCGAGAAGACGGTGAAGAATTACCTGAGCACGGTCTTCGAAAAACTTCACGT
>JANOAF010000282.1:0-3359 GCA_031411015.1 Opitutaceae bacterium | reverse complement strand
CGAACCGGACGCCAAGGCGCTCCTCGCAATCGGCGAGGCTCCGCCCGATCCCGCGCTGGCTCCCGCCGAGCTCGCCGCGTGGGCGATGGTCGCAAGCCAGTTTCTCAACCTCGACGAGTTCCTCACCAAGTAGGGCGGGGTATGTGACCCGCCCTCCGCATCGCTTTCGGTCCTCGCATTCCCTTTCGATTTCCACCTGCAAATGGACGGGTCACAGACCAGCCCAACTAAAAATGCACTCTCCCGATTCCCACCTCTGCTCCGATCACGGCGGCGAGAATCCCACCGTGTGGGACTTGCCGCACGTGTCGCTCGGCTTGAAGCGCGAGTGGCTTGCGCTTGAAACGCGTCGCCATTTCCTCGGCCGGGGCGTGAAGGCTCTGGGCGCGGCCGGCCTCGCCACGCTACTCGGCCGCACCGCGCCGCACTTGCTCGCGAATACCGCTGCGCCCGGTGCCGGTCCGATGCTGCCTCACTTCGCGCCCAAGGCGAAACGCGCGATCTATCTTTTCATGGCGGGCTCGCCCTCGCAGTTCGAAACGTGGGACTATAAGCCGAAGCTCGCGGCGATGTTCGACAAGGACCTCCCGGAGTCCGTGCGGGGCGGTCAAACCCTCACCGGTATGACCGCGAGCCAAGTGCGCTTTCCGATTGCGCCCAGTCTCTACAAATTCGCGCAGCACGGGAAGGCCGGCCACTGGATGTCCGAGTTGTTTCCCCACACGGCGAAGGTCGCCGATGAACTCTGCGTGTTGAAGTCGCTCCACACCGAAGCCATCAACCACGAGCCCGCCATTCTTCAGATCACCACGGGCAACATGTTCCCCGGCCGACCCTCGATTGGGGCGTGGCTTTCCTACGGGCTCGGCGCGGCCAACGACGAGCTGCCGACCTTCGTTGTGATGACTTCGAAGATGCCGCACCGCACGAACGTGCAGGCGCTCTCGAACCGCCTTTGGGCGTCGGGCTTTCTCTCGCCCGAGCACGCGGCGGTCGCGCTGCGTGCCGGCAGCGATCCCGTGCTGCACCTCAACAATCCCGGCGGCATCTCGGGCGACGTGCGCCGCGCCATGGTCGACGGCGTGAACGATCTCAACCGCCAGCTCTTCGAGCGCGTCGGCGATCCGGAGATCAACGCGCGCATTTCACAATATGAGATGGCGTTTCGGATGCAGACCTCGGTGCCCGAACTCACGGATTTTTCCAACGAGCCGCAATCGACATGGGATCTCTACGGGCCGAGAGCGAAGGAGCCCGGCACCTTCGCCTACAACTGCCTCATGGCGCGCCGTCTCGCCGAACGCGGGGTGCGGCTCACGCAGATTTTCCTTCGCAGTTGGGATCAACACAGCCGCCTGCCGACGAACATCAAGCTGATGGCGGAGGACTCCGACCAGCCGACCTCCGCGCTCATCACCGATCTCAAACGCCGCGGCCTGCTCGACGATACGCTCGTGATCTGGGGCGGCGAATTTGGCCGCACGGTTTATTCGCAGGGCACGCTCACCCCCGACAACTACGGCCGCGACCACCACCCGCGATGCTTCTCGATGTGGATGGCCGGCGGCGGCGTGAAGCCCGGCCTCTCCTTCGGCGAGACCGACGATTTCTCCTACAACATCGTTCGTGATCCCGTGCATATCCGCGATCTCCACGCCACGATCCTCCACCTCTTCGGCCTCGACCATAACAAGCTCACTTTCAAACATCAGGGGCTCGACCAGAAACTCACCGGCGTGCTGCCCGCCAAACCCATCCATGACATTCTCGCCTGATTTCCGCCGCAGGGTGCGCGCGATTTGCTCGGAGGCAGGAGCCGCCTGGCAGACGATGGTCCGGATGCGTAGAGGAAAAATCCGCCCAGGGTCGTCGGCCGGCAAGCTTTTGCCTCGGGGCGCGCTGATCTTCGCATTTGGCGCAACCCTGTTCTCCGCGCGCGCCGAGGACACATTTTACGCCCAGCGCGTCGCACCCATCCTCGAACAAAAGTGTGTCGCCTGCCACGGTGAGAAAAAGCACAGGGGCGAACTGCGCCTGGACACTTTCGCCTGGCTGATGAAGGGCGGAGAAAACGGTGCGGTGATAAAGCCCGGCGACGCCAAGGACAGCGAACTCTTCGTGCGCATCACGATGAATCCCGAGGACGAGGATTTTATGCCCGCCGACAGCAAGCCGCCGCTGACGCGCGACGAAATCAAGGTGCTTGAGCTCTGGATCGCCGCGGGCGCCTCCGAAACCGCGCCGCTTGCCGCCATCAAAGGCGCGCCCGCCCTCGCCGCCGCGAAGGCCCCTGCCGCGCCTCTCGCGCCCGATTGGCGTCCGCGAGCCGCGCAGATTGCCGAACTGGAAAAATTCCTCGGCGTCCGACTCCCGCCGCGTTCCGCCGTGCCGACCGACGGTCTGGTGCTGCGCACCGCGAGCTCGCCATCGCGCTGCGATGACGCCGCGCTCGCCCAACTTGCCCCGGTGGCCGATCTCATCGTCGAAGCCGAACTGGCTCGGACTAAAGTCACCGATGCCGCGCTCAAGATGATCGCGAACTGGGAAAACCTTCGCGCCCTCGATCTCACGCGGACGGCGGTGAGTTCGGCGGGCCTTACTCCAATCGCCTCCCTAAAAAAATTGGAGGCGCTCAACCTCACCGAAACGGCGGTTGATGAAGCCGGCGTTGCCCAGCTGAAAACCCTGCCGACGTTGAAGCGATTGTGGTTCTTTGGCACCAAGGCGGCCGAGGCGGAAGCTCCGCCGGTGAAGACCGCCACGAACTGATCTCCTAGCGTGGTCGTGGCTCGGCGTGGATTGTCGATGGGCGTAAAAAAGCCACGCGAGCGAGGCTCGCGTGGCTGGAATATGTTTTCGCCAGACTGGCGGTTTACTTAGTCGGCACAGCCGTGACTGTCGCGGGACGAGTCGGTGCAGCGCGCGGCGCGATCGTGGCGGCGGTGGGCGCTTGAGTATGCAGTTCGGTGAGGCGCTTCTCGATCTCGCTCATCTTCTGCACGAGTTGCTCCTCGACCTTCTTGCGGTCGGAGCTGTTGACGATGCTCAGGCTCGCGGCGTCCTTGATGACGTTGGCCGGGAGCGTAAGCAGCCGCGTGATCAAGCCCTGATCCTTGAAGGAACTCAGGTAGAGCGCGGTGATCTCGTGGGAGAGCTTCAGGGCGTCCTGCGCGGCGGACTGTGTCTGCTGCAGGTTGTTGTTGAGCTGCTGATTTTTTGAAAGCTCGGCCGTGAGGACGTTTCCGACTTGGTCGGAGATCCGCTGGCTGTATTGCGCGATCGAGTCACGCGTGAGATTCTGGTCCTTCGACATTTCGGCGAGGATCGGCTGGATCTTCTCGGTCATCCGGCTGGAAACT
>JANOAF010000281.1:0-7258 GCA_031411015.1 Opitutaceae bacterium | reverse complement strand
CGTCGGTCGTGACTTCGCGCGCCATCGCATTCGACACGATGTCGAGATCGCCCGAGGCGAGCGCAGGCGGCAGATGCACGGTCGTCGACTGATAGTTCGCCTTGATCGAACAGCCCCGTCCGCACGGCGTGGCCCAAAAACACGCCTGCCGCTGGCGCATCGACTCGGCGAGGAGGCGCTGAGCCTTGGGATTGTTGGGATGGATCTTTTTCGGCAGGACGTCGGCGTCTTGCTTCTTGGTCAGCACCGCCCGGTGAATCGGGATCACGGGCACGCCGAGTTTCTTCGCGCGGGCCCCGGCAAACTGTTCCCCGGCGCGCAAGGCCGGCGGCGGTTGCAGGCAGCCGGCGGGCGAGTCGGGCGTATTTTCCAGGCCGTGGTTTTCACCGTAAACGCCGACGAGCATCTCGACCTTATCATAGTAGGGCGCGACATCCTCGTAGTTCATCGGCCAGTCGAAGCCGAGGCCGTCACGGCTGTGGGGCTTGAAATCATAGGGCCCGTTCCGCAGCGAGATCCGGCCCCAGTGATTCGTGCGGCCACCGAGCATACGGGGGCGCCACCACCAAAATTTCTGCGCGGGATCCGCCGAAGCGTTGGTGTAGGGCTCGCCCGGCACTTCCCAGCCGCCGTTGACCGTCGCATCATGAAACCCGAAAAACTGTTTGTCCGGCGTGCCCGCTCCCCGCAGCGGCGCATCGGCATTGGTCTGAAACATCGGCGTCTCCTTCACGGGGTCATAGCTGCGCCCGGCCTCCAGCATCAGCACCTTGGCGCCCTCCATCACACAGGTGTAGGCGGTCTGGCCGCCGGCGGCACCGGAACCGACGACAATGACGTCGTAACTGGGCTTGGTCTGGCTCGAAAGGATCTGGGGCATAGGGAACGAAGCGGAATTGCGGCGTGATTCTCACGAGTGCGTCGCGCGAAAAGCAACCCGGCTTTTTATCTCAGGACGCGGTTTCCAAAACGGCCGCGACAAAAGCCTCGCGCGCCTCCATGTGCGGATTGTGTCCGCTGCCCGCGAGCGTGGTAATTTCGGCGGAGGGAAAATGAGCCTGAATCGCGCGATGGTCAGCGGCCTCGACGTAGTTGGATTTCCCACCGGCAATGATCCGGACCGGACCGGGATATCGATCGCTGTCGCGCAACGGATTTTTTTCCAACTCCAGCAGCGCAGCGGTGAGCGCGGGAAGATTGATCTGCCACCGCCAACTCCCGTCAGGCGCGGACTCGAGATTGGTCGCGAGAAACTTTCGCATCGGCCAACTCGGCACCCGCGCCTCAAAACGCAGCTCCGCCTCGGCGCGGGATTTGAGATCGGCCAGATTCAGTTCGTTCATCGCCGCAAAACTCGCGCGGTGCGCCGGCCAGAAATAATCGCGCGGCGCGATGTCGACCACAATAAGCCGCTCCACCCGTTCCGGCCGGCGGCACGCGAGGAGCATCGCGGTTTTTCCACCCATGCTGTGCCCCAGCAACGTCACGCGCCCGAGAGCCTGCTGATCGAGCCAGCCCAGCACATCGTCCATCATCTGCTCGTAGCCCATCGTGTCGGCATGGGGCGATTTGCCATGATTCCGAAGATCGAGCGCAAACACCTGAAAATACGCAGCGAGATCGGCTCCGACGGTCTGCCAGTTGCGCGAGGAACCGAGCATGCCGTGCAGCAGGACGAGGGGCGGTCGGCCAGCGCCGCCGAGGTCACGAAAAAAGAGTGTCACGGGCAGAGTAGCGGGTGGCGAGTAATCGGTAGCGAGGAGATTACGTCCTTCGGTTTGTGGGCGGAAAGATCCGGCAGATTAGCGAAGTCGGGAGTGTGGATCCGCCGAATGTTTTCTTGGTCAGGGATGCTTTGGGCTCCGCGGCCGAGGCGACGGATTTGACGGGTCACAAAATGAGCAGAAGCCGAATCATCGTCAGAGGTTCATAATGGAGGACAGGCGGGGCAGGACTCAGGCGATGACATTCTCACCGCGATTTTCCTTTTGCTGAATCGTCACAGGCCAGCCTGGAAATTGATTCGTCGGCTTACCATCGGTCGAATCGATGAGGAACCGGAACGATTCAATGAGGTAGGTCTTCTTCGCGGTATCGAAGGTAACCAGGCCAAAGCCACTCCCCTTTTCCTGCGCTTTCTCATAGCGGTTTGGCGCTTTTCCGACGACGGGGTTGCCGACGGCATAGACGTAGACTTTGTTACCGAAGGCATCGATGAACTCGCCGGTGTGCGGTAGGGCGTGCTTCGGTCGATTTTGGTGCGCGATGCCGACCTCATCGGGGCGCCACCACCGTGGATAACCGGCCGCGATGGCGGGTGTGCAGAAGCTCCACATACTGTCGCGCTGTTTCGCCGTGCCATACTGCGTCATCGTGGCGAGGTGCTGATCTCCGTTGATGTGCAGGGCCATCGCGGGGCGCATGATCTCTATCGCACGGTTGCGCGGTGTCTGCGGCCAAGAGCCGGAATCAAGATCCGCTTTCAGGTAGCTGTCGCTACCACCGTGGTGGGTGGCCACAGCGGCAAAGAGGGTCTGACTCAACACCGCCTTAAGCGTGTGGCCGCGCCAATCCTGTGCCCATTTTTTCAGAAACTCCTCCTGGCGCTCGCCGAGCAGCACGAGTCCCGGCTTGTCGAGGGTGCGGCAATCGAAGCTTGGATCGGTCACGTGGTCGGCGCGTCCACTCCAGGTGCTGACCCGATCGGGGCCGCTCTTCCATTCCCGGTCCGAAAGGATGGCGAAGCTCACGCCGCCATACACCATGTCGCCGAAATACACGCTGATGCCCTGCAGCACCGGCGTCGGGTCAAAAGGATCGGGATGGTGCGAGACATTGGTCCGATGGACCACGTTGATCATTTGCGCGGGCTCGCGATATCCGCCCGCCGATGACGCGCCGTCCTCGGCCCCCACGTTCATCTTCGCGCCCGCCTCGCCCCAGATGTTGCCTTGGAAGACATCATGATCATCCGGCAGGCAGAGCGTGGGCGCGTCACGCATGACCTCGCGGAAAGCCCAGCCGAACTGATAGAACTTGCGCAGGTAATTCAAAATCGCGCGCGGCGCGGGCTCGCGGATGATGCCGAAACCGCCGTGGCTCTCGTAGATCTGGTCGCCCGAAAAGAACACCAGATCAGGATCCATTTTCGCGACGTTCTTCGCGACGGGTTCATAGGGAAACGCATAGTCGTTCTGGCAGGTCATCGCCGCCATGCGCAATGCACGCCCGGCGGGATTCGCCTTGATCGTGCCGGTCCACTCGCGGGGCGTCTCGGTGCCATCACGATGTTTTTCGCGGTAGATTAGTTTATAGGGCGTCGCGATTTTTTCGTTCCACTTCGGAATGCGAAAGGTCGCCACCCACGCGTCGGGGTCGAGTTTCGCGGCACCGAGCGACTGCCACGAGCCGCCGCGCTGAACGTGTAATTCCACCGCTTGGCTGTCTTGCGCGCCCATCGGCCCGGTCAGCGCGCTGATTTTCATCACGAAGCCGTCCGCGCTGCGCGAGTCGCTCAGCGAATACATCGACCAAAGGATCGGGCCGAATTCATTGGCCGGCGTGACCGAGAAGGCGTCGCCCACCAGGGTCCAATTTTGAAACCGGTAGCGCCCGCCGCTTGCCGCGCTGGTGCCGCCCTTGGCCTTGCCTTTCTTGGCAGCCCCGACTGCACCGGGGGCAATGTTGTTCGCGATTGAGACGTTTCCACGCACAGCGTCCGCATCGACTTCGTGCGTGAGGGTGGCGAGTTCCGCGCCGGAATCCAACGCGTGGGCCGCGAGCGTCAGGGTGCACTTCGCGCCTGCGGTCGTGCCAGTCAGCGTGAGGCGCAATTGCGACCGCGCGCTGCCACCGTTGAGGGAGGCCGTCTTTGGGCCGAGCACGATTTGCTCGCCCTGCCAGCCTGCGACGAGGCCCTTTTGCTCGAAGCAATTGCTCCGGTGCTCATTGATCTCGCTGCGAACGCCAATGCGGAATCCTGCTCCGCCGTCCGACTTTTCCGAGGTGAGCCGCGTTAACGAAACACTCATCGTGAACGCGCCTGGCTGGGTGAGCTGATGCGTGAGCGAGTGCACGCTGCGACCGCCGCCTGAACTAAGACACTCCGCGCCGCCGTCGCTCACGCGCCAGTCCTCCATCGGGTTGGCCCAAAACTCGCCACCGAGCCACACGCGGTCGTGGGTGCGCGCCCAAGCATCGGTCGGCTTTTTCGGCGTCGGCTCCACAGTAGCGGCGGCGCCTTTCACGATTTGAAGGCTCAGGCCGAGGAAAGTGCCGGCGGCGGCATACTTCAGGGCGGTGCGGCGAGTGATGGCGGCGGAGGGTTCGTTTTGGGGATTTGGTTTCACGGATGGAAATTTGAGCGATTAGGACGTGGATTCAAAATCAGTTTCGGCAGGGCAGCGAGTCCACTCTCGACCGAAATGCACCGCAAGCCAGCCGCAGCCTCCGACCGGTATGAGCTCTCCGGCCGTTTCGTCCAAGACGCCGGAAATAGAGCCATTGAATTTCAGCGGGCAGCCGGGACATGGGTGTTTTTGACCTTCGCTAATCGAAATCAGCGAGAGCGAAAGACTATAAGCCGGAACGATCCAAAAGGCGTCACCACGAAACACACGAATATCAGAGAGAGATTTTGTCAGCTGGTTCATCCGCAATCCGATCACTATCCTGCGCGTAGCTGGGAAGTTCGCTGGCTCTGCAACTCCTTCCTTTCGTGGCTTTGGTGTGTTTCGTGTGTAATTCCGACTGCACGAGTCCGGATAAGATAATTTTTCCCGCGTCCCCGTGATGTTTCTAGCGGTAGCGTCCTCGAATGTTCGCGCCGCCAACCGACTCTCAGTCGTGCCAGGTTATTGCGTCGGCAAATGGTCGGGTTCGGGGCCACCGCGCTAACCATAAGGCGGCGCCGCATTTCCTCATCGATGGTTTCCAGTGATTTGAACTCAGTGCCCAGGTCGGCGCCCTTCTTCCGGTCTTTCTCGACAACGACCGTGCGCTGCGCGTGCTTAATCTTTGCATGCTCGAAGACGCCAGTTTCCAGAGATCGAAACGTCCGCTCCCCATTGACACTTTATCGGGAGTAAAAAATGCCGCGCACGGTCTCAGGGAGACCATCAGGACGCTATTCGTGCGGCGCTTGGAGGTTTATCTTCCGCCACTCAGGCTGGGCGGAGGCCTTCATTTGGGCGGTTTGCTTACGCCCACTGTATGAAACCAGTGACTCCGATGATGCAGCAGTATTTTGAGGTGAAGCGCGGACTCCCGCGCGACACCATCCTGCTTTTTCGACTCGGCGATTTCTTCGAGATGTTCTTCGAAGACGCCGTCACCGCGTCGAAGCTGCTCGGTCTCACCCTGACCAAACGGCAAGAAACGCCCATGGCCGGCCTGCCGGCCCAAGCGCTCGACAACTACGTTTCCAAGCTGCTCGCCGCCGGAAAAAAAGTGGCCATCTGCGATCAAGCCGAGCCGGCGAAGGCCGGTAAGCTCGTCCGCCGTCAGCTCACGCGCATCCTCTCCCCCGGCACCACGCTCGCCGCCAATCAGCTTGATGCCGCGCGGAACCATTACCTCGCCGCGCTCGCGCTCGACAAACACGGGCTCCACGCCGCGTGGCTCGATCTGTCGACGGGAGAGTTTCGCGTCGCGAGCGACCCGCAAATAGCGAATCTACTCCCCGTCCTCACCGCGCTCGATCCGGCGGAGTTGCTTGTGATCGAGGGTGAACGCGAGCGCTGGGCTGCCGCACCGCACGAGCAGACCGCGATCCATGCGCTGCGCGCTTTCTGCGGCGACCGGCTCGCCTCAGAATTGCCGGGCTATCACTTCGACACGGCCAACGGCGCGAAGACCGTGATGGACACGCTGGGCGTGCTCAACCTGCAGGGCTTCGGCCTCGCCCACTCTCATCCGGCGCTCGGTCCGGCCGGCGCACTCGTTTATTACGCGACGGAAAATCTCTGCGCCAAACCCGAAAATCTCCGCGGTCTCCAGGAATACCGCAGCGCCCGCACCCTGCTCCTCGATCCCGCGACGCTGCGCAATCTGGAGATTTTTTCGTCGAGCCGCGGCACGCGCGAGGGCTCGCTGTTGCACGCGATGAATCGCACCTCGACCGCGGCCGGCGCACGTCAGCTCGAGCGCTGGCTCGCCGCGCCCGCCCTCGATCTTGGGGAGATCCGCCGGCGGCAGACGATTGTGGGTGAATTGCTCGCGCAGCCCACACGGCTCGCGGAAGTTCATGAACTCCTCGGCACGGTGCGCGACATCCCGCGCATCCTCGGACGGCTGCAGAATCGCCTGCGCAACCCGCGCGAGCTGGGCGGCGTCCGCGACACGCTCGGCCAGCTCCCGAATCTTCGCACGGCCCTCACCGGCTTCGGTTCCGACGCTCAGCTCTCAAGTCTCAGCTCCCAGCTCCAAGAGCTGCCGGCTCTGCGGCAACTCTTGGTTTCAGCCCTCGCCGACGAGCTCCCCAACGACCTGGCCGACGGCAACTACATCCGCGCCGGCCACGACGCCGAACTCGACCGTCTCCGCTCGCTCACGACGGACAACAAGACATGGCTCTCCGAGCTCGAGCGCGCCGAGCAGGAGCGCACGGGCATCCGCAGTTTGAAGGTTCGCTTCACGAATAATTTTGGCTATTACATCGAGGTGACGAAGGCGAATCTCCACCTCGTGCCCCGCGACTACATTCGCCGCCAGACGACCGTCGGCGGCGAGCGCTACGTGACCGAGGCGCTCAAACAAAAGGAGAAGGAGATTTTTCACGCGGAGGAAAATGCCACGGCGCGCGAACTTGAACTGTTCAACGCCCTCGTCGCGGCGATTCTCGACGAGTCAGTCGCGCTGGCGCAGACGGCCGACGCGCTCGCCGAACTCGACGTGCTCGCGGGCTGGGCGTTGCTCGCCCGCGAATGGGGTTACGTCCGGCCCGAAATCGATGAAAGCGAGATTCTCGAAATCACCGAGGGTCGCCATCCCGTCGTCGAGCAAGTCTTGCGTTCGCCGGACACCACGCTCGCCCGGGGGACGAGCGCGGCGTTCGTGCCGAACGACACGCTGCTCGCCTGCGACGACGCGCAGCTCGTCTTACTCACCGGCCCCAACATGGCCGGCAAGTCCACTTACATCCGCCAGATCGCGCTCATCACGCTCATGGCTCAAGTCGGCTGCTGGGTCCCCGCGAAGTCCTGCCGCGTTGGTCTCGTGGATCGGATTTTTTCGCGCGTCGGGGCGAGCGACGATCTCG
>JANOAF010000280.1:0-17216 GCA_031411015.1 Opitutaceae bacterium | reverse complement strand
GAAAGGCCGTGCCCCGAAAATTCCGTCGAAAGCGACGCTCGTCTTCGAAGTCGAGCTGATCGACTGGCGATGATCGGAAAAATGAGAAAGCGGGAAATTGAAAAAGTGGAAAACCACACGCCGGGCGCCCGTGGTTTGAGTTTCCCCATTTTCCGCTTTCCCGCATTCCCAATTTTCTAAAGTCCCACCAGCGTGCCGTTGCGCTTGATCCAGCGCTCGGCCTCGCGCCAGTCGGGACAGACTTCGGCCACACGCGCCCAGAAGCGCGGCGAGTGGTTCATCTCTCGCAGATGCATCAGCTCGTGGTGGATGATGTAGTCGCGCACGAACTCCGGCGTCTGCACCAGCCGCCAGTTGAGTGAAATCGTCCCGCTCTCCGAGCACGAGCCCCAGCGGGAACGCTGGTTGCGCACCGACACGAGCTTCACTTCCACGCCCACGACCGCGGCGAGTTCCCAGGCACGGGCGGGCAATTCGATCTTCGCGCGGCGCGCGAAATGCGCCTCCAGCGTGGGCCGCAGATCAGCGTCGAGGTTCGGGACCCGAAACACATCCGCCGCAAGGCACACTTTGGGCCGCGCCGGCTGCCCGAGTCCGCCAAAAGGATCCATCGTTGCCGCCACACGGATCTCCGTCATCTGGCCGCGCCAGAGGACATGCGTTCCAACGGTCCAATACTCGGCCGCACGGGGCCGGCGACTCTGCCGCTCCCGCGCGCGCTCCAGCCACTCCCGGTGGAGCTCGACGAAGCGCCGGGCTTCACGCTCCGAACCGCGCACGGGAATCGTGGCGACCACCGTGCCGTCGCGGCGCAGCGTGAGACGATAACTGTGCGCACGCCGGCTGCGCTCAAACACGATGCCGTCAATCGTCGCCGTTTGGGCAGCCACGGGATGCACCGCCACCGGCGGAACGCGGTGCGCCGCAGTGGGCGGCGCGAAAAAAGCGAGAAGGGTCTGCAGCCCGCCGTCGTTCATTCAGTTTCCGAAGTGAAGATTCCTCGCGCCCGCGTCAACGTCGCGTTCGCTTTTGCCAGAGCATAACAGGAAGCGAGGTCGATGTTGGGAGTGGCACGGGCCTCTTGCCCGTGGTTTTCCGTCCACGGGCGGGACGCCCGTGCCACCCCAGGCACCGGGCCGATCTCATTTCCCGTTCCACCTTTTTGGCCCCCAATGGGCTTCCCGGCGCTCATCGCCAAATCACGTCCCGGTCAATCTGTTTGATCGCGGTGCGGCCCGTGAGAGCCATCGCCATCTCAAATTCACGACGGAGGATGTTTACGACGCGCGCCACGCCGTCCGCGCCGCCGACCGCGAGGCCGTAGAGATACGGTCGCCCGATGAGCACCGCCGATGCCCCAAACGCGATCGCCTTGAGCACATCCGTGCCGCGGCGGATGCCGCCATCGACGAGCACCGGCACGCGACGGGCGACGCGCGCCGTGACTTCCGGCAGCGCCTCGATCGTCGCGGGCAGCGTGTCGAGATTGCGCCCGCCGTGGTTGGAAACGATGAGGCCTGACACGCCAATCTCGACGGCGCGCGCGGCGTCGTCGGCATTCATCACGCCCTTGAGCACGACCGGCAGCTTCGTGATCGTGCGCAGCCACTCGATTTCCTTCCACGTGAGTTTCGGATCGAGCAGCGCACTGTAGATCGTGTCCTCCGTCGCGCGGTGGCCGCCGGTCGCGGTTTTCAAGCCCTTGAGATTCGCGCGCTCGATGCCGGGCGGGAGCGTGAATTTTGTGCGCGTCTCCCGGTAACGCGCGCCAAGCACGGGCGAATCGACGGTAATCACGAGCACCTCGTAGCGCGCGGCCTCCGCGCGGCGGATAAGCTCGCGCGTGAAGTCGCGGTCGGGCTGCACGTAGAGCTGAAACCATTTCGGACCCGGCGCGGCACTCGCGACGTCCTCGAGGCTCGTCGTTGCCGAGGTGCTTACGACCATCAGCGCGCCCGCGGCATGCGCACCGCGCGCCGTCGCGGCCTCCCCGTCGGGATGCGCGAGTTTGTGATACGCCGTAGGCGCGAGGAGAATCGGGAAGGCCAGCTCGCGGCCAAACAGCGTGACCCGCGTATCGAGCTGCGAGACATCGACGAGGACCCGCGGCCGCAGGCGCAGGCGCGAGTAAGCCTCGTGGTTCCAGCGCAGCGAGAGTTCGTCGGCCGCGCCGCCGCTGATGTAGTTCCAGCCCATCGTCGTCATGCGGCCAGGCGCAAGTTTCTCGTAGTCGAAAATATCCGCCGGCGTGTCCGTCGCCGTGGCGCCGGCGGCTAAGCTGGGCGTTTGCCCCGCAGTCATCGTGCTTTCTGCGGCCAGCACGGAACTGCCAGCCAAGAGTCCGGTGTTGCGGAGCAAATCGCGTCGCGTGATCGCCATGGTGGGGTTGGGGAAGCGCGGCGTTTTACCGCCGTCACCCTCCGTCGTGCCGCAATGCAAGCCGCGGTGCCAGAATTATCTTTGGCGTTCGCGTCGCTGCCGCCACGCATGCCAGAGCGTCGCCACTTCGCCCGTGTGCTCCGGCACCAGCAGCACAATCGCCATCTCCTCGATGCCCGCGATTACCAGCAACCCAATCGCCGCATGAAAGGGCGCTGCGGTCCACTCCGCCAGCAATGGGATGAGCGACAGCGCGCACGCCACCACGCCGAGCTTGGCGCACCAAGTGTGATAGCAGGGGGCGCGACCGAGGCGCACGAAGCCCAAAACAACGACGCCGAAAAACGCCGTGAGTCCCACGGCGATCCAAGGCAGCTCGCGATGCGTGATGTCCGGCCAGAGCAACCCAATGCCCGAAATCCCGGTGATCATGGTCAGGTAGTCAGCCGCGCTGTCGAGTTTGCGGCCAAACTCCGTGTGCGCGTTGAACCGGCGCGCAAAAAAACCGTCGAGCGCATCCGTGGAAAGCGCGGTCGCGAGCAGCGCCACAAACCACGGTCGCGAACCGCCCAGCGCCACCATCAGCAGCGCCGGCATCAGCGCGATGCGAACCCCGCTGAGCAGGTTGGGCCAGAGCTTGGGATCGACGCCGGGCATGAGGCATTATCGTCGCAGGGCGCGCGACCGCGAGCCTACACGCGCACGATTTCCCAACTCGTTAATTTCCCCGCTTCGACGGTCAGCCACGCAAAACTCGGCGGCACCCCGCGCGGCCGCGTGATGCACCCCGGGTTGAGCCAGCGCACGCCACCGATCATTTCGTCGCGCGGCACGTGGGTGTGGCCGTGCAACACCGCCTGCACTCCCTTCGGCGCGCGCTCGGGCGGAATATGCGTCAGGTAAAACGTCACCCCCGCCCGCTTGAGTTCGAGTTCCAAGGGCCAGGCGAAATGCTCGTCGCAGTTTCCCAGCACCACCCGCAACGGCGGCCCGAGCTGCTCGAACTCCCCCAGCGTCGCCGGATCACACACATCGCCGAGGTGCCAGATCTCGTCGGCCCCGTGCAAACGCTCCGGTAACGTCGCGGGAAACCGATCGTGCGTGTCGGAGAGGACGGCGATGCGCATCACGAAAAACTAAGCGCAGCGCGTGCGGCTTGCACAGCGGATTTTCACGGCAAAGGTTTACCGCGCCGTGCTCCGCAATCTCGCCCTCGACTTCGATTCGTTCTTCGCCTCCGTCGAGCAACAGGAGCGGCCGGAGTTGCGCGGCCGGCCCGTCGGCGTCGTGCCGGTAATGGCCGAGACCACCGGCTGTATCGCCATCAGCATCGAGGCGAAAAAACTTGGCCTGAAGCGCAACGTCCGCGTCGCCGAGGCGCGGCAATTGTGTCCCGGCATCGCAATCGTCGAATCGCGGCCGGAAATTTATATCGATTACCACCGCCGGCTCAAAGCGATCATCGAGTCCTGCGTGCCGGTGAAAAAGGTGCAGTCAATCGACGAACTGGAATGCGAGCTCACGCGCGATTTCGGCGCCGCGCCCGAGCGTGCCCGCCGCCTCGCCCTCGAGATCAAAGCGAAGATCGCGCGCGAAGCCGGTGAGTTCGTGCGTTGCTCCATCGGGATCGGACCCAACTGGTTTCTCGCCAAGGTCGCCTCCGACATGGAAAAGCCCAACGGCCTCGTCGTCATCGATGACGCGGACATCCCGGGAAAATTGCTGCACCTGAAGCTCACCGATTTCTGCGGCATCGGCGAAAACATGGAGGCCCGCCTGCACCGCGCCGGCATCGACACCGTGGCAAAACTCTACGCCACCAGCGCCGCGCAGCTCCGCGCGATCTGGGGCAGCGTCGAGGGCGCGCGGTTTCACGCGTGGATGAACGGCGGCGTGCAGGAGCGCGAGGCCCCGCAGCACAACACCATCGGCCATGGTCACGTGCTCCCACCGTCGGGCCGCAACGACACGACCGCCCTCGCCGTGCTCCACCGGCTCCTGCAAAAGGCCGCGATGCGCCTCCGCCACTCCGGCCACTACGCCGGCGGCCTCCACCTTTCGCTCCGCTACCGCGACGATCAGCAGTGGAGCGCCGACCGCCGCTTCAACGAGACACAGGACACCCTGCACTTCACCCACGTGCTGAACGAACTCTGGGCTTCGCGTCCGCGGGCGTTCCACGGGGGCGCACCCATGCAGGTCGGCCTCGTGCTCTGCGGCCTGCTCGAAGGCGCCGGCCACACCGGCGATCTTTTCGAGCCGGAAAAAGAAAAGAACCGCGCGCGACTCCTCTCCGCCGTGGACACCCTCAATCAGACCTTCGGGAAGAACTCCGTCTACTTCGGTGGCGCGCACGGCGCGACCGACTACGCCCCGATGCGCATCGCCTTCACCCGCATCCCCGAACCCGAACTGGAGGAAATCGATCCGTCGCTCCAGCGCCGGCTGCGACCGAAACAACAACCGTAGTAAGTCTGGACGTAGCGCGGAGCTTCAGTCCGCGCTCGGAAGCGCTTGCATCATCGGACCCGAGCGCGGGCTGAAGCTCCGCGCTACGGCAACCTATCTTCCTTATCCGATCGTTGCTTTGCGGCGGCTAAACGCGCTCTACTCCGCACTCCCCCACCCCCTTCCGCCATGCTTCCCATCCCCGTGTCCCCGCGTCTTCTCCTTCTCCTTTTTCCCTACGCCTTGCTCCCTGCGGCGGAGCCGCAGCCGCTCTTCGACGGCCGCACGCTCACCGGCTGGGAGGGCAACACTACTCTCTGGCGCGTCGAGGAGGGCGCGATCACGGGCGAGATTACCGCCGGCTCGACGCTCGCGAAAAACGAATTCCTCTATTGGCAGGGTGGCGAGGTCGCCGACTTCGAGCTCACCGCCGAATTTCGCCTGAGCGGTCCGCCCGGCTCCAACTCCGGCATTCAGTTCCGTTCCGAGCGTTTGCCCGACGGCGCCGCGAAGGGCTACCAAGCCGACATCGATCTCGGTGAACGCTACCTCGGTAACATCCACGATGAAAAAGGTCGCAGTATCCTCGCGCCGCGCGGTTCGCGCCTCGCCATCGCACCCGACGGCCGGCGCTGGACGGAAAAATTCGGCGAGTCCGACGACTACAAAAATCTTTCCCGTCCCGCACCGGCGTGGAACACCTACCGCATCGTCGCCTACGCGTCGCACGCCGAGGTCTGGCTCAACGGCACGCGCATCTCCGCCCTCGACGATCACGACGTGAAGCTCGCACGTTTCTCCGGCCTGCTCGCGCTCCAGCTCCACAGCGGACCGGGCCCGATGAAGATTCAGTTTCGCAATCTCCAGCTCACCCAGCTCGGCCGCACCGAACTGCCCCCCATGCCGAAGGTCGCCGTCGCCACCAAGGCCGCGCCGCCGGAAAAAAGCATCGGCGTGACGCGCAAGAACGGCGACCCGCCACTCAAGCGCGTCGCCGATGTCGATGATCTCACGCGGCTCCGTGAAAGCCCCGTCCTCTGGCACCTGCGTGACAATCCCGCGAAGCCCACCGCCGTCGCCAACGCCCCCGGCCAGAAACTCGTCGCCGGCATGAAGCTCGTCAGTGGTTTCCAGGCCGAGCTCATCGCCGCCGAGCCCGACCTGCACCAACCCATCGCGTTCGCGTTCGACGATCGCGGCCGCATCTGGGTGGCGGAGGCGATGAGTTATCCGAACAAACAGCCCGACGGCAAAGGCAAGGACCGCATCCTGATCTTCGAGGACAAGGACGGCGACGGCACCTTCGAGACGAAAAAAGTTTTCGCAGAAAACCTGAATCTCGTCAGCGGCATTGAGGTCGGCTTCGGCGGCGTGTGGGTCGGCGCCGCGCCGCACCTGCTCTTCATTCCCGACAAGAACCGCGACGATATTCCCGACGGCCCGCCGCAAATCCTCCTCGACGGCTGGGGCTTTCAGGACACGCACGAGACGCTCAACAGTTTCACGTGGGGCCCCGATGGCTGGCTCTACGGTTGCCAGGGCGTCTTCACGACGTCGTTCGTCGGCAAGCCCGGCACCCCCGACGCGTTGCGCCAAAAAATCCGCGCCGGCGTCTGGCGCTATCATCCCGTGCGCCACGAGTTCGAAATCTTCGCGCACGGCGGCAGCAACCAGTGGGGCATCGATTTCAACGCGCTCGGCCACCTCTTCATGACGCACTGCCGCAGCTTCTGGGGCGGCGGCGGCACGAGCTACGTCGTGCGCAACGGCCACTATTGGAATCAAGCCAACAACGACTACGCGCCGTTCGTCTCGAACCGCGGCCCGGACTTTGCACCCGATTTGAAAAACTACCTCCTCGCCTCCGCGCGCTACGACAGCGGCGAGGGCGGCGCAGGCAAACCCGGCACGACCGCCGTCTATGGCGGCCACTCGCACGTCGGCACGATGATCTACCTCGGCGACAACTGGCCCGACACCTACCGCGACCATCTCTTCACGCACAATCTCCACGGCCACCAAATCAACCACCAGATCAACGTGCGCACGGGCGCGGCCTACGAGACGTTTCACGCCGGCTACGACCTGAGCTTCGTGCCCGACGCCACCTACCTGCCCGTCGATCTCCAATACGGCCCCGACGGCGCGGTCTATGTGATCGACTGGAGCGACACCCAACACTGCCACAATCCCAACGCGGAAATCTGGGATCGCACCAACGGCCGCCTCTACCGCGTCTCGTGGGCCGCCACCTACAAACCGACGAAGGTCGATCTCGGCGCGATGTCCGACGCGCAACTCGCCGCACTGCACAGCCACAAAAACGAGTGGTTCGTCCGCACCGCGCGTCGCGTTCTGCAAGAGCGCGCCACCTCGCGCGCGATCGATCCCGCCGCACTTGTCGCGTTGCGCGCACAAGTGGCCGGAAGTGGCACGGGTGTCCCGCCTGTGAAATCACCGTCGGCAAACTCGGGCGAGACGCCTGGGCCACTCGTCTCACAACTTCGCGCGCTGTGGACGCTGCACGTCACGAACAACCTCGGCGCCGCCCAACTCAACACCGCCCTCGCCCATTCCTCCGAGATCGTCCGCGGCTGGGCCGTGCAGCTCGGCACCGAGCAGATCAGTGGAAGCAACATGGGCGTCCCGCCCGTGATTCCGACGATCTCCGCCGCTGAACTCCAACGCCTCGCCGAAAAAGATCCCTCACCGCTTGTCCGCCTCGCCGTCGCCTCCGCCGTGCCCACGCTGCCACTCGCGCAGCGCTGGCCCATCGCCGCCGCGCTCTCCGCGCACGGCGAAGACGTCGGCGACCGCTATCTGCCTAAGATGACATGGTTCGCGCTTGCGCCGTTAGTCGCGGACGATGTCCCGCGCGCGCTCGATCTCGCCGCCCGCACGCCGCTGCCCACGCTTGCCGACTCGATCCTGTGGTTCGCCGCGCGCACAGCCGCCGGACGCGAAGAGATCGCCGCGCGCCTCACGAAACTTCCCGCCGACACCGCTGCGCGCGTGCTACGCCTCCTCGCGTTCTCGCTCGAAAGCGAAGCCGGCCTCGCGACGCCCGCCGCGTGGGCGCAGGTCAGCGCGCGTTTTGCCGGCACGACCGACCACGCCGTGCGCGGCGCGTGGGAGCAACTCTCCGCACTCTTCGGCGACAAGGCCGTGCTCGCGCCCATCCGCGCGCGTCTCGCCAACACCGCCACGCCGCTCGCCGAGCGCCGCCGTGCGATCGATCTCCTGCGCCGCGCGGGTGACACCGAGTCCACCGCCGTGTTGATCAAGCTGCTCGACGACACCGCGCTGCGCACCGCCGTCATTCCGTTGCTCGCCAACGCGGCGGATTCCACCGCGGTCGCGGCCGGGCTCATCAAAGGTTTCTCCGGTTTCAATCCCGCCGACCGCACCGCCACCCTCGCCGCGCTCACGAGCAAACCCCCGCTCGCGTTGGCGCTGCTCCGCGCCGTCGAGACCGGCACCTTCGAGAAAAAAAATCTCACCGCGCTCCACGCCCGCCAGCTCCGGAACCTGCGCAACACCGAGGTGACGCGCTTGCTCGACCGCGTCTGGGGCCGCACCACCGAGACCTCCGCCGATTCCAAGGCCAGCATTGCGCGCATCCGCGATCTCTACCGCGAAGCGCCGCTCTGGTCCTACGATGTGAAGGCCGGCCGCGCCGTCTTCGAACGCGCGTGCGCCTCGTGCCACGCGGTTGATGCCACCGCCGCCACCGGTAAACTCGGGCCCAACCTCAACGGCACGTGGCGCAACGGCCTCGAGTATTTCCTCGAAAACATCATCGACCCCAACGCCGTTGTCGGGACCGATTTCCAGCTCAACCTCGTCACGAAGCGCGACGGCTCCGTCATCGCCGGCATGATCGAGAAAGAGTCCGACACCGCACTCGCCGTCCGCACGATGACGGAGACCGTCACGATCCCCAAGGCCGACATCAAGTCCCGCGAGGTCACGACGCAGTCGCTAATGCCCGCCGGCCTCCTTGAGGCCCTCCCCCCGCGCGAAGCCGTCGAGCTGCTGCTCTTCCTCACGACAGAGCCGAAGTGAAATCTGTTCAAGCAGGCCATGCCTTCACAGCCAGTCCCAAATGTAAGCGAGGAAGACGTAAGGCGAATCGCACTCCGCGACTACGGAGCGGATAAACTGTTCCAAGTTCTCTCGATCATTGGTGAATTCGGCAAGCAATCGTGGAATCAGTCGAGTCCCCGGGTGTGGCTCGCCATTCTTAAGCTCGCCAACGGAGACATGGAGAGACTGACCGAGGAAACAAGAGTTGCGATCGAAGACTATCGTGACGTCTTGGCACCGGCTGAATATCCGCGATATTCGCGCGAGATCGGATTTTCGAGTGTTCCTGATCAACTGGCGAGTGCCGCTATCGAGGCAGACTGGGCGCAATACCGAGCCTGGCTTGAAGGAAAGTAGGCGCACGCGGTAGACTGCTCCGGCAAGCTTGCCGTCGCGCTCAGGCCCCCACATTCCTCCCTATGAAATTCACCGTGACCATCGACCGCGACGAGAGTGGCACATGGGTCGCCGAATGCCCGGCGGTCCCCGGTTGTGTGAGCCAAGGCGCGACCAAGCCGGCCGCGCTGAAAAATATTCAGGAGGCGATCGAACTCTGTCTCGAAGTGCGCGCCGAGCGCGGCCTGCCGCTGACGATCGAGACCAAGCAGGTCTAGATCGCGATCTGATGCCCACGTTGCCAAGCTTGAGCGGCCGAGCAGTCGTAAAGGCGCTCGGTCGCGACGGCTGGGAACAGGCCCGCCAAAAGGCAGCCACGTCATCTAGGTGAAGGAAGGCAGTTGGGCGACGCTCTCGGTGCCCGACCATCGCGAGGTTGCGCCGGGAACGCTCCGCAGTCTGATTCGCGCGAGCGGGTTGACGGTCGAACAGTTTCTCGAACTCGTGAAGAAATAGGGTCTGGCGAAAGCGTGTGGCACGGCCTTTCTTTTCGAAAGCCCCATGTCTCGTCTCTCCCAATCCACGCGCCTCCCGTTTCCAGTTTTCTTCCTACTGCTCTCCATCGCGCCAGCCTTCGCACAACGCGGCGATGCGCCCGACGCCCCGCTGATCCCTGCCGCCGACTCGCGCGAAAAATTCCACCTCCCGCCCGGTTTCGAAATCCAACTTGTCGCCGCCGAACCCGATCTCGAGAAGCCATTCAACGTCGCGTTCGATTCCGCTGGGCGCGTGTGGGTGACGGGCTCGAAACTCTACCCGTGGCCCGCCAAGCGCGACGCGCTCGGGGAACTTATCACGACATTTGATCAACAATGGGGCGATACGTCGCTCGCGTTTCGCGCCGCCTCGACTCCGCCCGAGCCGCCCGAGCGCGGCCTCGACACCCTCCGCGTGCTCTCGGATTTCGATCCGGCGACGGGCCGCGCGCGCAAATCCACCGTCTTCGCCGATGGGCTCAACATTCCCGTCGGCGTGCTGCCTCTCCCGCGCGCACCCGGTGCGAAGGGCGACTCGGTCATCGTCTATTCCATTCCCGCGATTTGGAAACTCACGGACACGGATGGTGACGGCCGCGCCGATGTGCGCGAGAAACTCTACGATGGTTTCGGCTTCAAGGACACGCACGGCATGTCGTCGAGTTACTGGCTTTGGTTCGACGGCTGGGTCTACGGCACGCACGGCTTCGCGAACGCCAGCGAAGTCACCGATCGCAGCGGACGCGTTGTGAAACTCACCAGCGGCAACACCTACCGCTTCCGCCCCGACGGCTCGCGTTTCGAAGTGTTCGTCAACGGCCAGACCAATCCCTTCGGCCTCGCCTTCGATGCGCGCGGCGATCTCTACACCGCCGATTCGCATTCGAAGCCCGTTTATCTCCTCGTGCCTGGCGGCTACTACGAGGGCATCGGCAAGGAGCACGACGGCCTCGGCTTCGCGCCCGCCATCACGACCGATGACCACGGTTCCAGTGCCATCGCCGGCATTGCGCACTACTCGGCGGCGCAGTTCCCGGCGGAGTTCCGCGACAATCTCTTCAACGGCAATCCCGTCACCCGCCGCATTAACCGCACGCGGCTCGAGTGGCGCGGTTCCACGCCGGCTGCAACGCGCCAGCCGGATTTTCTCACGAGCGATGATCCCGCGTTTCGTCCCGTGCAGGTGAAGCTCGGACCCGATGGCGCGCTCTGGATCGCCGATTTCTACAACCCGATCATCGGTCACTACGAGGTGCCGCTCACGCACCCCGCCCGCGATCACGGGCACGGCCGGCTCTGGCGCATCGTGTGGCGCGGGCTCACCGGAAGCACGCCCCTCCCGCGGCTCCCAAATCTTGCGCAACTAAAAACTGCCGACCTCGTTTCACACCTCTCCGATCCCAATCTCGTCGTGAGATCGCTTGCACACGCAGAAATGCTGGCTCGTCCCGATGCTATAAACACAGCGAGAGCCCTGCGAGCCGCCGTGGGTCGCCTCATCGCTGGCAACGACTCTGCTGCCGACGGCACTGCGGCTCTCCCGCTTTTCTTCGCGCTCGAACGGCTTGGAGAAACAGATGCTTTGCTCAGCGGTGCGCTCGCTCGTCCCGATAGCGCTGTTGCGCACGCCGCGCTACGTGTCCTCACCGCACGCGGCCTACTCTCTGCCGACGAGAGCAAGTTTCTCACACTAACTGGAAAAAATCCCCAAGCTCCTGAGCGTGCTACAACTCCGGGTTACACATGGCGCCTGATGTCTGACGCGCTCGCTTGCCATCCGCAGCCTTGGGGTGCGCCACTTCTCCTCAACATGCTCGGCCGCGCCCCCGATACCGACACAGAACTCATCTATACTCTGCGGCTCGCATTGAGAAAACACGCCCTAGACGCCGATGCCACCACCCTCGCATCGTGGGCTGGCGCGAGCGCCAGTGACGCCAGGCGCGTAGCTGATCTGGCGCTCGCACTCAACACGCCCGCAGCCGCCAGGTTTCTGCTCGGCCATCTGAAGACGGCCAAAGCCGACGACCCGCGTTTCGGCGACTACGCGCGCCACGTCGCGCTCCACCTTCCGGCCGAGGAGTTCGATAGTTTTTTCGCGCTCCTTCGCCTTCTCACCGCTGCCCCTGCGGCGCAGCGGCTCATCGCCGCCGAAGGCCTCGCCACCATCGCGGCGAAAAAAGACCGCACGTTGCCCGATGATGTCGCCACGTGGATGCACCGTGAACTCTTCGCCCAGCTCGAAGGCAAGGCCGCCGAATCCGTCCGCGCCGCCAATGCCCTCAAGCCGCTCGATCTTCCGGAAAAAGCCGCGCCGCTCCGCCAACGCGCGCTCAGCACCACTGCCGCCGAGAGCGCCCGCGCCGCCGCGCTCCGAGCGCTGACCCCCGGCACGTCTGAAACCGAATCTACCCTCGTGACCGCGCTCACGTCCACCACGTTGCCCGCCGTGCGTCGCGCCGCCGCCGAACTACTCGGCACGGCCGACGCCAGCGCCGAGGCCCGCGCCGCGCTCGCCGGCAGCTTCGCCACCGCGCCCGCCGATCTCGCGCTCACGCTTTGCGTCGCGCTGGCGAAAAGCGATGCAGGCGCCGCCGAGCTGCTCGACCTCGCGGCCACCGGCCGCGTGCGTCCGGCTTTGCTGAAGCATCGCTACGTCACCACTGCCTTTGAGAAACGCACCGCCGCCTTGCGCGAGCGCGCGACCGCCCTTACGAACTCGCTCCCCCCTGAAGATGCGCGCCTCGACGCCGTCATCGCGGCGCGCCTCGGTGCCGCCGGCAATCACAAGCCGGACGCCGCACGCGGCGCTCCGCTCTTCGCCCAGCACTGCGCCGCGTGCCACCGTTTCCGCGACGCCGGGGGCAACCTCGGCCCGAGCCTCGACGGCATCGCAGCGCGCCCGTTGCCTCGCCTCGTCGAAGATATTCTCGACCCGAGCCGCAACGTCGACCCGACCTTCCGCCTCACGACCGTCACTCTGAAAAACGGCGAAACGAAATCCGGCATGAATCACCGCGACGAAGGCGACCGCGTGCTCCTCACCGATCCCCTCACCGCGCAAACCATCACCGTCGCGAGATCCCACGTCGCCTCCACCGCCGTCCTGCCCAGCTCCCCGATGCCCGCCGCCTTCGAAACTGCCCTCTCCGAAAAGGAATTTTTCGATCTGCTGGAGTATCTGCGCAGCCCGGCCAAATAGCTGCGGCCTGCGGCCATACCTAGAAATTTCCGTTTGGTTGTGACTCGCAAAGGGGCCGGACCACCCGTGAAGATTCGCGCCGTCCCTTAACGTCGAACCCCGGCCCCTCGGTGGCCCGACGAGTCAGGTTAGCTACCACCCACCCCATGAAAGTATCCCGATCCTTTGGTCGCACGCGGAATCTCGCACCCCTCGCCGTGTGCACGGTGTTTCTCTTCACGGTTTCAACCGCACCGTTCGCCCACCCTCAGGCCCCAGCCGCGCCGAATCCACCCACCCAAGCCAGCAGCAAGAAGGACGAAGTGAGCGTCATGTCGGAGTTCAAGGTCTACGACAAGAAGCCCGTGCCGTTCACCGATGCGAACATGGACATCCCGCGCGGCGTGAATGACGTCCAGCCCTACTACATCATCGGTCGCGACGAGATCGAAAATTCCGGCAAGACCGATCTCGACGATGTTCTTCGTGACAGCCTCACGCAAAACACCCTCTCCGAAACCAACGCCCAGGTCGACCCGAGTGCGCTCACCCTGCAAACGGGCGCCTCGAGTTCCGTCAACCTCCGCGGTCTCGGCTCCTCGCAGACGCTCATCCTCATCAATGGCCAGCGCACCGCCAATTTCGCCAATCGCGGCGCCACCTTTCAGCCCGACATCAATGGCATTCCGCTTGCCGCGATCGAGCGCGTCGAGGTCCTGCCCGGCAGTGCCTCTGCCATCTACGGCAGCACCGCGGTCGGCGGCGTCGTCAACGTCATCCTCAAGCGCAATTACCGCGGCGGCCAGGTCAGCACCAGCTACCAAAACACCTTTGATACCGACGCACCGATTCGAACGATCAACGCGATCTACGGTTTCTCGCTCGGCCAGAGCGGCAAGACTCACGTCACGGTCAGCGGCAGTTTCAGCGACGGAAAGCCGCTCCGCCTAAAGGACCGCCCGTTCCTCCTCGATAATTTCAAGCGGGCCGTGGCCAACGCGCCGGCGTCGTTCTACACCACCACGGCGACGTTCACCAGCGGCGCCACGCCCAACATCGTGCTCAACAACGCCGCGGTAAATGGCTTCGCCAACGCCCAGACCGTCACGCTCACGCTCAAGTCCACCGGCCAGATACTTGGCTCCCGGATCACCTCCATCCCCTCCGGCACGTCGGCCTCCACGCCCCCAGCCACACTCGCCGCCGGCCTGCTCGCCAACGCCGGCCGCTACAATCTCGATTTCGCCTCCAGCGTCTGGCGCGGCTACGAGAGCACCCTCACGCAGGTCCCGCGCAAACAGTCGGTGATGGCGCGTGTCGATCACCAACTCACTTCCAAGATCAGCCTCTTCGCGGATTTCGCGCTCAACCGCAGTGCCACCCTCGAAGCCAAGTGGGTGCCGCTCGGCAACGGCGCCTACCAGTTCGCCATCCCCGGCAACGCGCCAGCGAATCCGTTTCGCGAGAATGTCTTCGTCTCGATTCCCATCTCGGTCGATGAGGCTTCTCACAACGACATCACCAACCAAGCCGCCGGGGGAGTCTTTGGCGGCCTCGTCAAACTGCCCGGTGAGTGGCGTCTCGCCGCCGACGTAAACTACTCCGTCTCCAAGCAGAAGGTGTCCTACGGGCTGGGGAACTTTGCCAACACGACGACGTTCGGCGGCTATCAAGGCCTCTTCTTCAACGGCACGATCAATCCTTTCGTCGACACCATCGCCAACCCCATCGGCTGGTCGCGCTACTACGGCGAGTGGACCGGCTATAACTACGACTCGATGCTCGACTACAACCTCCGCGCGTCGGGCCCGTTGTTCCGTCTGCCCGGCGGGCGCCCCGTCCTGACGATCGGCTCCGAGGTTTACACCGAACGGCTGCCGCAGGCGTTCGTCGGCGGGGCGTTTCCCGCCGTGCCTCCGGCGGCGAAGAATCCCACGAACCAATACTCCTACTTCGTCGGCCAGCGCATCTCGACCTACGCCGGCCACGCCGAGATCAGCGTGCCGGTCGTTTCGGGCCTGAACGAAAAGCCCTTCCTCCGCGCCCTCGAGTTCCAAGCCGCCGTCCGCGCGGAACGTTTCGACGTCTACACCAATCCCGATGGCCGCGTGAACCTGTTCCCCGATGCGATTCCGCCGCGTGAGACGCACAGCGCCACCGTGAGCCGGCAGGACATCGCCAAGCTCACGGCCACGAAGCCGACCTTCGGCCTCAAGTATCAGCCGCTCCGCGAGCTCACGTTTCGGGCCTCCTATGCCACGGCGTTTCTTCCGCCCACGTTTGCCCAGCTCACCCAGCGCATCAACACCGGTGGTCTCGCCGCCGCCGTGCCCACCGTGACCTTCTTCGATCCGATCGTCGGCAGGTCTTATTCTTCGCTCAGCGTCGCCGGCAACAACCCCGCCCTCGGGCCCGAAGAGTCAAAGAACTTTAACTACGGCGTCATCTGGGAACCGGGCGGCGGGCTCAAGGATCTCCGCTTCAACCTCGAATACTGGCGGATCGAGAAAACGAATCTCATCCGCAATGTGAACGACGTCCAGCAGCTCGCCAACATGGGCAACCGCGCCCCCGACGGAAGCGTCACCCGCAACGCCACGAGCAACGTCATCGAGCTCTTCACGTTCGCGAACTACAATGTGGGCGACGGCATGACCGACGGCTGGGATCTCTCGGTCGATTATCGCAAGGCCACGCCAATCGGCGTCCTCGGCATTCGCGCGCGCACGACGATCACCGATCATTTGAAACTGCCGCCCGCCATCGGCTTCGCGCCGGTTGACTACGTGGGCTTCGTCAACACCCCGGAGGGCGTCAACCACGCCAAGGCCAACGGCTCGATCAGTTGGTCCAGCGGCGGCCACTGGCGCGCCTCGTGGACGACCCTCTACCAAAGCGGCTACAACCAGCGCGGCTCCCGCGGCGATCCGATCTACCTCGGCAATCCCAACGCCGCGCTCGTCACCACCTACACCGCCGCGCAGGGCGGCAACACCGTCGCGGCCCAGACCTACCACAACGTAAACTTGAGCTACAATTTCGGCGCGAAGCGCGACCGCGCATATCTGCAGGGCCTCGCGGTCCAGTTCACGGTCAACAATGTCTTCGACACCGTGCCGCCCTTCGACACCGGCCGTATCCCCACGCCGTTCTTCTATTCGCGCTTCGGCAACGTGCGCCAGCGGGACTATGTGTTGCGCGTGAAAAAGGATTTCTGAGCCCAGTCCTGTCATCTCAAGGAGCGCAGCGACAAAGCCATCCATCTGGAATTCTAGCTGGATTGGCGCAGTGAGCTGCGCCTCCCTCGCCATGAGCAGCTCTTGATTTTCCCGCCCCATGAAAAAACTCTTCCTCCTTTTCGCGCTGGCCCTTGCCGCCGCCGCTTCCGCCGCCACGCCCCCGCAAAAGCTCAACGTGGTCCTCATCCTCGCCGATGACCTCGGCTGGACCGACATCGCTCCCTTCGGCAGCGATCTCCACGAGACGCCCGCGCTCGATCAACTCGCGCGCGACGGCATGAAGTTCACGCAGAACTACTCCGCCTGCACGGTCTGCTCGCCCACGCGCGCCGCGCTCATGACAGGCAAGTATCCCGCGCGCCTGCACATCACCGACTGGATCCCCGGGTCGATGCCCGACAACCCGAAATTGCTCGTGCCCGAATGGACGAAATATCTCCCGGTTGAGGAGACCACGCTCGCCAAGGTGTTCAAGGCCGCCGGCTACGTGACCGCGAGCATCGGCAAGTGGCACCTTGCCAAAGTCGGCACCAACGAATCCTACCCCGAAGCCCACGGCTTCGACCTCAACATCGCGGGCACCGACAAGCCGCAGCCCTCCACCTACTACGCGCCCTACAACATCCCCACGCTCAAACCCGAGGGCCCCGAGGGTGAGTATCTCACCGACCGCCTCGGCAATGAGGCCGTGAACTTCATCGCCCGATCCAAGGACAAGCCCTTCTTCCTCTACCTGCCGAACTTCGCCGTGCACCTTCCACTCCAAGGCCGCGCCGATCTCACCGAGAAATACAAAGCGAAGATCCGCGAAGGTCTGAATCACAAGAACGCCGCCTATGCCGCGATGACCGAAAGCATGGACACCGCGATCGGCAAGGTGCGCGCCAAGCTCGCCGAACTCCACCTCACCGAGAAGACGATCATCATCTTCACCTCCGATAACGGCGGCCGCGTCCCCACCACCTCGAACGTCCCGCTCCGCCTCGGCAAAGCCTCCGCCTACGAAGGCGG
>JANOAF010000279.1:0-2338 GCA_031411015.1 Opitutaceae bacterium | reverse complement strand
GACTAGCGGCCGTCTCGTTCGTGGCCATCGGATCGTATATCCGTCCCGGCTTCATACCGCGCGTCATCTTCACGCCGGGGATCTACCTCGTGCCGCTTGGCACCGTGCTGCTGGTGGTCCTGAGCCTCAATCCGGGGCTCGCGCCCGGAGGTCCGCCGTCCTGGTTGCGTTGGCCGTGGGCCATTTTCGCCGCGTTGAGCCTCGTCGTCTGTGTGGGAGTCTCCGGCTACTGGATTGTCCGAGTGGGCGTGGGCGGAGTTGCGGGCATCGTCGACCGCCTCAGCCACCCCGGTCCCTCGGAACAGGAACGTCTCGCCAAAATCTCCACCCTCGATCCGGAGGCTGATTTCAGCGACCTGCTCTGGCAGGCGAATCGAAATGCAAGCCGCGCGGTGCGCGAAGCCGCCACCGCTCGTCTGCGCTCGCATCCTAAATTTCTGGAAATGCTCGCCGCCGCATTGGAGACCGGCCATGTCGAGCCAGCGGTGGGTTTCCTCCACAGCGCCACGCTGACGCCCACCGAGCAAACCCGCCTCGCCCGCCCCGCGCGCAAGGCGATGGAACGCTGGGTGGAGCGAATTCCCGCGCCCAACTACACCACGAAGGATCACCTCAAGCGCTTGCACCGGTGGGGCGCGGAAATGTTTCCCGCCCTCGTGCAAAAATTTGCCGGCACCGGCGTGGATTTCGCCGAGGTCATCGCCGACTTCGAGGAGCGTTGCGGCGCCAAGAAGCGCGGTAACAACTGATTCATCCCCCGCCGTGAACTCCCTCACCGGCATCCTGCGCGCGAACCCCGGTATCCTCGTCGGCCTGGCGCTATGCGTCGCCTTCCCGCTCGTGCTCGGGCTCGTCGCGCTGATCATGCGCAGCGCCGGCGCTTCGCTCCGACCCATCGTATTTCTGGCGGTCCTGATGCTGCCGATGGCGTGGGTGTTTCTCGTTGGGCACCTCGTGGCGGCGCGCGAGCCGGGCGCCGAAACGGCGTCGACCGTCCAACTCCCGGTGCGCGACGGGCGCTTCGCCGAGCGGGAAAAAATCTTCGGCGCCGAGCTCGACGCCGCCTACGTGCGCGATGCCAAGGCCGTGTTCCCCGAATTTTTCGCGGAGGCCGAAGTCGCCGAGCTCGGTATCGTCGGCACGGGCGAGACGGTTGTGGCGGCCCAGTTTCCCACGGCACAGGCGACGGAGCGGGCGTCGAAGTTTCTCTGGCAGACGTTTCAAATCACCAACACGTCCGGCGACGAGACGCGCGGCTGGCGCGGCTACCGGCAAAAGAACTCCGACTACATTGAACTGCTCCGCACCGGCCGGCATCTCTTCTTCTGGACCGCGCTGAAAAAGGACGCCGCGGCCTCGCGCCGCGCGGCGAGCTTCGCGGCCCTCGGCTTGGCGGAAAAAATCGGGAAGAACACCGCGCCGCTGTTCCCCGCGCTCCAGCCGCTCGGCCGCCTGTTTGCACCGACCGCCATGAAGGCCGCTGGCCTCGTGCTCATGGTGCTGCTCTACAGCGGTTGGTTTTTTAAAGGCGCGGCGTGGGCGGCCGGCGCGCCACCCGCGCCCGGGGTCGCGGCTCTCACCGCACCGGAGCTCGCGGCCCGCCTCGAATTGATCAATACGCTCGACGTGCCGTTCCGGGTCGAACGCGGCGAAGCACGTGGCGAATTCATCGCGACGTGGCGCTACGCCGACGCGAAATGGGTGGACTATGCCCGCGTGCACGGAATCCGGCATACCTTCAAAATCCGGCTGGTGCTCGACGAGTCAGCGCACGTCGTGCGCACCACCGACTACGGGGCGCGCTTCGATTGGTCGGCCGGCGCCGACAGCGCGCGCATCCAATGGAACGCGTCGATCGGCATTGTGTTTTTCCAGACGGAGCAGAGCCGCGTCTTCGGCCTCCAGCTCGACGAACAGGGCCGCTTCAAGCCCGAGCTCTCCTACGCCTACAAATTCAACCTGCAGGAAATGAAATCGCCCCTGATCGACGCCATCACGCGCGCCGGCTGGAACTGGCGTCCGGTCGTCTGGCAGGGGCCGGTCTGGCTCCGTTGGCTCACCGAATAATTTTCCAACCATTCAGCCAACCGCTCCATGACGTTCTTCGGAAATATCCTCCTCGGCCTTGCGGCCTTTTTCTACGTGCTGCCGCTGCAGCTCATGGGGCACGAAACGCCGCGAAAAAACGACGGCGGCCTGATCTGGGCCGCCATTTTCGTTTTGGTGCCCTTGTGGATCCTTCTGACATCGGCCACGTGCGTCGCCACGGCGAAGGGCGGCCTCGATTGGACCGGGCGCGAACGGTCGCTCCAATACCTGCTCGTCGCGGTCGCGGGAC
>JANOAF010000278.1:0-8215 GCA_031411015.1 Opitutaceae bacterium | reverse complement strand
ATCACGCCGCCGCAGCCGAACTCGATGTCGTCGGGGTGCGCGCCAAAGGCGAGGAGCGGTCCGGCATCAGTGGTAGGCTTCATCGGAGCGGTCGATTGCATCACGGCTGACAAATGTAATCTCAGGCGCGTCCTCTTTGCGCAAGTAGGCTTGTTCACCGGCCCCGGCGATATAATGCGTGCAGCGCACGACGGTCTGCATCCAGCGCAGGCGCGTGTCGCGCGCCGGGGAAACCTGTTCCTTCGCAAAATCGACTTTCGGTAGCGTCACATAGCTGTCACCGCCGTCGTGAAGCTTGAGCACGCCGTCGATCATTCGGGCTCGCACGATCTCGCCGCCGTGCGGCACATCGACAAAAAAATCCGTCACGTCACACGCGGCGCGCCGCACCGCCGGATCGCCGGAACGCACGATGCGGATATCGTCGAGCAGCCCCATGCGCCGATACAATTCGACACAAAAATCTGCGACGTTGGCCGCGCTCGTCTGCTTGAAGGCCTCGACTCTTTCCGGCGACACGTAGGCACCGAGCTGGCGCGCCGTATTGGCCTGCCAGCCGGCGGGAATACGCTTCAGAAATGCCGGCGACCACTTGCGCTGCACCTTGTTTTCAAACGCGAAATTCAGTGTCGCCGCCTCGTCGGTCTTGCGGTGCCGGAGTATCGTCTGCGTCTCGCGCGGGTCGTGATCGCTGTCGTGCAGAAAAAACACGATCTCGCCGCCTATTTCCGATTGCAGCCGGCGGGCAGTCTCGAACTTCGCGAAAAGAAACCGTCGCGGAAAAAATCCGCAAGGTTGCTGGCCGAAACAGATCACGGGAGCGCTCATGGCAAGCAGGGCGGGTCTTCGACCCGCCCTCCGAAAAAGCACGAGCCGTTAACGCGGATTTCACGGATGGCCCGGACAGAATCCCCGCCAGCGTATGCCTCTATTCGTTTCATCCGTGTAATCCGTGGTTCAAACTTATTTCTGTTCCGAGCGCGGGTCGGAGACCCGCCCTACTCCGATCATCTGCAACACCACGCTGAAAACCACGCACGCCGCGCAGCCGATCGGATTGAGCCAGAGGTAGGCGATGCTGCCGTTGAAATAGATCGCGAGCACGACCAACTGGGCGGCGATGGCCGCCCAAAAAACCGCGGCGCCCTTCACCCACTTCAGGAAAAATGCGACGACGAACACGCCGAGCAGCGCGGGATAGAAAATTGACGCCACGATGTTCAACGCCTCGATCAGATTTTCCGCAAAGCTCACGAAAAGCGCGAAGCCGATTGCAAAGAGCCCCCAGAGCGCGGTGAACCATTTCGCGTTGCGCACGTTTCTCTGCTCGTCGCGCTCAGCCAACGGGCGAAAGCTGCGCCATAGGTCGATCGTCGTCGTGGTGCCGAGCGCATTGAGTTCGCCGGCCTTCGACGAGAGCGCCGAAGCAAACATCACCGCGAGCAACAGGCCAATCGCGCCGTGGGGGAGCTGCGTGAGGATGAACGTGATGAAGACGTAGTCGGAATCCTTGGTCTTCTTGGCCGAGGGATCGGCGGCTTGGAGCGCAGCGCGGGCTTCATTGCGCACGGCCTCCGAGGCTTTTTGGGCCGCGCTCAGCGCGGCACGGGCCGTCGCTTCCGCACTTGGGTCGCTACCCTCGCGCACCGCGGCCCACGCGCGAATCTTGGCCTGCTTGTCGGCGTGCAGCGCAGCGTGCTTCTCCTCCAGCGCACGGAATTTCGCCCCCTCGGTCCCGGTCACCTGCCGCTGCCATTGCGTCTGGTTGAAGACGGCCGGCGTGTCGGGTTGGAACTGATAGAAGACGAAGAGCAGCGCGCCGAGCATCACGATGAAGAACTGCATCGGAATCTTGAAGAGGGCGTTGAACATCAGACCGAGCCGGCCCTCCCGCAGCGCCGCCCCGCCGAGGTAGCGCTGCACCTGTGACTGGTCGGTGCCGAAATACGACAACGAGAGGAAAAATCCGCCAAGGATGCCCGTCCAGATTGTGTAGCGCTGCTTGAGATCGGGCGTGTAGCTCACGGCCTCGAGCTTACCCATCGCGCCGGCGATGTGCGCGGCGTCGGGCGGAAGCTTCACGAGGAGCACGACGAACGCCGTGATCATGCCGCCGAAGATCACCCCCATTTGGAGCCGCTGCGTGAGGTTCACCGCCGCGCTGCCCCCCGTCACCGTGTAGACGATCGCGACGAGCCCGGTGAAGATGATCGTGAGGTCGAGCCGCCAGCCGAGCACCGTCGCGAGAATGATCGACGGGGCGTAAATCGTGATGCCGGCTTGAAGGCCGCGCTGGAGGAGAAACAAGCCCGCGCCAAGGAGCCGCGTCTTTTGGTCGAAGCGCTGGCCCAGATACTCGTAGGCCGTGTAGACGCCGAGCTTCCGATAGATCGGCAGGAAGACCGCGCACACCACAATGAGCGCGAGCGGCAGGCCAAAATAATTTTGAATGAACGCGATGCCATTCTCGTAGGCTTGCCCGGGCAGCGAGAGGTAGGTGATGGTGCTCGCCTGCGTCGCCATCACGGAGAGACCAATGGTTCCCCACTTCGTGGCGCTCCCGCCCTTGAGGTAGGTGTTCAGGTTGTCGGTGTGGCGCGTGCGCCACGTCCCGTAGGCCGCGATGCCGACGATCGCGCCGAGGAGCACGAGCCAGTCGAGAGCGTTCATCCGTAGTGGCGGGCGAAAAGGGTCAGCGCGATCACCATCGCGACGAAGGCAACGAAGACGAAAAGATACACGCCGCGCCACGTGCGGAAAAGCGGCACGCCGGGAGAATCGTCGTCAGTCGCGCGTTTTTTCCCCTCGTCGATCATCGCGCAGCGGGCTTGTGGCAGTGCGGGTCTGTGACCCGCCCTCGCATGCTCAACGCGCGAAGGAGCGGGTCAAAGACCCGCCCTACTTTTGAACCGCGTGCGTCGTCCGGCCTCATTTCCCGAGCGAAACCAAATTCGCAAACAACCGATACGCTCCGGGCACGCCCGCCGGCAACTGCCGGAAGAACGCGACCCCCGTGTAAACGTAGTAGCCCTTGCCGTGTTGCGCCACGAGGATGCTGCTGTCGGGCTGCTTCTCGCCGGGATCGCTCATCGCGAGGAGCGGGGTGAATTTCGCCTTGTCCCACGTCGCCGGGAAATACGCGCCGCGCTCCTGCACCCAGCCGGCGAAATCTGCGTTCGTGATTTTGTTCGGCACGTTAAGCGCGGGATGATCGGGGGCGAGCAACGTCACTGGTGCCGTCTCGTCGGTCACGCGGAGCGCCGGGGCGGCGCCGTTGATCGAGAGCTCGTAGGGCGCGAGCGGGCCCCGGAGATTGTTGGCGGGGCGGTTGTATTGCGCGACGACGGTGCCGCCCGCCTCGACCCACGCAAAGAGACCCGGCAGATTCGCCGCGAGATCCTTGCGCTCATTGAACGCCCGCACCCCGATGACCACGGCGTCGAGGCCGCGCAATTTTTCCGGCGTGAGGTCCGCGCCACTGAGCGACTTCACGGTGTAGCCGAGCTGCGCGAGATTTTCCGCGACACTGTCGCCGGCGCCGGGCAGGTAGCCGACGGTCTTGCCGCGAATCGCGAAATCAAACGCCGCGACCTTGAGTCGTGCCGGCGGTTGCAATAACTGGACGGGCAGGTGCGCGTAGTTGAACTCGACGCGCCCCGTGCCGTAGCGCGCACCGCCGATTTCCGCGCTGGCACTCAACGAGCCCGACGACGCATGCACGGGCGGGGTGACGGTAAAGGTGAACGACGCCTTGTCGCCAGACTGCGCAAGTTTGAAGGCATGCGCGGCTGGGGAAATTTTCCAGCCGGCCGGCGCATCAAGTTTGAGCGATCCATTCACGCCCGCGCGCGCGGCGGTCACTTCGACCAAGGTCGCTTTCGCGACGCCGGGCGCGAACAGCTCAACGTCATAAGGAAACCCGAGCGACACCGGCGGGATCACGGCGAGTGCTCGGCGCTTCTGCGCCTCGGGTGCGCCAGCGACAATTTGCACGGGCTCGTCGGCAATGACTACGGTTTGCCCACCGATTTCAAAAACGAACTCGACCGGAAACGCCGGCGGATTCACGGGCTGGCCGATGAGTTTGGTCTCATCGACGCGGAACAATCCCGCCGAGCCTTCTTCGCGCAGCCAGTATGGTTGCGAGACAGGTGTTCGCGCGGGGAGCGCGACTGAAGCAACTTTTTTCATCGTCTGCCCGGCAACGAGTGCGGCGGCCACGTTTTGCCCCGACTTCGCCGAGGGATAACGCACATTAATCCAGCGCACGGGCACGTTCGCTCGCACCGTGGCGGAATGGTTGAGCGCGAGCGTTTCGCCTGGAACGGACTCGGCACGAGGCAGTGTGGTCTCGACCGTGAGTCCAAGGCACGCCTGCAAAATGCGGTCGAGCTGCGCACGCTTGTCGGCCACGACCGGATCGGTCGGGAGCGTCGCGAGCTTCGCACGAATCGCGAGGAGAGACGACACGCTGGCGGCAGGATCGGCGATTTTGAAGTCCGCGATCGCGGTGTCGGCGAGTTTCGCGATCTCGGTGCCACCAGCAAAACGTCCGAAGGAAAGATCGAGGCCGTCGACGATATCGTCTTTCGCGGAATCGCCAGCGATGACCGAAAATGACGATGTCGGCGGGCCGCCGAAGCCGCCACCCGCGCCGAAATTGAGCCCAAACTGAGTCTTATGCATCGCTCGGCTGCGCCCCGCGACCACCGTGAGATCCTCGCCCGTCGTAGCATCAATACCACCCGACTCGAAACGCACGGTGCCGGCCGCGGGAGCGGAATCGGCGTTGCCGCCCCGTCCACCCCGACCGCCACCGCTGCGACCCACGATGCGCTTGGGCTGCCACGGTGCGAGGCCGTCGGCGAGATGCTCAGGATATTTTGTGGGGTCGCCGGAAATCTTGAACGCCTCGATTGCGAGGACCGCGGAAGCAACGTGCTGACCGTGTTGGCCGGGCGTCTGCACCGGACTCATGCCGGCGAACACGACGTCGGGGCGGAACAGCCGGTAAATGCGCACGACATCGCCAAGGATTTTTTTGTGCTCCCAGATGCGCAGCGCCTCGTTCACATCCTTCGAAAAACCATAGTCGATCGCGCGCGTGAAATATTGCCGACCGCCATCGATGCTTCGCGCCGCAAGAAGTTCGTGAGTGCGGGCGAGGCCCAGTTTCTCACCGAACTCGGGGCCGATTTCATTTTGGCCGCCATCGCCGCGTGTGTCGGAGAGATACGCCGTGCGATACCCGCGACCGCGGGCGAGATACGTGAGGAGCGCGTTACTCTCGTCGTCCGGATGCGCCGCGACATAGAGCACGCTGCCGAGCGTCGCGAAGCTCTTCAGCTCCTGCTGAATGCCAGCGGGCGTCGTCGGCACATAGTCGGTCGCACGCGCCGTCGCGGCCGCGAGCAGCGCGGAACAAAGCAGGAGGCACGCCGTCACGCCGCCACGCGGTCGCCGGGCGATTTCGGAGTGAGGGGCGCGCATCGTTGGCTTCGGAGATTACTGGTTCTTGAAGGCGATGGAATACTGCACGGCTTCCCACGCCATCGAGATCATGCCGGCCCCGGGTCCGGTCTTCGTGACGGCCATCGTGAAGGGATCAACATTGGCCTCGGTTTTACCCTTCTTGAGGTCGAGACGGGCGAGCTCGTTGGCCTTCTCAGATTCCTCGTTGTAAGGAATGCCCCACTGCCCGGTCTTTTTGTTAATCACGAGCTTCGCGGAACCGTCGGCCTGCGGCACGGTGAAGAGCGAGTAGGTGCCGGCCGCGAGCGCGAAACCGCCGATCGTGATGGGCTTGGCCGTGGTGAGGAGCGTCGCCTCGTTGGCGCCAGTGCGCCACACTTTGCCATAAGGCACGAGGCCGCCCCAAATCTTGCGCGGCTCACCGCCGGCGGGAGGCGTGGCGCTCGGGCGGCTGTAGGCAATTTTGACCTCGTTGCCGTCGATATCGGCCATGACGGTGGCGGGCGGGCTCGGGCGGGCTTTTTTCTTTTTCTGTTCCTGAGCGGGTAGCGCAGCGGCACCGAGGACGGCAGCGGCAAGGAGAGCGATGAATTTGAAGCGGGTGAGTTTCATGTTTTTTGGGGGGAGAAAAATTCCTGCGCGGTCGCGGGCCTGCGCACGGGCAGGTTTTACGCCAGACGAACGCGGCGCGGCGCGGTTGCGCCCGACCAGACGCGAACCGGCGCCGAGTCCCGCGGCCAAATTACTTCAGGCTCGCAATGAGTTCGTTGTTGAGGCGCACGTATTCGTCGCGGAGCAGCGGGCTCGGGGCCTTCGCCATTGCGTCGGCAATCGAGGCCTTGGCGGTGGCGAGCGCGCCGGCTTTGTCGCCCATGGCGGCCTGCACCTTGGCCTTGCGGTAAACGTAGTAAAACGCGTCGGGTTGCTCGGCGATCGCGGCATCCATCCACGCGAGGGCTTTTTTGAGATCGAGGCCGTTATCGAGGTAGAACATCGCGGCATTCACGTAGGGCTTCTTCTCGCCCGGTCCCGCCATAAACGCCTCGATCTGGGGGATGAGCGAGCTCAGGTCCATTTCGATCTTGAGCGAAATCAGCGTGCGCTCCCAAAGGAGATTCATCGTGGCCGAGGAGTCGCGGAGAGTGTTGAAGTCGATCGTGAAGGTTTCCACCGGCGCGCCGAAATCAATCACGCGGGCGGCGACACGCAGCGTGTCGTTCTTCTGGTCGTAGGCGTAGGAGCCCCATTGTTTGCCGGCCTTCTGGAAGATCACGGTCCACTCCTCGCGGCCGGGAATGGTGAAGAGTTCGTAGGTGCCGGCCGCGAGCGCGGAGCCCTGGACCTTCACGGCGGTGCTGAAGGAAATACGCGTGGCATTGTTCGCGCCGGTGCGCCACACCGTGCCGAAGGGCTCGAGCTTTCCGAAAATCTCGCGGCCCTTCATGCTGGGGCGCGAGTAAACGACCTCGATGTCAGTGACGCCGACGCGCTGCTTCAGCGTGGCCGTAGGACTAGGCGCGGGAAGATCAAGCTTGGCGGCAGGAGCCTGCGCGCAAGCGCCAGCGGAAATGAGTGCGACCAAAACGACCACACGCGAGGTAGAGAACAGGGATGAACGCATAAGGGGATGGAGAACCACCGTGAACGTGTTCGCGGAGAAAATCCAATCCAGAACGCAATTCCCGATTCGGACCGAGCGCGCAGGGTAACGAAGTGTCAGTTGTAACACCAAGGGCGGTGTCGCCGAAGCCCGCCCTCCTGAGGAGTAAGGGAACAGAACGCGGAAACGTTCCCAACCCGGCGGGGTTCGGCGACCCCGCCCTACAATTTCACGCCGTTGGGTTTCGCTCTCTCCGGCCGCCTCAGGGCACTTCGTAAACCTCGACCAGCGCCTCGCCCGTGCCGTTGGCCACACCGCTTACTTGCACGGTGTAGCTGCCGGGGGCGAGCGTCGCGAGCAGCGCAGCATCGCGGCTGCCGGCGGTGAGGGCAAATGCACCCACGGCCGCAAAGGTAGGTGCGAGCGTCGGCTCCCAATTGTCGTTTTCCGTGATCTTCACGCCGGCGCCACTATAGAGTTCGAGCTTCGGATCAACCAAGGTGCCGGTCACGCCGAAGGCCGCGAGCGTCGGACCGACGGCGCGGATGACCAACTGCTTGGTGCCCGTGCCTGCGACGTTGAAGCCGGCGATCAAGATGTCGTCACCCGTGCCGACGCGGTTGCGCGCCGAGACATTGATCATGCGCGGCGCGTTCCCGGTGCCGAGATCGTAGGCTTCGACGAGCACGACCCCGGCACCCGTGCCGCGGGCCTGAATCGAGCGCGGGCCGTCGATGCTTTGGACAAAAGCCGAGTCCTTGCTGGCTGCCGGCAGGGCAAACGCGCCCACGCTGGCGAAAGTGGGCGAGAGATTCGCGGGCCAGTCGTCGTTGCTGAAGACCACGGTCTGACCGTTGTAGAGATCCAGGCGCGGATCGGCCATGACGCCAGTGAGACCAAACACACCGAGCGCCGGGCCCACCGCACGCACGAGCACATCGCGCGAGCCGCCACTGACCACCACGCCGACGATCAGCGTTTGGGCTGCGGCCAAGTTTGTGCGCACCGAGAGATTGGAAAGCCGCGCGGTAGGGCCGGGAGGCGGCGGGGTGTTGACGACGAGCACGGCGGGGGCACTGACGAGGTTCAGGGTGCCGTTGCTCACTCGCACCGAATAATTGCCCGCACTGTTCGTCTGCACCG
>JANOAF010000277.1:0-3006 GCA_031411015.1 Opitutaceae bacterium | reverse complement strand
TTGTCGAAATTGGGCATCTGCTGGCCGTTCGCGCGCTTGATGTTGTCGTGGTGATCCCAGCCGCCGTAGGTGAGCGAGACGAAGCGCACGCCGGCTTCGACGAGCCGCCGCGCCAGCAGCATTCGCTGGCCCGCGGCGTTGCGGCCGTAACTGTCGCGGGTTTTCGCGGCTTCGGCCTTGATGTCGAACGCCGCGCGCGCCTTGTCCGAACTGATCATCGCGTAGGCGCGCTGGTAGAAGGAATCCATGCCGTCGAGGGCGTCAGATTTTTCGAGCGCGCTGAAGTGGGCGTCCACCACCGCGCGCATCTCGCGGCGCTCGGCAAAACGCTGCGCGTCGATCCCGCTCGGCAGCGTGAGGTCGCGCACCGAGTAGTTGTCCGTCGCCGGATCGCTGCCGAGGGCGAACGCGCCGAATGCCGAGCCAAGATAACCCGTGCCGGCGTAGGGCGTGACCTGGTTCGGGATGAGAATGTAGGGCGGCAGATCAGCGCGCGGGCCGAGCTCGTGCGCGACGACGCTGCCCATGCTCGGATATTGGATCGCCGGGCTCGGCCGGTAGCCGGTGAACATCGAGTGCGTGCCGCGCTCGTGCGCCGCCTCGCCGTGGGTCATCGAGCGGACGACCGTGATCTTGTCGGCAATCTTGGCGGTCTCCTTCAAGTTCTCTGAAAAATACGCGCCATCGATCTTGGTCTTAATGGCTTCGAGCGGACCGCGGTATTCGACCGGCGCGGTGAGCTTGGGATCGAAGGACTCCTGGTGCGACATCCCGCCGGGCAGGTAAATATTGATGACGGATTTCGCCTTGCCGGCGCCGGCCCCGAGGCCGCCGGCGCCCGCCGCCCGCGCCTGCGTGCGGAACATGTCGGTCATCGTCATCCCCACGGTGCCGAGCAGGCCCACGTAGAGAAATTCGCGCCGATTGGTCTGCCAGGGCGGATGGGGCGGGGGTTGTTTCATGGCGAAAATCGGCAGCAACGTTGAGACGCGGGGCAGTCGCTAGGTGACGCCGGGATCAAGCCCGGGTTTCATTGGGACGACAAGACCTTTGGCAGGGTGATTTCGCTCCGAGTCCAAGGCGGCGACCGAATGAACAAGGCGTTTTTAACCGCGGATGGCGCGGATAAAGGCGGCGCGGTCCGAAACTGTCCGCGCCATCCGCGTAATCCGCGGTCAAAAAAATCGGGCACTCAATCCCGGAGCCGCACTTTCTTTCCGGCATCCATCTCCCGCATCGTCCGGGTGGCCTCGCGCCTTCCCGCTGGCGACTCCTGTTTCAAACGGAGCAAATAAGCGGCCGCCATGCGCCGGTCGGCCGATGAAAGTTTCGAGAGCCGCTGCTTGAGGTCGAGGATCGCGGTGGCGGTCATGAGCTGAACGGTAAGTCGAAGGGCTGACGGACCAATGAAAGGAATTTTTCGTTCGGACGGGCGAGGCCTCAACTACGCTTTCCCATTCTAGTTGTTCGGCTCTTTGTCCGTAGGGGTAGTTAGAAGAATAAACTATCGGCTCACTCGGTGCCAAACGAGCGTTCGAGTGATGCCCGTTTTGCCAGGCTCAAACTGGATTGTGAGCTTATCGCCCTCAATGCGGTATCGTCGCATGATCTTCCTTCCAACGTCTGCGGAGCCGAGCGTAAGTTCAAGCTCATGCGTGACTACCTTCTTATCGGGGTCCACCCTGTATTTCCCTACATACGCATCGTAACCACCACTTGCACCGGTATTGTTCGGATCTGAGGTCGCAACGGCTGCGGGTGACGGCGACTTCTGGCGATCCCGGGCCATGATTTGCGCGGCAACATGCCCAGCTCGGTCGTAGATTAGATAGCCGAAGGGATTACTGCCGAGGCTTGGCTCCGGAACAACCACGCCCGCAGCATCGCGATCAGTGCGTGAATCTAACCTCCAAGTGCCGACGATCTCCTGCGCGTCAGACGACGCAGCCCTGAGCGAATCCCCAAAGTTGGTGACCAGAATGGCGGTCACGATAGCACACATCTGAAGCTTCATTTGTTTTGGGGTATGATTTTGCCGAACAGTGTTGTTCGCCTTCACTCGATTGCCTTACTGGCCGGGGTGGCATGAGGCAGTGGCAGTAGATGTCGCACCGCAAGGCGGTTCTTGTTCCTGGTAAACGTTTGCGGCGTGGCGAGCGGGCTCGACGCCGGGCCGCGACCCATTTGGGTGATGGCGGTCAGCAACACCCCAACCCGCGTCATGAAGTCTTTGAAGTCTCTTTCGAATTCCATTCCGCCCTCGTGGTTCGCCCGCCGCCGCTGCAATGATCGGCCGCGAGCTTCGGTGTGCTGGGGCGTCGTCGTGTTCGCGGTTGGCGTGGGAGCAGCCGTGGCCGCGGCGGCAACGGCGAAGCTGGAGGATCCGCTCGCCCGCTCGGCCCTCCCTGAATTCAAGACCATTCCCGCGGCGAAAACCGCCGAGCTTACTCCGGCCCTCGATCCCGCGGGAAGCGCGCCGCAATTTTCGCGGTGGACCCGTTCGCAAGGCGACAATGGCGCGCGGCGTTATTCCGCGCTCAACCAGATCACGCGCGACAATGTCCGCGACTTGGCGATGGCGTGGACGTTTCGTTCGGGTGACGGTGCGGCGAATGTCCAGTGCACGCCGATTGTGGTCGATGGGGTGCTCTACGCGCCGACGCCGGGACGCGCGTTGGTCGCGATCGATGCGGCGACGGGCGTGGAGCGCTGGCGGAAACAACTTGATGCGCCGCGGCCGACCCGCCTCCAGGATGCGCCGGCGCGGCGCGGGCTCGTTTACTGGCCCGGCGATCGCGAGAATGCGGCGCGGATTCTCTTCGGCGCGGGCGACTGGATTTACGCCGTCGATCCGAAGACGGGCGGCGCGATCGCGGGATTCGGCGAGGGTGGGCGCGTGCCGATCGCGACGGGGGCGACGGCGGGTGGCGTCGTTTTTCAACACGTATTTGTCACGACGGGATTATTTGGCGACGTGTTCGCCTACGATGTGCGCACGGGGAAATC
>JANOAF010000276.1:0-15776 GCA_031411015.1 Opitutaceae bacterium | reverse complement strand
TGGCCTCATCGATGATGTAGCGGCACCCGTCGAACGCCGCGCCGCGATGTTCCCCTGTGACGCCGACCCACACCGCGAGCTCGCCCAGTGCGAGGTGGCCTGTGCGGTGGACGCACGTCGCGCCGACCAGAGAAAATTTCGTGCGCGCCTCCGCGAGAATCTTCTCGCCCTCAGAGACCGCGAGCGGCGCGTAGGCCTCGTATTCGAGCGAGAGCACCGGCTGCCCCTCGTTGCGATTGCGCACCCAACCCTCGAACGTCACGCACGCCCCGGCGCGCGCGTCGGCGAGCGCGTTCTGAAGAGCGGCGGGGTCGATCGCTGAAGCGGAAATCTTAAACATTTTTAGTTTTGGGGCCGTCAACCTCCCGCCACCGGTGGGATGAAGACGATGCGGTCGCCTTCGCGGAGCGGCGACGACGAGGGCACGAACGCGTCATTCACTGCGGCGCGGATGCGGTCGGCGGGGAGGGTGAAGCGGTGGCGGGCGCGGAGTTCATCGTAGAGCGCGGTGAGGCTCATGGCGGACGTCGTGAATTTTTCTTCCGAGAGGCCGCGCTGTTCGCGGAGGATGGCGAAATATTGGACCGATATCGTGATCATCGTGGCGGCAGGGCGAGGGTGGAGGCGTTCCGATGCGGTGAAAGGGCGGGGCGGAGAACGCGCTCTACTCAGCGCGGAAATCTTTTTTCCCACCGGTTTTTTCCAGCAACCGGATTTCTTTGATCACGATGCCGTGGGTCACGGCCTTGGCCATGTCGTAGAAGGTGAGCGCGGCCACGGTGGCGCCGGTGAGCGCCTCCATTTCCACTCCGGTCTTCGCGTGCGTCTGCGCGCGGCAGTGGATCGCGATCTCGCCGCGGGCCGGGTCGGGCACGATTTCGATCTGGCAGTCATCGAGCGGCAACGGATGGCAAAGAGGGATGAGGTCGCTGGTCTTTTTGGCCCCCATCACACCGGCGAGAATCGCAGTCTGGAAAATCGGGCCCTTCTTCGTGGCGATCTCGCCGTCACGCAGGAGCACAGCGAGTGCGGTCGGAAGCGTCACCACGGCCACGGCGTGCGCGGTGCGCTTGGTCACAGCCTTGTCGCCCACGTTGACCATCGTGGGGCGGTTCTGCGCGTCGAGGTGCGAAAACATGGCGCGGAACTTCACGCGAGGGGCGCGGGGTTTCAATGCCCAAGCAGATGAAATTTAGATCAGATTAATTCAAATGCCAGAAAGCCAGGAACCGGAGACTCGGCGGCGGACCAAATCGATTTCCGGTTTTCTGGCTTTTGAATTTTATCCTCTCTCAACCAAACGCCTCACAGCCACGGCCGGAAAGGCGCGAGCGTGCCAGCGGGAAACTCCGTCGACTCGGCCGGCAGTTCGACAAAGCCATCGCTCGCGATGAGCCCGGAAAAATCTCCCGAGGTATTGCTGGGATCGGGCGTGGCGAGCAGCTCGGCGCGCGGGCCGCTCGATAATTTCACGGGGAGAAAATAAGCGAGCTTGGGCTTAAACATCACTGGCGCCGCCAGCGCGACCACCCGGGGCGGAATCGGAGCGAGCCCGCTGGCGTGGGCGAGCGCCGGCAACACGTAGCGATGCAGGCAGGTGAACGTCGACACGGGATTGCCCGGCAGCGCGAAGACGGGCGTTTTCCGCGGAGTGATGCCAAACCAAAACGGTTTGCCCGGGCGCTGCGCCACCCCCTGAAAAATCCGGCGCACATTCTGCCGATCGAGTTCGCTCGGCAGGTAGTCGAACTTGCCCTTGGAGATCCCGCCCGAGATCACGACCACATCGAACTCCGCGATGATGTGCCACAGCAGGTGCTCGATTTCGTGGCGCACATCGCGCAGGTGAAAGCGCGACACGTTGGGGTAGCCCGCGCCGGCGAGCGTGGCGCGCAGCGCGTAGTCGTTGCTGCGCCGAATCTGGTGCGGCGCGACCGCCGCCCCAATTTCGACCAGCTCATCGCCCGTGGAAATCACCGCGATCTTTGGGGACTGGCTGACGACGACCGAGCCGTAGCCGCACGCGGCGGCTACGGCGATTTCCCGCCCCGTCAACCGCACGCCGGGCCGCACGATGACATCGCCCACGAGGTGATCGCTGCCACGCGCGTGGATCGCGTGACCGCGGACGAGGGCATCGACACCGCCCGTGATCGTCACGGTAGTGCCGTCGCGCGACGTTTCTTCGTAGGGCACGATGCAGTCCGCACCCTCAGGCAAAACCGCGCCCGTCATGATCTCGATGCACGCATCGTTGGCCGCGCCGAGCTTGAAGGCGCGCATGCCCGCCGCCTGCACGCTCTCGACGCGAAAAATCCGCCCGCCCCTGGCCAGCGCCGCCGCGCGCAACGCATAGCCATCCAGCGTCACACGATCAAACGGCGGCAGGTCGCGATCGGCACGAATCTCCGTGCGGAGCACGCGCCCGTGCGCGGACGCGAGCGGACAATCCTCGCGGTGGAACGGCGCCACGTTTTCGAAGACGAGTTTTTCAGCTTCGGCGGGGGTAAGCATGCGGAAGGACTAAAGGACCAAAAGACCCCGGGACAAAAGGACTAAACTGGCAAACCCCCAAACTCTGTGTCCTCTCTTCCCCTGCCTTGTCTCCTGCGACTCCCAACGAACCGCTGGTCACCGACCAATTCCACCGCCCGCTGCGCGATCTACGCATCTCGGTCACGGACCGCTGCAATTTCCGCTGCCCGTATTGCATGCCGGCGGAAGTGTTCGGCCCGGGCCACGCGTTTCTGCGCGATCCGCAGTTGATGACGCTCGGGGAACTCACGCGCATCGTGCGGGCCTTCCAGTCGCTCGGCGTGGAAAAGGTGCGGCTCACTGGCGGGGAGCCGCTGCTCCGCGCCGATGTGCCGGAACTCGTGCGCACCTTGAAACAGGAACTCGGCGTGAAGGACGTCGCGCTCACGACCAATGGCTGGCTGCTCGAAAAACTCGCGCCGGCGCTGCGTGCCGCCGGACTTGATCGGCTGAATGTGTCGGTCGATTCGCTGGACGACGCGACGGCGGGCAAGTTGAACGGCCTCGGTTTCAAAGTGGGCCGGGTGCTGCGCGGCATCGATGCCGCCGCCGCCCTCGGCATGCCCATCAAGATTAACTGCGTGGTGCAACGCGGCGTGAATGACGCGGAGCTGCCCGCGCTCTGCGAGTATTTCCGGGCGCGCGGCCACGCGCTGCGCTTCATTGAGTTCATGGATGTCGGCAACACCAACCACTGGTCGCGCGAGCGCGTGGTGCCGGCGCGCGAGATCGTCGAGCGCATCGGCGCGCTTTGGCCGCTCGAAGCGGTCGGGCCGGCGTATCGCGGCGAAGTCGCCGCCCGCTACCGATACCGTGACGGTCGCGGTGAGATTGGCTTAATCAGCTCGGTCACGGAACCGTTTTGCCGCGACTGCCACCGCGCGCGCCTTTCGGCCGACGGGAAACTCTACACCTGCCTCTTCACCGCGCTCGGGTGGGATGTGCTCGCGGCGGTGAGGGCGCCGGGAGCGCCCGAGGCCGAGCTGGAGAATTTTCTCCGCCGCATCTGGCAAGGCCGCGTCGATCGCTACAGCGACGAACGCGCCGAGGTGCTCGCCACGGGCGAGCCCCGCGCGAAGGTCGAGATGAGTTATATCGGCGGGTGAACTATTGGCGGTTATTGGAGTCCATGCCCCGCATGCCCTGCCGACTCGTCGCACTGCTCGTCTTCACCCTTCTCGTGGCCAACACGCTGGCGGCCGCAGAAATTGTCGCCCGCGGGATCACGTGGCCGTTTTTCGACGCCAAGGGTCGGCGCACGCACGTGCTTCGCGCGGAAAGCGGTTCGCTGCGGGGAGCGTTGCAGACTCTCACTGGGGTGGAGTTGATCTATTTCTGCGCCGAGCCGAACGAACGCATCGTGCAACGGGTGCAGGCCGACGCCGCGACTTGGGATGCCGCCAAGGAAACGCTCACCGGCGACGGCCGCGCGATCGTGACGACGGACTTCAACCGCCTCACGGGCGAAGGTTTCGACTTTGCGCTGGCGACGTCGCTCCTGCGATTCCACCGCGCCTTCACCCTGGAAAACACCGAGGTGAAGCTGACCAGCGATCGCGCGGTGGTGGAATTGGCGACGCAGCGGACAGGCAGCAGCGTGCGGGTGAGCGACGTGAAACGCTGCGAGGCGCAGGGGAATCTCGCCGTGTCGGTGCTCCCGACCGCCCGGAAGGAATACCTCTGCGATCAGGCTTTTTCCGACCGCGCGATCTACGACGGGAACACCCGAACGATCGAACTCCCGCAACCTACGCGCACGCTAAAGCACGGGAGCGAAGGCCGCATCGGCCACTTCAAATTCGATCTTCCCGCCGGCGCGGCGGCGTCAAAATAATTCCCTCATTTCACTCATACCGTGCCGCGCGGCCCAGGTAGTTCAGCATCCAGATTTCCTTCCACACGCGATAGCGGCCTTCGTGGGTAAACTTGCCGAGATCCTCGCGCTGGGCGTGGGGGTGGAGGAAGCCGAGCTCCGTGTTGAGGCGGTCGAGCTCGTGCTGAGTGGAGTTGAAATCAGCTAGCGGTTCGGTCGTGAACGGCACACTGGCCACGCGGGCCGAGACAAGGCGCGCCCGATGCCGGGCCAGCAGCCGAGGCAGGGAACGCCGCCACGGCGCGCGCTCGACAAACCAGTTTTCCGGATAAAAACCGGCAAAGGGAATGTAGAGGTTATCGGTCAGGTAGCGGCTGCCGTCGGTCGTCACCGAGGTGACCGCGAAACAAACCGAGATCGCGCCGTTGGCCTGCGGGATGAAGGTCACCTGCACGCGCACCTTGGCCTGTGCGTCGTGGTAAATCGAGACGCGCAGGAAGGCGCCGCCACCGAGTTCCGCCTTCAGGGCCTGAGCCTGGCGAAAACCTTGGGCGCGCAACCACTCGCGGATTTTGAGCAGGCGTGGCTGCACGGGCCATTCTTCGCCGGTGGTGTTGATGGTGTAGCGAGGGAAGAGCGGCATCGGACTCAGGCTGTGCGCCGAAATCGCGAGCCAGTTGTAGAGCGTCTCCCCGAGAAACCAGACGATGAAGAAAATCCCGGCCAGAACCCAGAAAGGCCGGTCGATCCATTTGAACTCGGTGCAGATTTGCGCGGCCCCCAAGGCAAAAACGATCCATCTCAGCCAGCGGTCCGCAATCGAGAGGAGCGGGGAGCCGAGCCGCTGGTTGACCTGCATGAGCACCAGCGACACGAGGACGGCGGTGATGATGAAATATGACGTCTGCAAGGGAACAACGGAGGCGGACACACGCGTCCTTGATTGGACAACACTTTGGCGGCTTGGTGCAGCACGCCGCCGAAACGGATCGAAAGTCAGCTCAGCCGCACGGGCATGATGACGCAGACGAAGCTCTCCAAGGTTTTGAAAACACCGGGGCTCACCTCGTCCTTTACCTCGAAGAAAACCTCGTCCTTGGTCAACGCTTTGAGCGGATCCATGATGAAGGTCGGGTTGAAGGCGACCTGCAGTTCCGGGCCGCTGTAGCCGATTGCCATCGACTCATGGGCTTCGCCAAAATCCGGGCTCTGCGCCGTAATTTCGAGTAGGTTGCTCGACAGCTTGATTTTGACGGAGTTTGCCTTTTCCGAACAAACGAGGGCGGCGCGGTGCACACACTGGAGAAAGAGCTCGCGCTCCAGTTTGATGCGCTGGTGGGTTTCCTTCGGAATCACCTGCTGGTAGTTCGGGTAATTGCCCTCGACGACCTTGGAGTAGAGATAGACGTGGTCGATGAGCCCGCTCGTGTCCTTGTCGGTCGCGATCTGGAAAGCGGCACGGCGGTCATTGAAATTGATTTTAACCTTCTCCCCCTTGTCGAGCAGGCGGGTCAGTTCGCTCACGGTCTTGGCCGGCAAGATAATCGCGCCCGCACTGGCGGCAGGCACGTCCATTTCCTTGGCCATTAGGGCCAGACGGCGGCCATCGGTGGCGACGAGCGATAGTTTGCCCTCCTTAAAGTTGAAATAGACGCCATTGAGGATGTAGCGCGTCTCGTCGGTCGACTGGGCGTAGGCCACGCTGCGGAGCATCGAAGCGAGTTCGCCCTGTTCGAGGCTGTAGGCCTTTTCATCCCCGAACTCGGCCAACGGGGGGAATTCCTCCTTGCCGATGCCCATGATGCGAAACGTCGAGCCCCCGGAAGCGAGCTTCACCGAGTGATTCGGCGAGGCGTCGAAGGAAACATCAACATTGGGCAATTCCCGCACGATACCAGCGAGTCGCTTGACCGGCAGGGTGATCGCGCCGGTTTCCTTTACCTCCGCCTTGATTTTACAACGAATCCCGAGGTCGAGATTCGTGGTGGTGAGGGAAATTTGATCCTTCTCGGCCTCAATCAGGACGTTGCTCAAAATCGGCATGGTCGCTTTGGACCCGACCACGTTGAGGACTTGGGCAAGGCCGTTGGCGAAGTGATCGCGGTTGATTTTGAATTTCATTTCGGGGCCAACAGGTGGGAAGTCAGGAGAAACTAACAAACGCTAAAAGAATACAGGTTCAATAAGGAATTATATCCGTATTCATATGGGGTGCGAACAACCACAGTAACCGGCCGCGCGCGCTGCTGGAATCAGTGACATTGGGCATGTGAGTAGTTCCGGGTAACTGGCGAGAAACGGGGTGGTTATTCGCAGCACCCCCCTTACTCAGACCGCATCGGCAGGTTCTTCACACGGATTTCGGAGCTGCTTTGCGCGCCACCGGGTTGAGTCGACTGCGTCGGAGGTGGCGAATCAGACCGTAGAAAATGTAGCTGAGGCAGATGACCAGCAGGCCAATCTCCTTGTAGAAAAAAAGCAGGCCGATCACGGCGAGGATGAGCACGAAAGGCCGGAATTTGGTCTGGGTCTGGAGATCGACTTTTTTTCCGCTCGGGTAGCGCACGGTGCTCATCATCAGGACGGCGACGAGCAGCATGAGGGGCGGCAGGGCCAGGGCCCAAGATTTTAAGGATCGGTCCAGTTCCGCGAGTTTCAGGAGAAACAAAACCGTAGCCGCAACCGTGGAGGCGGCGGCCGGCACCGGCAGGCCCACGAAGTCTTTGCTCGAATCCTTCTGTGCCGGGTGGAGCAGGGGATTGGTGATGACATTGAACCGCGCCAGCCGCATCGCGGCGCACAGCAGATAGACGAAACCAACGAACCACCCGATATTGCGGAACCACTCGTATGCTGGCGCCTGCGTGGGTGAGATAATCATGTAGATCATCAGGAGCGCGGGGGTGACGCCGAACGACACCACATCGGCCAGCGAATCGAACTCCGCGCCAAACAGCGATTCGCGCCCACCCATTCGGGCCAAACGACCGTCCAGCGAATCGAACGCCGCCGCGCCAAAAATCAGCCAAACAGCATATTTGTAATGCTCGGCGCTGGTGGCACCGATGTAGTCGCCGGTGAGCGAGGTTTCCGCCAGCCGCGCCTGAATGCACTGCACGATCGCGGTGAAACCACAGAAGAGATTTCCCGCCGTCATCAGATTGGGCAGGAAATATATCCGACTCGCCTGTGTGACGTTATACGGATCTTCGGGATCGCGGGGTGGGCGCGGAGGGCGCGAGCTCATTTGGTGAGGCTTTCGAGGTATTTCCAAAATTTGGAATGCTGCTCCACCAACTGCTGTTCCGAGACCGGCAACTTGTTGCGCAGGAGGAAATCTTCGAGCGAATTGCGGTGCAGGATGTAGTCGACGTGCAAAGTCTCGCCGTTGACCTCGAAATAGAACCGAAAATCCCCCGCCCGGAGGCGGAAGAGTGACTTCGTCCCGCGCCGAAACTGCCCGAGCGGCTCCCTCGGCTGGGCGAGATCCGCCGGCTTCAGGCTGGTGATGGGATCGATGGCGTCGAGCTGCGCGAGCTTGTCGAGCCGGTTCAGCTCGTGCATGGCTTGCGCGGAAAAAGTGACCTGATACATGCGGTTATTCCCGACGGCGGCCACGCCCGCCGATCCGGGCCCGCTCGCCCGCCCGCGTTCCGCCCCCCGAAGTTTCAATCGTTCGCTCCATGAAGACTCCCGGTCTATCCCCGCACTTCCTCGTCGCAACGCTATTTCTGATCGCGCGCCTGACGGTTGCTCGTGCGCAGCCCGATGCGCCACTTCCTGCCGCCGCGGAGCGGTCCGCAGCTGCCGCGCGGACCGAAGAGGATCACGCCCGCCTGGAGCGCGTCCTCCGCGCCGCCGTGGCTGCTGATCCTGCATTGCTCCGCCGTTTCGACCGCAATCAGGACGGTAAGATCGACGACAATGAGTGGCTGGGGGCGAAACAGGAAATCCAGCGTATGTTTTCATTGAGTGTCATGCCGTCAGCGGTTGATGAGGCGCGGCGGCTCAACGCGGTTGCCGCCGAGGTCGCGCGCCGGCGCGCCTTGCGCGAAGCTGGGAAAGCAAACGCCACCACGCCGCCACCAGGGAGTGCCCAACAGGAAGCCGAAGCCAAGATGCTGGTGAAAGACCTCCTCGAGATCGGCATGGCCCAGCGCCGCGCCGACGAGGCGAGAAACAAGGCCGCCACCGAACCCGCGGCGAAAAAGTAGGACACGTTTTTGTTTCGCTGCGCCCGCGGCCTGCGCTAGGCCGGGGCATGCCCGTTACCCTGTCCGATATCCGCGCCGCGCATCGCCGCATCGCGGGCGGCATCTACGAGTCGCCCTGCCCCGACTCGATCCCGCTCAGCGAAATCACCGGCTGCCGGATCGTCTGCAAACTCGACAACCTTCAGCGCACGGGCTCGTTCAAAGAACGCGGCGCGCGCAACGCCTTGCTCCGCCTTCCTCCCGCGCAAAAAAAACGCGGCGTGATCGCCGCCAGTGCCGGCAATCACGCGCTCGGCCTCGCCTACCACGGCCAGCTCCTCGGCATCCCGGTCACTGTTGTGATGCCCGACTACGCGCCGCTCATTAAAATTTCCACCTGCCGTAGACTCGGCGCGCGCGTGATCGTGCGCGGACGCGATTTCACCGAGGCCCGCGCCGAGGCCGATGCGCTCGTCGCCCGGGAGTGCCTCACCTACATCCACGGCTTCGATGCGCCCGACATCATCGCCGGCCAGGGCACCATTGCGCTCGAAATGCTCCGCCAAGTCCCCGATCTCGACGCCATCCTCTGCCCGATTGGCGGCGGTGGTCTCATCGCCGGCGTGTCGGTCGCGGTAAAGGCGTTACGCCCCAAAATCAAAGTCATCGGCGTCGAGAGCACACACACGGGTAACTTCGCCGCCGCCCTGCGCGCGGGTAAACCCGTCACCGTCAAACGCCGCGCCACGCTCGCTGACGGTCTGGCGCCACTCACGGTGGGGCCAACTTCCTTCGCCCTCGCGCGCGACCGCGTCGATCAGGTGGTGAGTGTGGCCGAGGAATGGATCGCGCTCGCGATTCTCCGTCTACTTGAGCTGGAAAAAACCGTCGTCGAGGGTTCCGCCGCCGTCCCGCTCGCGGCGCTGATGGCGGGAAAACTTCCCGCGCTCCGCGGCCAACGCGTCGCGCTCATCCTCAGCGGCGGCAACATCGATCCCTCGGTGCTGAGTCGCGTCATCCAAAAAGGCCTGGTGCATGACGGCCGCCTGACCCGCTTCACCGCGCGGGTGACCGATCGCCCTGGCGGTCTCGCCGATCTCACGCGCGCGATTGCCGATGGCGGCGCGAGCATCCAAGACATCGTGCACGAGCGCACCTTCAGCGGCACCGATGTCTTCGCCGTCAACGCCGTCTGCACCGTGGAAACCCGCGACCACGCCCACGTCGCCGCACTGCATCGCGCGCTGCAGAAGAAGGGTTTTCCGCTGCGGGTGGGATGAAATGCCCGCCGGGATTTCAATTTCATGAATCACATTCGCTCCGTCGCTCACTTTTTTTTCATCCGCAGATTTCTTTGCGCCCGCCTGTGGCTGGGCGTGATGCTCGTGGGCGGCCTGAAGGCCGCCGATTATTTTCCGCCGCGGGGCGAGTGGGCGAAAAAATCCCCGGCGGAGCTGGGCCTTGATGCCGCGAAACTTTCTCAGGCGATCGCGTTTGCGGAGGCGAATGAAAATCCCGGCAACAAGGATCTCGCAGCGGAATTGAAAAACACTTTTGGCAAACGCGAGCCGCTCTTCAAGATTCTCGGCCCCACGCAGCCGCGGGCGGCACTTAATGGCATTGTGATTCACCGCGGCTACGTCGCAGCCGAGTGGGGTGATACGGCGCGCACCGACATGACGTTCAGCGTGGCGAAGACTTTTCTGACGACGGTCACCGGTCTCGCGTGGCAGCGTGGCCTGATCCGAAGCCTCGACGCGCGCGTGGGCGAATCGTTGCCGACGGCGGAGCGCGAGCAACTCTTCGGTTCCGCGCACAACGCCCCGATCACGTGGGACCACTTGTTGCGGCAGACGAGCGACTGGTCGGGCACGCTGTGGGACATGCCGGATTGGGCGGACCGGCCCGTGGGCGCAATGCCTGCCGATCATCCCAACCGCCCGCGGCACGCGCCGGGCACATTTTTCAAATACAACGATGTCCGCGTGAACCTCCTCGCGCTATGCGCGCTGCACGTGTGGCGCCGCCCTTTGCCCGACGTGCTGCGCGAGGAAGTGATGGACCCGATTGGCGCTTCGAGCACATGGCGCTGGACCGGCTACGACAATTCCTGGATCGAGCTCGATGGCCGGCGCGTGCAGTCGGTCAGCGGCGGCGGCCATTTCGGCGGCGGGATGTTTATCAACGCCTGGGATCTCGCGCGCTTCGGCTATTTATTTTTGCGGGGTGGCCAGTGGGCCGGGCGCGAGATCGTTTCTGAAAAATGGATCGCGCTGGCCCGCACGCCGGGACCGGCCAACCCGAATTACGGTTTCGCGAACTGGTATCTCAATCTCGATCGGAAATCTCTTCCCTCGGCACCCGCTTCCAGCGTGCGCTTCGTGGGCAACGGCCAAAACATTGTTTATCTCGACTGGGAGCACGACCTCCTCGTGGTCGTCCGCTGGATTAAAAACGACGAGGCGCTTAACGCCTTCCTCGGCCAGATTATCGGCGCGACGTTGGAATTACCGCGGTGACTTCGGCTGGTGCCCGCGCAATTATTGCGCAGCGCTGGCCGCCGGTGCAATGTCGAGCGCAGCCTCAGTCTTGGGCGCGGGGCTGAACAGCGCGACGAATACGCCGGCAATGATAATCGCGGCGACGAGCTTAAAGGAGAAATCGGTTTTCATGAATGGTGATGGGTTACCCGGGCAGGACGCACCATCCCGCTCGAGTGATGGACTAGACCGCGGAAAAAACCGGGAATATTTTCGCCCGCGAAGTAACCGCGCCAGCCATTCTCCGTCGCGCGCGGAACGCTCAGCCGGATTCAGGCCGTTGGCTGATCGCGCCCGAGTGGAAGAGTCAAAGCGGAATGGGTGTAGGGCGGGGTAGCCGAACCCCGCCGAAAAAATCGCGCCCGCAAACCTGAGCCCCGAATCGTCGTCCAACCGGGCGGGGTTCGGCGACCCCGCCCTACAATTTCAACGGCGCGAGTCCGGTTCAGGCGAGATCCAGCACGCTAATCTCCGGGCGGCAGTTAATACGGATGCCGTGCAGATTACCGACGCCGCGCGTGATGTGCAGCCAGCGATTTTCCCAGCGGTGCAGACCCTCCACGTAGCGCTTGTCGGTCACGGGCGCGAAGGGCGTGCCGAAGAACGGCAGGCGCACCTGCCCGCCGTGCGTGTGGCCGCAAAGCATGAGATCCCAATCGTGGACGCGGAGCAGGTCCTTCGCGTCCGGATTGTGATTGAGCACGATGCGCGTCGCGCCATCGCGCGGTGGCGTGCGCGCAAACGCGATTTCCGGGCTGCACATTGCCGACCAGAGATCGCCGAGGCCGATGAGCTGGAGCCGGCAACCGTTGACCGTGAGCGTGTGGCTCACGTTGACGAGGCAGGGGATGTTGGCGCGCGTAAGCAGATCGACCACGGGCTGAATCGAGGGGTTGCTCGGCGCCTTCGGGCGCGCCACCCCGCCGTCGTGGTTGCCGAGGCAGGCGAAGGTGGGAGCGGCGGCAGCAAGGCGCGCGAGGATCGCCGCGTAGCCGGCCGGCCCGGTTTGGCTGTCCGTGACGAAATCCCCTGTGAGCGCGATCAGATCGGGTTTTTGCGCGAGGGCGAGCGTCACCGCCTCGGCGATAAATTCGAGCGGCACGACACTCGACGCATGGAGATCCGAGAGCTGAACAATCCGCAACTTCGTTGTCGGCGCGGGCGCTTCGGCCAGGCGCACCGCATGCCGTGAGACACGCAACCGCTGCGACTCGGCAAAGCGCGCGTAGAATCCACCGGCGATAATCGTGCCGGCCGCGCCGACGAGAAATTTCCGCCGCGAAAAAATGGGCTTCGTTCCCGTGCTCACCGTGCGCGATCGCCGCCGGCGTCGTCCGCCGGCTCGTCTCCATCCGCCTCCGCCTCGTCCTCGATCGTCAGCGCGCTTTTAGCCTCGGCCAAAATCCGGCCGGCCGCCTCGGCATTTTCATCGTCCACCTGCAGGCGAATCACGCCGCCGAACGCATCGTCGAGGACGAAGGCGGCGATGCCATTTTCGACGAGCAGCGAGTGCAACAATTCCGCCTCGGCCAGATTCGAGCAGGTGGTCACGGTGATCATGGCGAAAAGATGAGTGGCGTCTGGTCGCTTAGCGAGGCTCCAGACACGATTGGCACCGGGGGGCGCAAATCAGGTTTTGAGCATCCGCTCAAACTCGCGGGCGGGACGACCCGTGCCACGTGGCAGGGGCGTCCCGCCCCGGTCTGCAAACCGGCGGTCGCTCAAAACGTGATTTCCGCCCGGCACCGGGTTGGGGCGTGGCGCAGGCTTGGAACCCGCGCAAAATTTCTTTCCACTGCCGCACCCCATGAAACGAAATCTTCGCGCGGCGCTTTGGTTGCTGCTCACCGCTTGCCTCGCACCGGCGCAGCCGGCGACGAAAAACGTCCTGCTCGTCACGATCGACGGCCTGCGCGGGCAGGAAGTTTTCGGCGGCGCCGAGGATGCGCTGATCAGTAAGGAGCACGGTGGCGTGAGCGACGGCGCGCTCGCGGCACTCCGCGCGGAATTCGGCGGCGCGACCGCGGACGAGCGCCGCCGCAAGCTCCTGCCGTTTTTCTGGTCGACGATCGCGAAGCAGGGTCAGGTCTTCGGCAATCGCGCCCTGAACAGCCCGGCGAGCGTGCTCAACGCTGAGCGCGTCTCCTATCCCGGCTACAACGAACTGCTCACCGGCGCGCCCGATCCGCTCATCACCGGCAACACGCCGATCCCGAATCGCAACGTGACCGTGCTCGAGTGGCTCCACGCGAAACCGGCGTTCGCGGGCCGGGTCGCCGCCGCCGCGGCATGGAATGTCTTTGTGCCGATTCTCAACATTGGACGCAGCCGGCTGCCGCTGTTCGTGACGCAGCAGCAATCGGCTCCCGGCACCGTCTCGCCGCGCCTCGCCGAGATCGAGCGGTGGATGGCCGACATCCCGCCGATCACGGGCACGGAGAGTTTCGATGCGTTTGCCTACCACGCGGCCGTTGACCTGATTGACACGCACCGGCCGCGGGTCTTTTTCCTCGCGCTGGGCGAGCCCGACGAATGGGCGCACGCGCGTCGCTACGACCGCTACCTCGATTCGATCCGGCGCAGCGATCGTTTCGTCCGCCAGCTCTGGGAAAAACTCCAGCAGCTTCCGCAGTATCGCGGCACGACGTCGATCGTCCTCTCGCCTGATCATGGTCGCGGCGTGCTGGGCGCCGACTGGACGAGTCACGGTAAAAAGGTCCCGCGCTCGGAAGAAACCTGGCTCGCGGCGATGGGTCCCGACACGCGAGCGCTCGGCGAACGCCGCGACACCGCGCCCGTGCACCAAGCGCAAGTGGCTGCGACCGTGGCCGCGCTACTCGGCGAAGATTGGGCGCAGGCTTTTCCGCATACGGCCGCACCGGTGGCGGAATTTCTCGGCGCCAAGCGATAGCGCGCACCTTTTCCCCCTATGAAAATCCGCCGCGTCCTATTTTTCATCGCGTTCCTCGGTGCTGCGTCAGTCTTCGCCGCCCATGCCGACCGCCATGTCGTTCTCATCTCGATCGACGGATTCCCGGCTTATCTCTGGCGCGACGAATCGCTCGCTCTGCCCAACCTCCGCAAACTCGCGGCTGAAGGCGTCGTGGCCAACGCGATGACAATCGTGAATCCCGCGATCACGTGGCCCAACCACACGACGCTCGTCACGGGCGTTTACCCGCAGAAACACGGCGTCCTCTACAACGGCTTCGTCACCCGCCAAGGCCCCGGCAAGCCGATCAAAAACGAGCAGTGGGTCGACAAGTCGCGGCTCGTGCGCGTGCCGACGGTTTACGACGCCGCGTTTCACGCCGGCCTCACCACCGCCGAGATCGACTGGGTCGCGATCACGCGGCCCGGCACGATCAACTGGAGTTTCGCCGAGATCGTCGATCCCACCGCCGTGCTTCCGCGTGAGATGGTCGCCGCCGGCGTCGCGACCGAGAAGGAGATTCTGTCAGTCGCGGAGAAAAAACCGGTGGTGGGCGAAAACATCGAGCCGCCGAAACGACTCAACGCGGCCGAGCGCGACGAGCTGTGGACGCGCGCCGCGAGTTTCGTGTTCACGCAGCACCAGCCGAATCTCCTGATGTTTCATCCGCTCAACACCGACGGACAGCACCACCGCTTTGGTCCCGGCTCACCCGAAGGCATGGCGGCACTCAAGCTCGTCGACCGCTACGTGGGTGATCTCTTGCACGCGATCGACGCGAGCGGTCTCCGCGAGAAGACGACGGTGATCGTGACGACCGACCACGGCTTCAAAAAGGTCGAAAAATATATCTACCCCAACGTCGCGTTGAAAAAGGCCGGGCTCCTCCGCACGGCCGGCGCGACCATCGCGCAGTGCGACGCCTATGCGGGCACGCAGGGCGGCATCGCTTTTATTTACGTTACCGATCCGTCGCGCCGCGCTGAGCTCCTGCCAAAGTTGCGTGAGATTTTTTCACAGACCGAGGGCGTGGCCGAAGTGCTCGACGCGGCCACGGAAGCGCACGCGCGCGGCATGCCCACGCCTGCGGAAAACGAGGCGATGGGCGAACTCATCCTTTACCCCAAGGCCGGCTACGCCTTCACGGGCGCGGCGACGGGCGAGAACGTCAACGGTCCTTCCGTGAATTACGGCGGCACCCACGGCTACAGTTCCGCCGATCCCGAACTCGACGGCATCTTCATCGCGCAGGGTGCCGGCATCAAACGCGCCGTGAAAATCGATCGCGTGCGCAACCTCGACGTCGCGCCGACCATCGCGCGCCTGCTGGGCGTCGAGTTGCCCGGCGCCGATGGCCGCCCGATGGAGGCGATCCTCTCGGCCAAAAAATAAGCAGTTAGCCTCAAAGAGCGCCCTGTTTTGAACAGGAAGATCGGCAAGGTCGGAATCTCCCCCATTTCAGCCTTCCCGCTCTTCCCGTCCTTCCTGTTTCCGATTAGACCCATATTCTTTATGCTTACCTTCGCTCAATTCGGTGCCGGCCGTATCGGCCAAATCCACGCTGCCAATCTCGCGGCCACTGGCGCGACCGCCCTGCGCTATGTCGTCGACGTCAACGCCGAGGCCGCCGCGAAACTCGCCGCGAAACACGGCGCCCAAGTCACCGACGCGAGGACCGCGCTCGCGGATCCTGCAGTCGATGCCGTCATCATCGCCTCTTCGACCGACACGCACGCGGATCTGGCAATCGCCGCGGCCAAGGC